>JAGZDD010000135.1 GCA_018369015.1 Clostridiales bacterium | reverse complement strand
ATTTAACTGTATCAGATTTAGGGGAAAATACCAATGACATTATTAAGCAAAAGGCACTTCTTCCCTCTGAAGGGCAAAAGCTTTCCGAGGCGGCGGTGATTGACCTGGCGTCTTTTGATATTATGCTCCTTGAAAAAAAATATGACGTCAACGGAGCAAAGACAAACTATATGTCTGAGCTGTATTTGAAATGCCATGGAAGGCTTTCACAGAAGGCGCGGCTGAATATTGTGACAAAGGCTGTGGATCAGGTGAACCAGAAATATTTTGACGAGGGAAATGTTTCCAGAAATATGGAAACAAAGAAGGTGATTTACGATGCTTTTGAGGAAAGCGGCGGTCTTAACGTAGAGGAGGTAAAGACGAAGCTTTTTGCGGACAATGAAGATATGTGCCGGGATTTTGAAGAGAAAATCGAAAAGTACCATATTGCCGAGGATGTCATTAAGCCGGTCAATAAGCAGACGATTAAAAAGTTTGAGCGCCAGTTTATAAAAACGGATACCGGAATTGAAATCAGTATTCCCATGGAACAGTACAACAATGAAGATGTGGTAGAGTTTATCACTAATGCCGACGGAAGTATTTCCGTGCTTATAAAAAATATCGGGCATCTGACAAGTAAATGACCCCTGGATCACGTTTTTACGTCTCCAATAGCAGAGCGTCTTAGGCTGGCCTGGGAGCAGCAAATAAGTTTTGATCAGACCGGGAGACGGCGTGGCCCGCGAATATTACATAAGTTTTAATGAATATTTAAGAGGATGGCTGTTGATATTTTAAACATGAATTTATATAATAAATGGTGGAAGCAGATGGCTTTTGCTTTAAGGATACCGGATGACTGTCTATTTCCCGGTATGATTACGTATAAATGCGAAGGAGTATTGTATTATGCCTATTAAGATTAATGACGACCTTCCTGCGCGGCAGATATTGGAAGATGAACATATTTTTGTGATGACGAATAAGCGGGCGCTGACCCAGGATATACGCCCGCTGAAAATTGTTATATTAAATTTGATGCCTACAAAGATTGAAACAGAAACACAGATTTTAAGGTGTCTGTCCAATACCCCGCTCCAGATTGAGGTTGATCTGATGCAGACGTCCACCTATACGGCCAGGCATACCTCTGAGGAGCATATGCTGGCATTTTATAAAACCTTTGATGAGGTTAAGGTGCATAAATATGACGGAATGATTATTACCGGGGCTCCTGTGGAAATGATGGCTTTTGAAGATGTGGAATACTGGGAGGAGCTTTGCCAGATTATGGAGTGGAGCAAGGCGCATGTCCATTCAACGTTTCATATTTGTTGGGGGGCACAGGCCGGGCTTTATTATCATTATGGTATTGGAAAGCATGTGCTTCCCCAAAAGCTTTCCGGAATATTCAGACACCGGATGCTTAATCCAAAGTCCAGACTTTTCAGGGGCTTAGACGCATGCTTTAATGTGCCTCATTCAAGACATACGGCCGTGTATGCCAGCGATATTGAAAAAGTTCCGGGGCTTAAGATTATGGCGGATTCAGATGAAGCCGGGGTATATCTTGTGGGCAATGAGACTGGCTCCCAGTTTTTTGTGATGGGCCATTCTGAGTATGATACAGATACGCTTCAGAAGGAGTATATCCGCGATTTGAATAAGGGAATGAATCCGGAAATACCAAAGCATTATTTCCCTGACGACGATCCGCAAAAGGCGCCGGTGCTGACATGGCGCTCCCACGGGATGTTGATTTATTCTAACTGGCTGAATTATTTTGTTTATCAGACAACACCTTACGAATTGTAAGGAAGGGGCTGCCGCGGGAAACACGGCAGTAATAAGGAAAGATGATTGTATGGAAAAAGAAACCTATACGGGCCTTTCTAAAAAAGAGGTTCAGGAAAGGATTGCGAAGGGCCTTATCAATGAAACAAATACAAGTGTGTCCAAGACGACAGGGGAGATTATACGTACCCATTCCCTGACCTATTTCAACTTTTTGAATATATTTTTGGGCTGCCTTGTTATATTATCGGGTCAGATTAAGAATCTGACCTTTATGGCGATTATTATCATTAATACGATTATCGGTATTTTTCAGGAATTAAAGGTTAAAAAGCTGGTGGATGGGCTGTCGGTGATTACAGCGACAAAGGCGACTGTCCTCAGAGATGGGGAAAAGAAGGAGATTCCCATTGACCAGATTGTTATGGATGATGTGATTGCGGTAGAAAGCGGAAATCAGATCAGCGCGGACAGCATTGTGTTAGAATCTGCGGGTATTGAGGTCAATGAGTCCATGATTACGGGAGAATCCCGGCCGGTTAAGAAAAAGCCGGGAGATACGTTATTTTCGGGAAGCTTCCTTGTGGCCGGCAGTGGTCTTGCCCGGGTAGAGCATGTTGGAAAAGACAATTATGCGACCGTGCTTGCAAACCAGGCAAAGGATAAAAAACGGGCGACCTCAGAGATGCAGGATTCGATTAAACGAATTATTAAAGTTGTCGGTTTTATTATTATCCCGGTAGGAATATTGCTGTTTTTATCCCAGAGGAGTGTCGACGGAACAACGCTCTCCGATGCCCTTGTCAATACGGTTGCCGGAGTGATCGGCATGATTCCGGAGGGCCTTGTGCTTTTGACAAGTATTTCCTTTATTCTCGGCGTTGGCCGTCTGGCGGGGAAGCGGGCGCTTGTCCAGGAAATGGAGGCTATTGAGGCTCTTGCCCGGGTGAACGTGCTTTGTACGGATAAGACAGGAACGATTACAACCGGGGAGCTTGAGGTGACGCAGCTCATTCCTCTTGGCGAGAAAAATGTTGAGGAAATCAAAACGATTATGAATGAGATTTCCTTTGCTTTTGATGATGTGAATAATACCCAGACCGCGCTGATGAATTATTTTACAAAGACATCAGAGTGGGAGGTTTTGGATGCGATCCCTTTTTCATCGGCCCGCAAGTACCGGGCCATCAGCTTTAAGGATCACGGCGCTTATGTGCTCGGCGCGCCAGAGTTTATTATGAAGGGGAATGAATCTTTGGCCGAGCGGGTAGAGGCGTATTCGGAAAAGGGGCTGCGTGTCCTTTTGCTGGCCAGCGCAGCCCGCGTTTCCAGTGAGGAAGAACTTGTGGAGGGGATCGCCCCCTTAGGCCTTATACTTATTTCAGATTGTATACGTACAGAGGCCAGGGCGACTTTTGAATACTTTGCCAGTCAGAATGTGGATGTGAAGGTTATTTCCGGCGATAATCCGGCGACAGTTTCCCACATTGCTGTGGAGGCCGGATTAAATAACGGTGAAAAATATGTCGACGCGACCCAGCTTCCGGAAGACGACGCGGATCTTCGGGAAGTTGTGGAGGATTATACGGTTTATGGCCGTGTGACCCCGGAGCAGAAGCAGCGTATTATTAAAGCTTACCAGGCCAATGGCCGGGTGGTCGGCATGGTTGGCGACGGCGTCAATGACGTTCTGGCCCTTAAGGATGCCGATTGCGGTATTGCCATGGCTGCCGGCTCTGACGCGGCCAAGCAGGTGGCTCATATCGTTTTGCTGGATTCGGATTTTGCATGTATGAAGGATATTGTCCGCGAGGGCCGAATGATCATCTCTAATATCGAGAGAGTCAGTGCCCTGTATTTGACGAAGACGATTTACTCCGTCCTTTTGTGCGTGATATTTATTATTATCGGGCGTTCCTACCCGTTTATCCCGATCCATTTGAGTTTAATCAGCGCGACGGCTATCGGGCTTCCAAGCTTTATCCTGGCGCTGGAACAGACAGAAACGGTGACTCAGGACGGGTTCCTTAAAAATGTTTTAAGAGTCGCGGTTCCTGGGGCGGTAGTTATGGTCATTGACATGCTGCTCAACCAGCTTCTTGGAATTTTCTTCGGCTTTAGCTCAGATATATTGTCAACGTATAATCTGCTTGTAGCCGGCTGTATCAGTATGATGGTGCTTATTAAGGTGTCTAGTCCTCTGAATCTGATACGGAAGATTTTATGTATTGTATGTGTTGTACTGTTTGTCGGCGGAGTGCTGCTTTTTGGAGGCTTCTTCAGCGTGACAAGCGTTTTCCAGTGGCGTATGCTTTTTGTATTGCCGATTATTGCCATTACTTATCCGCTGATGAATATTATTATGATATTTATGCGCAGATTTGCTCATGGGCGTAAAAAGCTGGTACCGCAGGAAGAATAGTTATGGAAAAGGAGAGGTGTATACTAATGAAACAGGACATGATTGTTATTTTGGATTTGGGAAGTGAAGAAAATGCGGCACTTGCCCGGGAAATCCGTGCGCTGGGCGTTTACAGCGAGATCCACCCCCACGATATTACGAAAGCGCAGCTAAAACGTCTGCCCGGCGTCAAGGGAATTATTTTAAACGGCGGCAAAAACAGAGTTGTTGATGGCGCTGCCATTGATGTGGCTGAAGAAATTTACAGGTGCGGCCTGCCAGTCCTGGCTGTGGATCATCAGCCGGCTAACGGTTATACCGATGTAAAAGCCGTAGAAGCTTTAGAGCAGTGGCCGGCTGACAAAACAGAGACGTTAAACCGCTTTTTGTTCGATACATGCAAGGCGGAGAAAAACTGGAATATGGAGAATTTTATTGCCGACCAGGTGGAGCTTTTGCGCCAGCAGATCGGCGGGCGGAAAGTCCTTCTGGCCCTGTCTGGCGGTGTGGACAGCTCTGTAGTGGCTGCATTGCTGATTAAAGCGATTGGCAAACAGCTTGTATGTGTCCATGTGAATCACGGCCTGATGCGTAAAGGGGAATCTGAAAGTGTTATCCGTGTTTTTAAAGATGAAATGGATGCAAACCTGGTTTATGTTGATGCGTCAGAGCGCTTTTTAGGGAAGCTTTCCGGGGTTTCAGATCCGGAGAAAAAGCGTAAAATCATTGGCAGTGAATTTATCCGTGTTTTTGAAGAGGAAGCTAGAAAGCTTGAGGGGATTGAGTGTCTTGGCCAGGGAACGATTTATCCCGATATTATCGAAAGCGGTACAAAGACGGCAAAGATTGTAAAGTCCCATCATAATGTGGGCGGCCTGCCGGAGGATATGAATTTTGAGCTTGTGGAACCGTTAAAGATGCTTTTTAAGGATGAGGTCCGCGCCTGTGGCAAGGCGCTTGGCCTGCCTGACGATATGGTTTACCGGCAGCCTTTCCCTGGCCCCGGCCTTGGCGTACGCTGCCTTGGGGCCATTACAAAAGAGCGGCTTGAGGCCGTGCGGGAATCGGATGCGATTTTGCGCGAGGAGTTTGCGGCAGCAGGCCTTAACACGAAGGTGTGGCAGTATTTTACCATTGTGCCGGATTTCAAGTCTGTTGGCGTGAAAAATAATGCGCGGTGTTTTGATTACCCGGTGATTCTTCGTGCAGTGAATACAGTAGATGCCATGACGGCCACTGTGGAGCAGGTGCCCTGGGATGTGCTGCTAAAGATTACCGACAGGATTCTTCGGGAGGTTCCTAACGTGAACCGGGTATGCTATGATTTAAGCCCGAAGCCTTGTGCGACGATTGAGTGGGAATAAACGGATAAAATCCCGGGAAATGGCGTCAATGCTTTTTCCCGGGCCTATTTTTTATTCTACGGAAAACTTTAAATGGCTAAAACGCAGCTCAATAGCAGTAATGTAATTAAAAAATGGCGTACTTATTAAAGGAGTAAAAATGGTTTGTAAAATAAGAAAATGGGAGTTATCCGATGCCGCAGATTTAGCGGCAGTGATTTCAAACAAAAAAGTGCAGGACAATCTTCGTGACGGCCTGCCCTATCCCTATACACAACAGGATGGAACGGATTTTATTTCTGCTATGCTGTCAGCAGATAAAAATGATATATTTTCATTTGCTGTCACAATAGATAATAAAGCGATCGGAAGTATTGGAGTTTTTCGTCAGAGCAACATTCACTGGCAGACCGCTGAATTAGGATATTATATCGCAGAAGAATACTGGGGCAAGGGGATTACGACCGAAGCTGTTAAACAAATTTGTGAATATGTTTTTAGAAAAAGCAATATTATCCGTATCTATGCAGAGCCATTTGCCTATAACAAAGCGTCCTGCAGAGTGCTTGAAAAAGCAGGATTTCAATATGAAGGTACATTGAGAAAAAATGCTGTAAAGAATGGAAAGGTTCTGGATATGAAAATGTATTCTTTATTAAGAGAGGAAAGCTAGTTTTTTAGGTAGTTGTCAGTTAGGCCCTGAAATAAGACTGATTTAAAAATAGTATGCTCTGGATATTATTTTAAAGGAACAAGATGGAATGGAGGCGGTTTCAAAATGAACACATCAATCTTAAATACCCCAACCTTAGAAACGCAGCGTTTGATTTTAAGAAAATTTATGCAGGCGGATATTGAAGCGCTGTATCAGATTCTTGCGGATGAAGATGTTAATAAATTTCTGCCCTGGGAGCCGTTAAAGAGTATCGATGAGGCGAAAAGGTTTTATGAGGAACGCTATGTGTCAAATTATAACCGATCCCAGGCTTATGCTTATGCGGTCTGTCTAAAGGAAAGCAACAGGCCAGTGGGCTATATAAAGGTAGACATGGATGACAGCCATGATTTTGGCTATGGATTAAAAAAGGAATTTTGGCACAGGGGGATTGTTACGGAGGCTGCCAGGGCTGTTATACAGCAGGTAAAAAAGGACGGTATTCCATATATTACAGCGACCCATGACGTAAATAATCCAAGAAGCGGGGGCGTTATGATACAGGTGGGAATGAAATATCAGTATTCCTATGAGGAATTATGGATGCCTAAAAACTTTTTAGTGACATTTCGGATGTACCAGTTAAATTTAGACGGCAATGAGGAACGCGTGTATAAAAAATATTGGAATGAGAGCAAGCGCCATTTTATAGAAAAGCTATAATAGCGGGGCAGCTATGCTTTTGGATTTGAAAAAGAATTGAGGTGTTTATAATGCTTTTGTGTATTGCAAATGCTCCATGCAAGGTTTGAGGACATTGCATGGAGGACAGTTTTACCATGATTGGTCCTCGGGCTTTGCGACTTGATGATATTGAATAAAATCAAAGGAGCAAAGTATAGAAATGAAAAATACAATAAAGGAATTAAACACATTTATTATTTTATGGAGTACCCAGTCACTTTCCCAGCTGGGAAGCGCTATGACAAGCTTTGCGCTGACACTGTGGCTGTATGAAAAGACGGGGTCCGCTTTGCAGACGGCACTTTTATCGATTTGCACCTACGCGCCCTACGTACTGATGAGCATTTTTGCCGGGGCGCTCAGTGACCGCTGGGATAAAAAGAAGGTCATGCTTGTGTGTGATACCTTTGCAGCCTGCTGTACAGTTACAGTTTTGGTCTGGCTTAGGGCAGGCTTGCTTGCGCCTGTACATATTTATATTCTTAATGCCGTTAATGGATTAATGAATACCGTACAGCAGCCGGCAAGCGATGTGGCTATGACAATGATTACGCCCAAAAGGTATTACCAGAAAACGAGCGGCTTAAGATCCTTCTCCAATTCCCTTATTACAATATTAAATCCGGTTCTGGCCACTGCCGTTTTTTCATTTGGCGGAATGGAGGCTGTTATTTTTGTAGATCTGGCTACCTTTGTGGCAGCGTTTTTTGCATTACTTTTTGGGGTAAAGCTCCCAGCTCCAGAGGAGAAAAATGTTGGCAGACGGGAAAGTATTTTTGCCGCGGCAAGCTCGGGGTTAAAATATTTGAAAAATAATAAAATGATTCTTGTGTTAATTCTTTTCCTTGCAGGCGTAAATTTTGTGGCATCGGCATTTGATGCGGTTTTGCCGGCGCTTATACTGCCAAGAGAAAATGGCGGAGAGAGGATTTTAGGTATTGTTACATCCTGCGCTGGAATTTCAACGCTTGTGGGAAGCCTTGTGGCCACGGCGCTTCCTGCGCCTAAAGACCGTATTAAAGTCATACGGCTGACAATGCTGTTTTCCCTTGGAACAGAAAATTTTATGCTGGCTTTTGGAAAAACGCCTGTTTTGTGGTGCGTTGGCCAAATCGTTGGCTGGCTTTTGGTTCCGCTGATGAATACCAATCTGGATGTGGTTTTAAGGACAACGATTCCTGTAGAAATGCAAGGCCGCGTATATTCCTGCCGGAATACCCTGCAATTTTTTACAATCCCTCTTGGCCTGCTTGCCGGAGGCGCGATGGTCGACAAAATTTTCGAGCCGGTCATGGCCTCGGCTTATTCCGAAGGGGTTCTTGGAGCGGTATTTGGCACCGGAAAAGGCTCAGGGGCGGCAATCGTGATGTTTGTTCTTGGGATAACAGGAACTGCGATTTGCCTTATATTTGGACGCATTTTACGAAAATATAAGTATTCCGGCAGGGAAAACGTATGATTGATTAAACGATGAAAGCATTGCCGAAAAAGAAAAGTACCAGATACGGGAGAAGTATTTTTATGAGAAGTATTTTACAGGATGACCTTATTTATGAAATCCTATCCGTTGTCGAAGAGATTCCCAGAGGGAATACAGCGACTTACGGCCAGATTGCAAAGCTTATTGGCAGGGATAAAAATGCCCGGCTTGTAGGCCGCGTACTTAAAATGGCCTCGTATTACGGAGATTATCCGTGCCACAGGGTTGTCAATCATAGCGGCCGCCTTGTGCCGGGCTGGTGGGAGCAAAGAGAGCTTCTCATGGATGAGGGCGTTCCCTTTAAGGATGAAAACCATGTAAATTTAAAGCTTTGCCAATGGGATTGTTAAATGGTCTGCAGTTTGTCCGCACAAAGGCTGTTGCAAACTGTTGGTAATTGCGAGAGCGCGCAGTACGGAGCAATCAGCTTTTATCCATGGTGGCGCCGCGCACAGCGCGGGATGAAAGTTTATGTAATAAATCCGGAAAGAGGCTGCCATGTTTTCATGGGCAGCCTCTTTCTGGGCAACGGATAGTAGTGCTGCGTGCCAGTGGCATGCAGCATCGGCCGGAGCGAAGACCAGCAATGTGGTAAACGGGCTGTGGCAGGTCCGGTGGATAGGGAAAGAAAATCTTCAACTATCCAATTATGTTCCCGACAGGCTGTTGGATAACTTAGCGTCAGGCGGCCAGTTTCCGGCTCGTTCCCGTGATAAGGGCCGGCTTTAGTTAAGCTCCGCAATGCGGCTGACGCCAACGTAGATCTGACTGATTTTATACCAGGTCGGATAATCGACTACGCCTGTGGCAGGCAAATTAAAGATTTCCTGGAATTTTTTTACTGCAGCAGCCGTTGCCGGGCCGTATATACCATCGGCAGCGATTGTTGGGATTGCAGGATAATTTTGGGCAATTCGGTTGATTTGCTCTTGTATTTGAAGAACCTTTTCGCCGCGGGAACCATTGGTTAGATTGCTGCCAGGCCAGGAAGATGGGATACCGCTGACCTGGGGAGCGGAGTTGATATACATGGAATCGCCGTAATAATGGCGCAGTATTTCGATGGCGCTGTAGCCCTGGTCGCCGAGGGCTTTGGAGCCCCACTGGCTCATCCAGTCCGGACAACTCACCCTCTGTCCGTCACAATATTGGGTAAGAATCGGCTGGCGGACATTGGGCCGTGAGAGATAATTTGTAAAAATATTATCCACTACAAGGGAAATACTTTCAAAAATGTTTCTTCCGTAAACAAAGAAATGGTCGTAGGCAGTAGACGAGGTGATTGTGAAATCATAACCTTTATTCCGGTACCACTCTGTATATACCCGGTTGAGCGTAAAAGACATAATTGCCAGGACATTGGCTGTAATGGTACTTTCTGGCCATGTCGCATAAATTTCACTGGAGGCGACATTTTTAATATAATCCCGGTAAGGAACATAATAATTCTTTGCTCCCGGGTCTGTAGGAGGCCCGGCGTGGACAACAATTGTTTCCGGGATAACGACACGGCTTAAGACGATTTCACCGCTTTCATTAACAGGTTTTATTTCCGTTTCCGCAATTTTGGGAGGATATTCCCCGTACAGTGTGTGGGCGGGGATAACAATATCGCTGGCTGACAGATTGTTGATCTGAGGAGCGAGGCGTATATCCTGGAGTGCTGTTTCACCGGACAAAAGCTGGGTGCCGGCAACAACAAGAGTGTCATATCCCGGGGCAGATACGGAAAGCGTGTACTCACTATAAGGCTGATTTGCCTCCGGCTCCAGAGAATAATCCCGGTTGGGTGTCGGAAGCTCAACCGTGTCGGTCTGTCCGGATTCATTGGTTGTTAGCTCCTCGATGATCTGGTCAGGATTGCCTGTATAGGAAACACGAATCGTTGCCCCAGGAACCGGAGTATATCCGGTCTGGTTTGTCAGTGATATTTTCAGCCGCCCAAGTGACTGGGTATTTGTCTGGGCAGGGCGCAGTACCGGATCTGTAGGGATTGATATGTTATGATGCATGGATTACTCCTTCACCTGTATTCTATATCCATTGTATGTAAGAGTGTGGAAAATATGTACTATGAAAGTTATCAAGTGGGCAGACGCAGGGGCAAATTTATTTGACCCTGTGTCTGCCCACTTGATAAACCCAAGGTATGATGACGAACTGCTCCCATGCTTCTATCTCCATTAGATTTGTCATAATTTCTTTTTTTATTTCATATAATGATATACCCGACAAATGGATAGGAGTTGGAGCAAAACGATGGCAGAGGAGATTCATTTTATAAAAATGGAAGGCGCCGGGAATGACTATATTTATGTAGATTGTTTTTCACAATTTGTTTTAAATCCCCAGGCATTTGCCAGGAGAGTGTCGGACCGGCATTTT
>JAGZDD010000134.1 GCA_018369015.1 Clostridiales bacterium | reverse complement strand
AAAGAGGCGTCAATTTTCAAGTGAAAAGCTGTAAAAGGATATTTATGTACCATAACAAAATTTTTGTAGGCTTCCTCAATGGCTTTTGTAATGACCGGGCTTTTAATATACCGCCCATTTATAAAATAGTTTTCATACGCCCGGTTCCCACGGGAAATCAGCGGCTTCCCAATGAAGCCGGCAATTGCCATATTGGCTGATTTTTGGCTGATTTCAAGCAGATTTGCCGTAATATCCCGGCCGTAAATATTATAAATAATGTCCTTAAGCTGCATATTCCCCGCCGTATGGATACGGTTCTGGCGGTTATTAATAAATTTAAAGGACACCTCCGGATGGGAAAGGGAGAGACGCATAAGCAAATCTTTGACATATCCGGACTCCGTCATATCGGACTTTAAAAACTTTCTGCGCGCCGGCGTGTTATAAAATAAATTTCTGACAACCATGGTCGTTCCTGCCGGGCAGCCGATTTCTTCAAAAATCTTTTCCTCCCCGCCCTCGATACAATAACGCACCCCGGTCAGCTCCTTTGGCGTCTTTGTGACAAGCTCCACCTGGGCTACGGAGGCAATGCTCGATAAAGCCTCGCCGCGAAAGCCCAGGGAAGCTACGACGAGCAAATCCTCTGCGGAGCGGATTTTACTCGTGGAATGGCGCAAAAACGCCAAAGGAATATCCTCTTTTTCAATGCCCTGGCCATTATCCGTCACCCGGATCAGGCTTCTCCCGCCATCCTTAATTTCTACAGTAACCGCGGTAGCATGAGCGTCAATGGCATTCTCCACAAGCTCCTTGACAACGGAGGCCGGACGCTCAACGACCTCTCCCGCAGCGATTTTATTAATGGTTTCCGAATCCAGCACATTAATATGGCGCATCTTTTCCACCTTTCCTTACTCTTTGCCGTGCCTCTCACGGCATAAGGGTATCCCTTTATGGGGTTTCCTTATTCTTTGCCGTGCCTTATTGAAGCTTTTGCTGAAGCTCATCCAGCAAAAGCATGGCTTCAAGAGGACGCATCCGGGATATATCCGCACTTTTTAGCTTCTCAATGACCTGAGTCCAGGCAGCGGGAATCTCATTTTGTCCGCTGCGCTCAGGCCCCCCGCCAGCTGTGTCAGAGCTGGCCGCGCCTGGATTTTTGGCCAGCTTATCCCCGGCTTCAAAATCTTGTCCGGCGGGAGTTCTGTCTTCGGCTCCCAGGCCGCAGTCAAAAATTGACAGTTGTCCGTCATTTTCAAAAGCATGCTCACCTAAGATACCTTTATTTGAGCCTCCCGGACGATGAGATGACAGCGCGCCGCCGAGCTCGCGCACCCGGTCGGTAATGTCCGCGCTCACAAGCTCCTCTACAAGCTCCTTTGCCCGGGCAATAACGCTGTCTGGCACCCCGGCCAGCTTGGCCACCTGAATACCATAGCTTTTATCGGCCCCGCCGCGGATAATTTTTCTCAGGAAAATAATGTCGTCCCCCTGTTCCTTCACGGCAATGCAGTAATTAGTCACATTGGACAGCTTGCCCTCCAGCTCTGTCAGCTCGTGGTAATGGGTCGCAAATAATGTTTTCGCCCCTAAAAGCTTCGGGTTGCTTATATGCTCCACCACAGCCCAGGCAATGCTCAGGCCGTCGAAGGTGCTTGTTCCCCGGCCGATTTCGTCAAGAATTAAAAGGCTGTCTTTCGTGGCATTTCTTAAAATATTGGCAACCTCGGTCATTTCCACCATAAAGGTACTCTGACCGCTGGCCAGGTCGTCGCTGGCACCGACTCTTGTAAAAATACGGTCCACAATCCCAATATCGGCCGATACGGCAGGCACAAAACTCCCCATCTGGGCCATAAGCACAATCAGGGCGCTCTGGCGCATGTATGTAGATTTTCCCGCCATGTTTGGCCCTGTAATAATAGAAATGCGCTGGGTGTTATTGTCCAGGTATGTATCATTCTCGATAAACATCTGGCCCCCGGCCATTTTTTCCACAACAGGGTGGCGCCCGCCTTTAATGTCAATGACTCCCCTTGTATTAATCCGCGGCCGGACATAATTATTCCGCTCGGCCACAAGGCTTAAGGAAGCCAGGACATCCATGCGGGCCAGCGCCTTGGCGGTTGTCTGTATTCTTGCCACTTCTCCGGCAATTTTATCCCGGATCATGGCAAACAGGTCATATTCCATGGAAAACAGCTTGTCCTCAGCGCCCAGGATCATATCCTCAAGCTCCTTAAGTTCCGGCGTAATATAGCGTTCCGCATTGGTCAATGTCTGTTTGCGCATCCATGTATCGGGTACCAGATCTTTATAGGAATTAGTCACTTCCAGATAATAACCGAACACCTTGTTAAATTTTACCCTGAGGTTTTTAATCCCCGTTTTTTCCCTCTCTCTTAGTTCCAGCTCTGAAAGCCATTGCTTTCCTTCTGTTTTTGCGTGGCGGTATTTATCAATATCCTCATTAAAGCCATCCTTAATAATCCCGCCATCTTTTAGTCCGATCGGCGGATCGTCGTTAATAGAATCCTCAATGAGCTTACATATATCCTCAAGGCCATCCATCGCTTTGTAAATCGATACAAGCTCCTGGCAGCTATAATTTTTCATAATATATTTAATCGGCGGAATCATAGCCAGAGACGATTTAAAGGCAATAAGATCCCGGGGATTTGCCGTCTTGCAGCTAATTTTACTGATCAAACGTTCCAGATCGTAGACCGGGTTTAAATATTCCCGGATTTCATCCCGGTTAATAAGCTCTTTGTTAATTTCCTCAATAGCATCCAGCCTGCGCTCAATGCGCTCCTTATCAATATAAGGCTGCTCGATCCATGTGCGCAAAAGCCGGGCGCCCATGGCAGTTTTTGTCTTATCTAACACCCACAAAAGCGATCCCCGCTTCTGTTTTTCCCTGAGCGTTTCCAAAAGCTCAAGGTTGCGGCGGGTAGAGCTGTCAATAATCATGTATTTGCTTGAATTATAGGGTGTAATATGGGTCAAATGTACAAGGGAATTTTTTTGGGTTTCATATAAATATTGCAAAAGCGCGCCAGCGGCAATAATACCCGCCGGATAGTCTTTAAGGCCAAGGCCGTCAAGCATTGAAACTTTAAAATGGCGCTTTAGCCGCTCTTTACACTGTTCATCATCAATATACCAGGCGTCCAGGGTTGAAACTGCAATGTTCATCCGCTCCTTAATATCCGTCAAATCTACGCCGCTCATGCAAAAATAGTCATTGTGAATAATCTCGGCCGGAGAAAATTTCGTAATTTCATCCATGAGCTTTTTATCAGAGTCCACCTCTGTGACATAATAATCGCCCGTCGATACATCCGCAATGGAAATGCCAAAGCTGTCGTCCATATAAATAATGCACATCAGATAATTATTTTTCGTTTCATCAAGGGCCTGCATACTCAAATTCGTTCCCGGGGTTACAATCCTTATGACCTCCCGCCGAACAAGCCCCTTGGCCTGCTTTGGGTCCTCCATCTGCTCACAGATGGCTACCTTATAACCCTTGGAAACAAGTTTATTTAAGTAGGAATCCACGGCATGGTAGGGAATACCGCACATCGGTGCCCGCTCCTCCTGGCCGCAGTCCTTCCCTGTCAAAGTGATTTCAAGCTCCCTGGATGCAGTGATCGCATCATCAAAAAACATTTCATAAAAATCACCCAGACGGTAAAAAAGGATACAGTCTTTATACTGCTCCTTCGTATTTACATATTGCTGCATCATTGGTGTTAATGGTGCCATGTTTTAAGCTCCTTCTCTTTTGACTAAAAGTCTCCAAAAGGGGATACCGGAAAACAGTTATTTTCCGATACCCCCAGTTTTATGTGCGATACGCCCGTAGGGCGAACGCCGTGCCTGCACGAGCGGGCATCCGACGGGCAACGGTCATCGAGCGGCAACGCCGTGAGATGACCGAGGTATCGCGGTCATCGGATAGGGGAAGAAACTCTTCCCCTATCCGATGACATTATACATTAAACATTAAATCGCCATAGGTCGGGAATGGCCATTCCTTTTCATCAACAATACGCTCCAGCGCATCCGCAGGGCTTCTAAGCGCCTTCATTGCCGGACACACCTCATCCCGGCAGGCCACCGCCCTGTCTTTAAAAATTTCAAAGGAAGCAGCATGCCGCACGCTTGATTCTAACTGGATCAGGGCGTCATTCATCGCCTTTAAATATTTCGAGCAGTCGGACATAACAATACGCTGTACGCTGGCATCATATCCGGCAGCCTCCACGCTGCGTATAGAATCTGCCACTGTTGTCGTATATTTAATCACCGCTGGAATAATTTCTTTTTTCGCCATATCGATCATTGTCCGCGCCTCTATATTGACCGCCTTAGAATAAATTTCATAGGCAACCTCCTCGCGGGCGGCCAGTTCAACCTTTGTCAATACGTTATGGCGTTCAAACAGCTCAATCGTTTTCGGATCTGTCAGGCAGCCGGCGGCGTCGACCATATTTGTAATATTCGGAAGGCCGCGCCGCGCCGCCTCAGCTACCCACTCCTCAGAATAGCCATTGCCGTTAAAAATAATACGGATATGCTCGCTGACCCATTTTTTTATAAGGTCATGGGCCGCCATTTCTACATCTGATGAGCTTTCCAGAAGATCCGCAGCCTGACACAGCGTTTCTGCCACAATCGTATTAAGGACAATATTGGCGTCCGCAATAGAGGCCGAAGACCCAACCATACGGAACTCAAATTTATTTCCTGTAAAGGCAAATGGCGATGTACGGTTCCTGTCCGTTGCGTCCATCTTAAATTTAGGCACCGTGGAAACGCCGATATTGGCATTGGTGCCTTCTTTGGAGCTGGTGGCCTCGCCTTTTTCGCAAAGCTGGTTTAATACATCCTCAAGCTGCTCTCCCAAAAATACGGAAACAATCGCCGGGGGAGCCTCATGGGCGCCAAGACGGTAATCATTGCCCGGATTGGCCGCCGACTCCCGAAGCAGCGGCGCATATTCGTCCACAGCCTTTAATATAGCGGATAAAATTAAAAGGAACTGGCGGTTTTCATGGGGTGTCTTTCCCGGGTCTAAAAGATTGATCCCTGTATCCGTAATCATGGACCAATTGTTATGCTTTCCTGAGCCATTCACTCCATCAAAAGGCTTTTCGTGGAGCAGGCAGACAAGATTGTGGCGCAGCGCCACCTTTTTCATTGTTTCCATAACAAGCTGGTTATGGTCTGTGGCAATGTTTGTCGTCGCGTATACCGGGGCAAGCTCATGCTGTGCCGGAGCCACTTCATTGTGCTGGGTTTTAGCTGTCACGCCCAGCTTCCACAGCTCCACGTTAAGATCGCTCATGTAGGCGGCAACCCGCTCCTTAATAATGCCAAAATAATGATCATCCATTTCCTGGCCCTTGGGCGCCGGAGCGCCAAAGAGGGTGCGGCCCGCAAAAATAAGGTCTTTGCGCTTCATATATGTATCCTTGTCTACAAGGAAATATTCCTGCTCGGCACCGACTGAGGTTGTCACCTTAGAAGCGGTTGTATTCCCAAACAAGCGGACAATCCGAAGCGCCTGTTTGTCAATAGCCTCCATAGAACGCAAAAGCGGTGTTTTTTTATCCAGAGCTTCTCCGGTATAGGAAAAGAATACTGTAGGAATACATAAGACAGCTCCCGTCGGCGCCTCGTGGATAAAGGCCGGTGAGGACAGATCCCAGGCCGTATAGCCCCTGGCCTCAAAGGTCGACCGAAGACCGCCGGAAGGGAAAGACGAACCGTCCGGCTCTCCCTTAATCAGCTCCTTGCCGGAAAATTCCATAATAATGTTGCCGTCACCGGCCGGGGTTAAAAATGCGTCATGCTTTTCCGCAGTATAGCCGGTCAGCGGCTGGAACCAATGGCTGTAATGGGTTGCCCCTTTTTCAATGGCCCAGTCCTTCATCGCATTGGCAACCACATCTGCCACATGCTTATCCAGCTCCACCCCTTTATTCATGGTATTTTTAAGCTCTGCGTAAATTCTTTTTGGCAGTCTTTCCCGCATTACTGCATCGTCGAACACATTGGATGCAAAAATATCTGTCACTTTAATTCCTTTATTCATATTCATACCTCGTTTTTGTACGGCTCTCCGATATAATAAAAGCCTTTACATTCCTTTAAGCGTACCGAAACCAGCTTCCCGATCATGGACGCATCGCCCGGAAAATGAACCACTGTATTATTGCCAAGACGTCCGGTCACAAGTCCGGGCTCCTGATGGTTTGTCTGCTCTACTAAGACCTCCATCACCTGGCCCTCATGCCTTGCGCATACATCCGCCGCAATCGACTGGACTCTTGACAGCAGACGGTCAAACCGGTCCTTAATCACATCCTCCGGCACCTGGTTTTCCATGGCGGCTGCCGGCGTACCATTGCGCTTGGAGTAAATAAATGTAAAAGCGCTGTCATAGCGCACTTTTTCGACAACATCCATGGTCTCGGCAAAATCTTCCTCCGTTTCTCCCGGGAACCCGACAATAATATCTGTGGTCAGTGAAATATCCGGACAGGCTTTCCGTATTTTATCCACTAAAGTTAAGTAATCCTCTTTTGTATACTTCCGGTTCATCAGCTTCAAAATACGGCTGCTTCCCGACTGCAAAGGCAGATGAAGATGGGGGCATATTTTTTTCGATTTTCCCATAACCTCAATAAGCTCGTCGGATAAATCCTTGGGATGGGAGGTCATAAAACGGATACGCGAAAGGCCGTCAATTTTTTCAACCTCGGTTAAAAGCCTGGCAAAGCTTATGGGATTTTCCAGATTTTTCCCGTAGGAATTAACATTCTGCCCAAGAAGCATGACCTCCACAACACCGTCTGCCACATCTTTGCGGATTTCGCTGATAATATCCTCCGGCCTGCGGCTCCGCTCCCGTCCGCGCACATAGGGAACAATACAATAGCTGCAAAAATTATTACAGCCAAACATAATATTGACGCCCGATTTAAAAGCGTATTTGCGGTGCTGAGGAAGCTCCTCAACGATTTTATCCGTATCCTTCCACACATCTATAATCATCGCCCCAAAGTCAAGCCGGTCACGGATCAGCTCAGCCAGCTTATAAATATTGTGCGTGCCAAAAATGATATCCACATGGCGGTAGCTTTTGCGAAGCTTTTCGACAACCTGCGGCTCCTGCATCATACAGCCGCACAGGGCAATAAGCATCCCCGGCCGATTTTCCTTAATTTTTTTTAATGTTCCTAAGCGGCCGTATACTTTAAGATTGGCATTTTCACGAACTGTACATGTATTATAAATAACGAAATCCGCGTCTTCTTCCTCCACCCTCTCATAACCGATGGACTCTAAAATACCTGAAAGCTTCTCAGAATCTCTCGCGTTCATCTGACAGCCAAAGGTTGTACAGCAATAGGTCTTTTTTTTGCCAGTTTCTTTATATTCTTTTTCAAAGCGGTTTCTTAATTCGGCAATAATCTCCTTTTGCCTCAATGCTTCGTCGTTTTGAAAATCCATATTTTACCTCTTTCTAAGCCTTTTTCACGCCATACAGGCAATTCCTGCGGTACGCCATAATCGAGGATTCAGCCGCGTATGCGGCGGTGAGCTGCGTTAGCTGCGTGAATCCGGGATGCATGGCTGAATAGTTACTAAAATACTTTAACTATTATACAGGTCACTGTCGGATTTGTCCATCACCATAAACGACATATTTTGTCGTTGTCAGCTCTTTAAGCCCCATCGGCCCTCTGGCATGAAGCTTCTGAGTACTAATACCAATCTCCGCCCCAAAGCCAAATTCAAAGCCATCGGTAAAACGTGTAGATGCATTGACATAAACCGCCGCAGCGTCGATCTCATTTAAAAACCGGCGGGCATTGGCATAATCCTTTGTCACAATCGTTTCCGAATGTTTTGTGTTATATATATTAATATGTTCAATCGCTTCATCAAGAGAGGCCACTGTTTTTACAGAAATAATAAGATCTAAATACTCCGTGCCAAAATCTTCCTCACAGGCAGCCTTAAGGCCGCCGACAACACTGCGCGCCGCCTCATCCGCCCGGATTTCTACGCCGTGGCTTTTTAATACCTCACATATTTTAGGAAATGCTTCGTTTAAAATGTTTTTATGGATCACTAAGGATTCGCAGGCATTGCACACGCCGGTTCTTTGAGTTTTGGCGTTTTCGATAATTTTTACCGCCATATCAATATCCGCGCTTTCATCCACATACACATGGCAATTTCCGGTTCCCGTTTCAATGACAGGGATTGTGCTATTTTCCACAACCGTGCGTATAAGCCCTGCGCCGCCCCGGGGAATCAAAACATCGACATAGCGGTTTTGGCGCATAAATTCCCGGGCCGTTTCGCGGCTCGTGTCCTCGATAAGTAAAATACAGTCCGCTAAAAGCGCCCCATCGATTCCGCCAGTTTTTGCATAGTCGCAAAGGGCCGTACGAAGCACTGAAACAATAGCCGTATTGGAATTAATTGCATCACTTCCGCCCTTTAAAATAACCGCATTGCCCGCCTTAAAGCAAAGGCCGAAGGCATCGGCAGTTACATTCGGCCGGGATTCATAAATAATTCCAATAACCCCTAAAGGCACCCTTTTTTTACACACCTCAAGGCCATTGGGCCGTATCGTCGACTCTACGATTTCACCCACAGGGTCATTTAAAGCGGCAATCTCAAGCAGCCCCTTTGCCATACTGTTAATCCGGGCGTCCGTTAGCATAAGACGGTCAACAAGCGATTCCTTCATGCCCTTATCCCGGGCATTTTTCACATCAATTTCATTCGCCGCAGTAAGTATATCCTTGTGTTCAAGAAGAGCGTTTGCGGCCGCTGTAATCGCCTCATTTTTTTCCTTTTGTCCAAGCTTCACGAGAAAGCGGGAGGCTTTTTGGGCAGCAGCCCCGATTTCATTTAACGTCATTCTTTCTGCTCCTTTCATTATTTTTGCCCATCTTTTTTAGGGCATACAGGTATGCCGCGAAGCGGCGTTCATTATTTTTGCCGTGTTCCTCACGGCATCAAGTTATCCCCTTGCGGGATTGGTGATCATTCCTTTATCGGTAACAAGCATATGTAGTCTCTGGTCATGGCGTTTGGCAGGCAGAGCCGCGGCTTTTACAAGCTGAAAGTCATAAGCCACGCCGCATGTCACTAATGGCATGGCTGCAGCATCGCTTTCGTGCATTTTACGGTCAGGCATTATTAAACCAGCCGCCCTCTTAACCGGTGATCCCCCGCATTGTCTGTAAAAATTATCAAGCCATGTATCATAAAATCCGCCGCCATAGCCCATACGTCCTATAAAAGCGGCACTGCCATCCGCTATGTTTTCGCTTTCCCCTTCGCTATACAGACAAAATGCCAGTCCGGGAACAAGCATGAGCGCTGGCTTTAAAAGACACCTATCCTCTGACAGGACAATCCTTGGACAATTTTTTTCCGGCTCCATAAGCTTCATAGGCCCGGGTTCAAGCTCATTAAGGCTTATCACCCTGTAAAATTCCATCCGCCTGGCGTCCAAAACTCTCGGCAGGCCCACAGCCTTCCCATCAGCCAGCGCCTGCTCTAAAACAGGCCGCACATCTGCCTCATTGCCGATCGGGTAATAAGCCAGAATTGCTTTAGCCCTTTTATAAAAGCTTCCCTCCAGAATATGTCTGCAAACCTCCGCGCTCCTTACGGATACTTCTGCCTTCGTAAGCTGGCTGCGCAAGCCTTTCATATACATACGCAAAGCCTGTTTTTCATCAAACTGTCGATTCATTTTATTAATGTATATATTTATTTTTCTTTTTTAAACGATCCTTGACCTGCTCCACAGTGCCGTCAGGATACTGGATATCCATGTTTTCAAGGTTCGCCCGCAAATTTTTGCGGACAGCCGCAATATAAGCGCCTCTTAACTGGGCCTGTTCTTCCTTTTCCTCCGGCGTCAGTCCTTCATTTTTAGATTTATGGTAAAGCTCATTAATACGGGCAATTTCTTTATCTGTAATCATCCCATTTTCTCCTTTTATCCATCTTTTAAAATCATTCATTTTTTTCTTAGTGGTCTGCTTTTGTTTGAAGCCAGTCTAAAAGCCTGTCATAATTAGCTTTCATATAATCATAGCCATGCTGGTAAAAAATATTCAGCTTCTTTTCATCCCGTTCCACCCGGCCCGCACCGTCAAATTGCGGGCGGATCACAAAAACTTTGCCCCGTTCTTCCAGCTTTTCAATGTAATCCAGCGTTTTATTGTAAGACTGGTTTCTATATTTCAACGCATTGACAAGATGGGGATACTGCTTATAGGCAACCTGGGCCATTTTATAGGTTTTTCCCGGGCCGTCCGGCTTTCTATAGCCCTTAACCTTTGTAAGAATAAGAACATTATCCCGGTAGCCGTCAATCATCGCCCTTTTTACAGGAATAGAATCCGACAAGCCTCCGTCAAGCATTGGAATACCGTCCACCCGGACAATGGGCGCCACAAAGGGAAGGCTTGAGGAGGCCCGGCAGGCATCCATCATCCGCTTTCTATCCTTTTTTTCTTCAATATATACAGGCATCCCGGTCTGACAGTTGGTGGCCGTCATCACACACCGTATATCCGAATTTGAATAAGCAGTAAAATCAAAAGGAACAAGTTCATTTGGAAAGCGGTCAAACACCATGTCCATATCAAATAGATAACCGGTCTTGAAAAAGTTTTTCATATTAATATAGTTGTATTCCTTCTGAGCATCAATCATACACTCCTTTGTCCGGCCAATTTGTCCGGAAACATAATCGACCGCATTGCAGGAACCAGCTGAAACACCAATGACATACGGGAGCTTTAAGCCCCGCTCCAT
>JAGZDD010000133.1 GCA_018369015.1 Clostridiales bacterium | reverse complement strand
AGATCCATCGCCCCAAAGTCATCTCCGCTCCCATCCATTCCGCAGCTTTTCACTGCTTCTTCTATGTAATAAGTATACCAGGGCTGCCCCTCATCCGTTTCTGAAGCCTTTTTTAGCCCTTCCGTTCCCTTTTGTGCCAAAACCGCCATTTTTGCCGCCATCGCCCGGTTAATAAGAACCTGTTCGTCCTTCTCCCGCCGGAAAAATAAAAGCATCCCCAGGGTAAGACCTAAAATAATAATTAAAATTAAGATCATCCAATATTGTCTTTTCATATATACCTTTCCTTATTATTGCCATAAACAGGTCCGCATAATAGTCTCTTTTTCTGTTACTGTTTACGAGGTTCCTGCCCGTAAACAGTAACAGAAAAAGAGACGCCCACACTTTTGTGTTACGTCTCTCTTTATCTTATGTATACCCAGGGTGCCGTTCCCCGCTATTTTGACGCCTAGCCTAACGCCAGGTGGGTAATCTCGTTGGTTTTTCTGTCTTCCACTGCATATTGGAGGCCTGACATATTTCCCAATATCAAATTTCCCGTCAAAATAAATGTAGGTTCAAAATTGCAGGGTTCTCGAACACTCCAGGAAAAGCACTTCTCTAATGATCAACAATTGCTCATATAGCTGAACTGTTATGATTATTATATATGATGTTCCCACAAAAATCAATCATTTTTATTGTTCTCCCTTAATTTTCTAATAATCCTCTCATATCTCTTTCGTGCAGCAGCTTCTGTAATTCCCATATTTTCTCCAATCTCCTTGTAGGACAGCTTATATTCTATACGTAATCTCAGCAATCTTCTGTCATCATTTCTCATACGATTAAATATTTCCATATCTACTTTATGAATCACATAACTTTCAGGCTCAGAGGCTTCGTCACATGATTGCCGTTCACACAAAGCTTCAATGTTATCTGCCGGTATCTCCCTATGCTCTGAAGGCTTGAAATGATCCGCGGCGCAAGTGCGAATAATGTTTTTCAAATATCTAACCATAGCCTTCTCCTCCAGCTTCATCATTTTTTCTGCATATTTCCACGTATTGCACAAAATCTCCTGGATCAGATCATTCCTTGTATGGGGGTTTTTATCATAATAACAGGCAGACTTTTCAATTATTCCCATATATTGGCTCAAAAAAATTTGATACCACTGGTTTACTGTAAGATTATCCTCTGACACTGCTTCTCCTCTTTTGTAAACCGATAGACAATTATCTCAAACAATGCTAAACTATAGTAACAGACAGCGTATACATTGAACACTTGGCGAGGTATTTTCGGGCCTAGTATAACGTCTGTTTCAACCTATACCATAAGTACATACCATTATGCCGTTAAGGACCGGCAATAATAAAGAACGCCGCTTACTGCGGCATACCTTTATGCCGTTGAGAGCCGGCAATAATAAGGAACGCCGCTTACTGCGGCATACCTTTATGCCGTTGAGAGCCGGCAATAATAAGGAAAGGATGCTTGCATATGAAAACGAAGACAAAGGCTTTAATTGGTACACTGGCGGCATTGCCCGTGTCCTATCTTTTTGCGATTGCTCCCAGCCGCCGAAAATCTCCCCTTATGAAACGTTTAAAAGGTTATAATTATGCCCATCGGGGGCTATACGATAATCTTTGGGGAATCCCGGAAAATTCCATGACTGCATTCCAAATGGCTATTGAAAAGCACTACGGGATCGAACTTGATATTCACCTGACAAAGGATCATCATCTTGTTGTTTTCCATGATGACAGCCTATGGCGCATGTGCCATATACAAAAAGATATTAGCGAGATGACATGGGATGAACTAAAAAACCTCCGGCTTCTTGGCACGCAAGAGCCCATTCCTCTCTTTGAAGATGTTTTAAGGCTTGTCAATGGCCAGGTGCCGCTCATTATTGAGCTTAAAGTCGACCACGGAAATTATAACGAACTTTGCGATGCGGCAGACCGGGTTCTCTGTACCTATAAAGGGGATTATTGTATCGAATCATTTCACCCTCTGGCTGTATATTGGTATAGAAAAAACCGAAAAAATGTGGTGCGCGGCCAGCTTTCCTGTAATTTCCGAAAAACACCAAGCCACTGGCAGGCAGGGCCGCTGGCACTTTCTCATTTAATTACAAATGTTGCCGCCCGGCCGGATTTTATTGCCTACAATTACGAAGACATCCAAAACTGGGGCTTTTTTCTGAATCATCGTCTTTTTGGCGCAATGACTGTCTTATGGACAATTCCCAATGCCAAAGATATGAAAATTTTAAAAAAATTAGGACACACCATTATTTTTGAACATTTTGAACCATAAAAGAACAAAGAGTTCCGCTCGCGGAACTCTTGCGCCGAGCGCGGTCGCTTTAGCGACAAATTTCCATTCTGCGCGAGTGCGCATCCAAAGCAGAGCGTTTTAATTTAACAGGAAACGAAGTTTCCTGTTAAATTAAAAAACACATCCTCATTACAAAGTATGTCAAAGCAACGGCAAAACTGTATTGAGAATGTGTTTTTTGTCAACCTGTCAGTTTACTTTGGATAGCCTGCGGCACATTGCCCGTTTTCCCGGGCGGTTATTAATATAAAGGATATTTGTCAGTCAATAACTGTACAATAGCTTTTGCAGCTTCTTGATTCTTTTCATAATCTTTAAGGGTTAGGGCAATCGCCTCAGCAATCCTTTCCATATCTTCTGTATTCATCCCCCTTGTGGTCACTGCGGGAGTTCCAAGACGGATACCGCTCGTAACAAACGGCGACTGAGGGTCATTGGGAATCGTATTTTTATTGCAGGTGATATGCACTTCATCAAGCATCTTTTCAGCAGCCTTCCCTGTAAGGCCAAGATTCTGAAGATCCACAAGCATTAAATGATTATCCGTACCCCCGGATACGATATTCATGCCTCTGTCCAAAAGCCCTTTGCACAGCGCCTTTGCGTTATCTACAATGCGGTGCTGGTAAGCCTTAAACTCATCCGTGAGGGCTTCGCCAAAAGCCACAGCCTTAGCGGCAATGACATGCATCAGAGGGCCTCCCTGGGTGCCTGGAAATACGGCTGAATTAAGCTTCTTCCCAAACTCTTCGGAGGACAGGATCATTCCGCCCCTGGGACCCCGAAGCGTCTTATGGGTCGTTGTTGTTGTAAAATGAGCGTATGGTATCGGGCTTGGATGAATCCCCGCAGCTACAAGGCCGGCAATATGGGCCATATCTACCATCAAATAGGCGCCCACCTCATCAGCAATTTCACGGAACCTTTTAAAATCAATGGTACGGCAGTAGGCACTGGCCCCGGCAATGATCAGCTTTGGCCGGGCTTCTAAGGCAATCGAACGAACCTGATCATAATCAATAAAGCCTTCGTCATTAACGCCATAGGAAACGCAGTGAAATACTTTTCCAGAATAATTTGCCGGGCTGCCATGGGTCAAATGGCCGCCGTGGTCCAAATTCATTCCCATAAATGTATCTCCTGGCTTTAAAACGGCCTGAAATACAGCCATATTCGCCTGCGCACCGGAATGAGGCTGCACATTAACATACTCTGCCCCAAACAGCGCTTTGGCCCGTTCAATGGCCAGGTTCTCTACAATATCCACATACTGGCACCCACCGTAATAGCGTTTTCCCGGATATCCCTCTGCATATTTATTTGTCAGTGGGCTTCCCATCGCAGCCATCACTGCCTTGCTTACAAAATTTTCCGACGCAATCAGCTCGATGTTCCCATTTTGCCTGCCAATCTCCTGCTCAATCGCCTGGGCTACTGCCAAATCCTGTTCCTTCACTTCGTCCAATGAATACATAGCTTCTACCTCCATACTTTCCATAATAACATCAGCAAGATACATTCAATAATAATAATCGCCGGGATACCAACCGTGAATTTCTTATGCTTCGTCTTATGCCTGAATTTGTACATTCCGGCCAGCACCCCAGGGCCTCCGCCTAAAACCGCAACAATAAAAAAACGTATTTCAGGCACCCTCCACTGATTTTTTACCGCCTTGCGCTTATCGATAAAACACAGGATAAAACCGAATAAATTCACCATCAGGGCATAGGCGATTATAAATTTCAACCCATTTCCAATCATGTGCTGTTCCTTTTACGGCTTACGCTTTAGCCTATTTACGGCTCTGCTTTAGGCGCTGTAATAGCAATCCCAAGCTCATCAAGTTGCTTTTGCTCAACAACATTGGGAGCGTCTGTCATAAGGCAGGAAGCGTCTTTTACCTTCGGGAAGGCAATAACGTCACGGATATTTTCAGTGTCCGCAATGTGCATAATCAAGCGGTCCATCCCATAGGCCAGTCCTGCATGAGGCGGAACACCATATTTAAATGCATTGAGGAGGAAACCAAAACGGTCATAGGCCTCCTCTTTTGTAAAGCCCAATACCTCAAACATTTTTTCCTGAATATGGTTCTGGTGAATACGGACGCTGCCGCCGCCAAGCTCTGTACCATTGAGGACAATATCGTAGGCTTTGGCACGTACACGGCCTGGGTCCAAATCAAGATACTTTATATCCTCCTCCATAGGCATAGTAAACGGATGGTGCATAGCTGTGTAGCGCCCCTGCTCCTCAGACCATTCTAAGAGAGGAAATTCCGTAATCCAGAGGAAATTAAACTGCCCGCTGTCGCGAAGCCCAAGCTGTGCCGCCAGCTCCACGCGCAAAGCGCCCAAAGAATCATAAACAACTTTATTTTTATCTGCGGCAAATAAAAGCAGGTCGCCATTTTCACCACCCATGGCTTTAACCAGGGCGGTCATATCGTCATCGCTCATAAACTTAGCAAAAGAGGATTTTATTGTGCCGTCCTCCAAAATAGCCACATAGGCCAGGCCCTTTGCGCCGTAATCTTTGACAAAAGCCGTCAGGGCGTCAATCTTCTTGCGGGGCATATGGCCCTGCCCTTTGGCATTAATGCCGCGGACGCTGCCGCCGTTTGCAATAGCCCCGGTAAATACGCCAAATCCACAATTTTTAACAACTTCTGTCACATCGCAAAGCTCCATGCCAAAACGTGTATCCGGCTTGTCCGAACCAAAACGGTCCATAGCCTCCTGCCATGTCATACGCTGAATCGGCAGCTTCACATCCACATCCAAAATTTCCTTAAATACTTTAGCAATAAGCCGCTCATTCACATCGATAACATCGTCCACATCCACAAAGGAAAGCTCCATATCCACCTGGGTAAATTCCGGCTGGCGGTCCGCTCTAAGATCCTCGTCGCGGAAGCATTTTACAATCTGATAATAACGGTCATAGCCCGACACCATTAAAAGCTGTTTAAAAAGCTGGGGCGACTGGGGAAGCGCATAAAAGTTCCCCGGATGTACCCGGCTTGGAACAAGATAATCTCTTGCGCCCTCTGGCGTACTTTTTGTAAGCATTGGTGTTTCAATTTCTAAAAAGCCCTCATCTGCAAGAAATTGGCGGATAATTCCCGCAACGCGGCTGCGAAGCATGATTATTTTCTGAAGATCCGGGCGCCTTAAATCCAGATAGCGGTATTTCAGGCGAAGTTCTTCCTTTGTTTTACTATTCTCTTCAATATGAAACGGCGGTGTTTCCGATTCAGATAAAATGCGAAGCTGTGTTGCGCGAATCTCAATACCACCTGTGGCAAGATTTTCATTCACTGCCCCCTGGCGCGCTTCCACACGGCCTACAACAGCAATAACAAACTCGCTGCGCAGCTTTGTCGCTTTTTCAAAGCCTTCTGCTGAAATCTCCCCATCCTCAAAAATCACCTGTAAAATACCTGAGCGGTCTCTCAAATCGACAAAAATGATCCCGCCTTTATTTCTGCTTTTCTGCACCCAGCCCATAACGGTCACTTCCTGGCCGATATTGGCGCTGGAAACCTCTGTACAGCGATGGCTTCTTTTCAAGCCTTGCATTGACTCTGCCATATTTAATACTCCTTTTTCTTATAATTTCCTATAAATCTCCATGGTAAACGGCCATACCGCGCGGCGCGCGGTTGTGCAGCGACCGTCTGCCTTTGCACGGCATACGCACCAAAAGCGGAGCATTTTTGTTTCGTGTGAAACATCGGATAGGTGAAGAGTTTATTTCCCTATCCGATACTCCGATTATCTCGCGGCTTTGCCGCTCGATGACCGTTGCCGGTCAGATGCCTGACCGTGCAAGCACGGCAAGCGCCTGACCGGCTTATCGCGCAAAAAATCCCTGACAAATAAATTGTCAGGGACGAGTTAACCCGCGGTGCCACCCTGTTTGAATAATGTACCTAAGGCAAACATTATCCCAACTTGAATCTGCTAACGGGGATTAGCCGGTTCTGCTCTCACAGACTGCTCCGGAGTGTCTTTCGCCAGCCATCCATTAAGAAGCTTCCAGCCGCTGCTTCTCTCTCTGTAAACGGACGTGCCGCCATGCGGTATTTTGACAGGCTACTTTCTCCTTCATCGCTTTCATAGTAAACGGACATGCCGCCATCTGCCGGTGGTATGTCTACGTTCCACTCCGGTCGTTGCTGGACGCGTGCCACCGGCACGCAGCAACACTGGCGCTTAGCACCCCGCACTCATACCACCTTGCCCGTCCGATGTCTGTAAGTCATTGCGTGCAAGCACGCCCTGCCTCACAGCCGCCGTCCGGGGCTTTCATAGTAATAATGCCTATTGTAGCAATTTCCTGTACATTTGTCCAGAGTATTTTTCAATTTTTCCTTCCCTGGCACTGTAATGGTAAATTGAATCTGATAAGTATTCGTCCTTGGCAATCATATTTCTGTTGGCCCCAGAAACCATAGAAGCCAACGTATCCGGTGAAATATTCGCTTTTACAGATAAAAGAATGACTTCATGGATAGAGCTTGGCAGAATATAAAAGTCTGAGCCTGCTTTCTCAGCAAAATCTTTAAATACATCTGGATAGCATAAAATGGAAGCCCCGTTTATACCGCAGTCGTTCGTTCCCACAAAAAGGCTGCCGTCATAACAGCTTTCTTCGCAAATATCATTGGAAATACTATCATTCTCATTGTTCCTGTTTTGCATTTCCGATATAAGCATCGTCATATTCTTAAATCTTGGAGGAAACAGACGTACAGAATTTTCCAGAGCAAGTTCATAGAGTACTGGCTCCGTAATTCCCCAGCCTTCCATCATCGACTGAGTGACAAGGACTGTGGAAATCCCACCTGCTGTTTTACCGGATAAAACCCGGTAAGTCATAGCCATATCTATAAAGATTCGGTACGGACATACTTCCAAAAGATGGCTGTTCTTTTCCAGGCTCACAAGACGTATAACAATCTGATGTTTCATACGTTCAAAGCAGGCCAGCTCCTCCGGTGTAATAAAGTACTCCTGTTCCCTGGAATTTTCATAGGTTTTGGCGATCGACTGCATGATTTCAGGGAGCTCCTCTCCCATACAATACTCGTCGTAGAAATCATCCAAACTAATCATAGGGCATTTGCGCGGCCCTTTTTCGTAAATCTGCAAAGCATCCGTCACCGTTTCATTATTTTTCATCATTGGCGCGATCTCCACCCGGACAATTTCTGTTTTTTGAAGCCGCCCGCCAATATAATCAATAATATGCTCCCGCACATAATTAATAAAATCCGGGTAATCCAATTTAGCACATGTATTTTTCATTGTAAACTCCTTACTTACAGTCCAGGCCGTCGCCAGGCCTGCTAAAACTTGTTAATGGATGAATGAGGGAAAAATAAGAATTCTTAAGGGGTATCACTGTTGCTATATAACAGTGACCTATTGGACGTATCACCATGGCCATAGAATAAGAACCTCGCGGCGAAATTAGAAAAGCACCACAAGAATTAATGATCTGTGATGCCTTTATTATAAATCTATATTTTCTCTTTTTCAACTATTATTGAACGACAAATTATGACTTAAAGTAACTATTCATTACCATTCACAGCCTGGCTAATCACTCGCTGATCAGCCAGGCCTGACAGTGATTCAGGAGTGAGCAGGCTCCTTTTTCGCGAAGCAACGAGCCAAACCGGGGATTTGCCGCATATGCGGCGGTAAGCAGCGTTAGCGGCGCAAAGCCGAGATGGCATGGCTGAATCGTTACGCCAGATCCCGGATCACTTCCCCGGCAATCATCAGGCCCGCAACGGACGGCACAAAAGCTATGCTTCCCGGCGACACCCTTTTTTTATTCAAGGAATGGGCATCATTGCCCGGGTCCGTCTGTAATGTCACAGGGATTTCGTCGGAAAACAGTACCTTAACATTTTTGATCCCCCGGTTTTTAAGCTCCCGGCGCATTACTCTGGCCAGAGGGCAGACATTTGTCTTGGAAATATCCGCAATTTTTAAGCGCTCCGGATGCAGCTTATTGCCCACCCCCATGGAGCTGATGATAGGAATATCCAATGACTTCGCCTTTTCAATGAGAAGAAGCTTTGAAGTCACTGTATCAATGGCATCCACAATATAGCTATATTGCTCAAATGGAAAACAATCAAGGCTGTTCCTATCTACAAAAGTTTCCCAGGCAAACACTTCCGCCTCCGGGTTTATGTCTTTCATACGCTCCTCCATAACAGCCACCTTTGGCCGTCCTACAGTGCTGTGGAGCGCTAATAGCTGGCGGTTAATATTGCTTAGGCATACCTTATCGTTATCAATAATATCAATTTGGCCGACACCGCTGCGCACAAGGGCCTCCGCGGCAAAAGAGCCAACGCCGCCGATACCAAAAACAGCTACGCGGGCGTTCCTTAGCCGCTCCATGGCAGCCTCTCCAAGAAGAGCCCCGGTACGGACAAATTCCTGCAAAATTTCCATGGTATTATTCTCCCTTCGCTGCCTTGCCTGACGCGCCTGCCATAATATCAAAATTCTTTTTCCGTCCAATCATCTCGTCAATCCGCTCAATATAGTCCTTCACATTTTTTACATTTTCGATCCGCTCAATGCGGTTTTCCCCGGGAATCACAATTTTTGTAGAGCCTCCGGCGCCGCAGGCAACAATCGTCTGTTTTTCCTCCATAATCAGAATATTGTAAAGCCCCTCGCAGCCAGGTCTGGCATAGCCCACATTTTCCAAATTTCCGGCAATATTTTTCTGGCGATATAAATAATAAGGCTCCATCCCCATATCAAGGGCGCTCTTAAAGGAGGCTTCGATCATACGGTTGACTTCCTCCTGAGGCGCTGCCTTAAATTGGTCCCTGTTTTTATTCATATACGCTGCCCGCTTAATCGCCAGGGAATGGACGGTCATGCTGTCCGGCCGAAGCTTCTTGATCTCCTCAAGAGTCCTTTCCATATCTTCTGTCGTTTCCCCGGGCAGGCCGGCAATAAGATCCATATTAATATTTCCAAAACCCGCCTCCCTGGCGCAGGCATACGCCTCCTTAATTTGCCCGACCGTATGCTTACGCCCGATAAGATCAAGCGTTTCCTGCTTCATTGTCTGGGGGTTAATAGAAATCCGGTCAATACCGTAGGATTTAATGACCTTTAGCTTATCCATTGTAATACTGTCCGGGCGTCCTGCCTCGATGGTAATTTCCCTGATTTTAGAAAAATCATAGATTGAAGAAAGCTTATCAAGAAGCCGGTCCATCTGTGAGGCCGTCAAGGAGGTCGGCGTTCCGCCGCCCATGTACAAGGTTAAAAGCTGCTTAGCCGTCGGTACGCTGGCAATATAATCCAACTCCTTAAAAAGAGTATCTAAATATTCATCCACTCTTTTTTTCCATGCCGACAGAGGAAAAGAGGAAAATGAGCAGTAGGCGCAAATTGTCGGGCAAAAAGGAATCCCTACATACAGGCTGTATGTAGAATCGTAATTCAAGCCGCGAAGCACCCTTGACTCATTTTTAGCCACCCGGGTACACAGCTGGTATTTTTCATCAGATAAATAATATTCCTTTTTAAAATAATCGTAAATCGCTTTATCGCTCATTCCCTGGCTCATAAGGCCCATGGCAATTTTGGTCGGCCTTATTCCGGTTAGGGTTCCCCATGGAAGGCTTATTTTCTTAAATGATGAAAGGCATGTATACAAAATACGTTTTAATCCATTCTTTCCAGCCCGGTAATCTGAAAAATCACATGCGCCTTCCAGTTCGGACAGCACAAAAGTGCCATCCTCCAAAGTTACTTTCACACGGTCCGGCGAAAAAACGACCCGGACCAGATAAGGCGCAGCCTCCCCATTAAGAACAATCTTTTCCCCAGGGAAAAACGCCATCATCAAAGCCCGGATGTCATTTTCATAGCTGGACTGGTTTATATGAAGTCCAATCATTTTTCTTACCTCTATTTCAGCTTACAATACTTTCATGCCGCGTTGAACGCGGCGTTACCACGCATGAAAGCCAGATGGCTCCGTGCCGTTGGCACTCTCGCCATCTGCCCCAAGATATGTCTACGTTCCACTTCGGTCGGCGCTAAACGCGTGTCACTGGCACGCAGCGCCGGACTTTCCGCTGCCTATGGCAGCTCGTCCTCATACCTTGGGGTTATCAAGTGTACATACACAGGGTCATGTAAACTTGCCCCTGTGTATGTACACTTGATAACTTTCATAGCCAAGGATTATGCTGCTTTTCAAAGCCAATCGTCGTCGAACCGCCATGGCCGGGAAGCGCGGTTACATCATCATCCAGGACAAACAATTTTTCCCGGATAGAGCGTACCAATGTTCCCATACTTCCCGTCGGCAAATCTGTACGGCCTACAGAACCTTCAAACAGCGTATCCCCGCAAATAACAACACGCATATCCTCAATATAATAGCTGGCCCCGCCCTTTGTATGGCCCGGGGTATGAAGGACGCGGATCTTTGCGCCCGCAAGCCAAAGCTCTTCCCCGTCTTTTACGAGCCGGTCTGCC
>JAGZDD010000132.1 GCA_018369015.1 Clostridiales bacterium | reverse complement strand
TTGCCCGCCCATAATCCCGGCAATGCCAATCGGTTCCTCTGCGTCACAAATCATCAGCGTATTTTTATCCAGAGAACGTGTCTGTCCATCCAGCGTTACAAACTGCTCGCCGTCACCGGCACGGCGGACAATAATTTTATTTCCCTTAATTGTGTCCAAATCATAGGCATGCATAGGCTGTCCATATTCTTCCATAATATAGTTAGTAATATCTACAATATTATTAATAGGGCGGATGCCCTGGGAAGCCAGACGTCTTTGCATCCACTTCGGGGAAGGGCCGATTTTAATATTTTTTACAACTCTCGCGCAGTAGCGGGGGCAAAGATCTGCGTCATTGACTTCAACCTGGATATAATCATTAACATCCTCGTCATTTTCCTCTACCTTTACAACCGGCGGCACAAACGGCTTTCTGAAAGTTGCCGCAGCTTCTCTGGCAATGCCGAGAATACCAAAGCAGTCTACCCGGTTCGAGGTAATCTCATATTCAATAACTACATCATCAAGGTTTAAGGCCGCTACCGCATCATCCCCAGGCGCTACATCGTTATCCTTAAAAATATAAATGCCGTTTTCCGGAGCCTCAGGGTACATGTCACGAGAAGAGCCCAGTTCTTCAATTGAACACATCATGCCATAGCTTTCTACGCCCCGGAGCTTACCTTTTTTAATTTTAACGCCATCCTCAGGCAGCGGACTTCCATCATGTCCTCCCGCCACCTTGCCGCCGACTAAAACAACAGGTACAAGATCTCCCTCGCTCACATTGGGCGCTCCGGTCACAATCTGAACCGGTTCATTTTCACCCACATTTACCTGGCAAATGATCAGCTTATCCGCATCGGGGTGTTTCTCTATTTTCTCAATTTTTCCAACAACAATTTTTTCAAGATTTTTATTCAGCTCTGTATAGCCTTCCACCTTAGAGCCAGACAGAGTCATTGCATCTGTATATTCCTGTGCTGTCACATCAAGCTCCGGCACATAAGCCTTAATCCACGATAAAGGTGTATTCATTTCTCTCGTTCCTTTCCTTATTATTGCCGTGTTTTTTGCGGCATCCAGGTATCCCCTTGCGGGGTTTCCTTATTATTGCCGTGTTTTTTGCGGCATCCAGGTATCCCCTTGCGGGGTTTCCTTATTATTGCCGTGTTTTTTACGGCATCCAGGTATCCCCTTGCGGGGTTTCCTTATTATTGCCATATTTTTCACGGCGTATGGTTATCCCCCTTGCGGGCTGATTCAATGGCTGACGTTTTTAAAACTGCTTTAAAAACCGTACATCATTTTCATACATCAGCCGCATATCATCAATTTCATACTTAAGAAGGGCGATACGCTCCAAGCCTACGCCAAAAGCAAAACCGGAATATTCATCAGGATCAATGCCGCTCATGCGCAAAACATTGGGATGAACCATGCCGCAGCCTAAAATTTCAATCCAGCCGGAGCCTTTGCACATACGGCAGCCTTTGCCGCCGCACTTGAAGCAAGTGACATCCACCTCGGCGCTTGGCTCTGTAAATGGGAAATGATGAGGACGGAATTTTACTTTTGTGTTTTCACCAAACATTTCTCTTGCAAACTCCGCCAGCGTTCCCTTAAGATCTGCAAAGGTTATATCCTTGCCGACAACAAGGCCTTCAATCTGATGGAAACACGGAGAATGGGTCGCATCCACCTCATCGGAACGGTAAACCCTGCCCGGGGCAATCACCTTAATCGGCAGGGGGCTGTTTTCCATGGTGTGTACCTGTACTCCCGAAGTCTGGCTGCGCAAAAGCATATTCGCATTAATATAAAATGTATCCTGCTCGTCTCTCGCCGGATGGTTCGCCGGAATATTTAATGCCTCGAAGTTATAGTAGTCCTTTTCTACCTCCGGGCCTTCGACAACCTCATAGCCCATACCAACGAAAATGCGTTCAACTTCTTCTAAGGCAATGCTATTTGGATGACGGTGTCCTACATTATTTTTCTTTGCCGGAAGCGTTACATCAATCACTTCGGATTTTAATTGTAATTCACGGGCAGCCTTGGCAAGAGAAGCTTTCATTTCCTCAAGCGCGCCCTCAATTTCTGCTCTGGCCTGGTTGACCATAGCGCCAAAGGCCGGACGATCTTCCGGCGCCAGCTCCTTCATGGATTTCATGATCGCTGTCAATTCGCCCTTTTTTCCTAAAAATGCCACACGAATATCATTAAGCTTGTCAAGCTCTCTGGCAGCATTGATTCTTTCAATCGCTTCGTCACGAATTTGCTTTAACTTATTTTGCATGAATATTCTTCCTTTCATTATTATTGCCATGCTTTCCATGGCGTCCAGGGCTTTCATAGTAAACTTTCATGCCGCGCTAGGCGCGGCACCACCACGCATGAAAGCTGATTGCTCCGTGCTGCGCACTCCCGCAATCACCGACGGTATGTCTACGTTCCACTCCGGTCGGCGCTAAACGCGTGTCACAGGCACGCAGCGCCGCACTTTCCGCTGCCTAACGGCAGCCCGTGCTCATTCCGTCTTGTCGGCAAATGTCCGCGCATCCGGTCAAGAGAGCTTGCCCGTCTGTGCGTCCGCTTGCCGAGCTTTCATAGTAAAAAAAAAAACGTCCCTTAATATAAATTAAGGGACGAAATAAACTCCGCGATACCACCCTGATTCCTTTGAAATAATCCGTTACTCCGGAGTTCTTCAAAGACTCTCATTCATGTGTATAACGCACACCTGCGGCGTTTCCTACAACTACGCAAACAGCTTCAAAAACGCGGCTCCTGTGAGAAAGTCGGTATATATCTGAACTTAAAGAAGCTTTCAGCCGATGACTTCTTCTCTCTGAAAGAAAATATATACTTAAAACACAATCAACGCCTTTAACATATCACTATCATTTTAGCATAATTTCTCTCGCTGTCAATCTTTTTTTCCAAAAATGTTATGTCAACGGTTCATTATTGTTACTGCTCCGGCCAGCCTCAAACACTTTGCTCTCTCAGCGTAAGAACATAATAAGGTATAGACAGCAAAGCATTACAACACTTCAATCAATGCTGGCAAAGCCTTCATATTCGGAAGTACAAAGTCTGCCCCAGCCCGGATAAACACTTCTTCCGTCTTTGCGTAAAGCCTGCGGTAAGCCTCTTTATCGAGAGCGTTAAACTCATCCTCAGAAAGCCCCATAACTGAGCTTCCTTCAACAATACCTACAGAAATCATTCCGGCATTTTTACCTTCTTTAATATCCGCCACTGTGTCGCCCACCTTAATTGCCGCGTCAGCACCAGAAATACGCAATGCCTGCATATTTTTATAAATCATATAGGGCAGCGGACGGCCGCAGCCTTCCACACTGTCCGGCGAGAACCATACATCCGCCTCATAACCAAGGCTCTTAGCCTTTGGTACAACAAGCTCCATCATGGCATCTGTATAGCCGGTTGTAGAGCCAATTTTAATCCCCTTGCACCGGAGGGCCTTCACAGCTTCAAGGACAAAAGGCTTTGGCGCAGCAAAATTCTCTACAATGTCAATAATCCCTTTCTCACTCTTTTCATAAACCCGGTCTACATCAGCTTCATCCCAGTCTTTGCCGTGAAGCTCTTTCCACAGCCCGCCGATACGGTCCATAGACATCATTGTTTTCACATGGTCTCTCTTTAACATTCCCATAGGTCCACGAATCTCATCCATTGTAGGAACAATGCCCTCTGCCTTAAATGCCTCCATAAATGCCTGAACCGGAGCCATGCACCCAAAATCTACGGTTGTTCCTGCCCAATCAAAAATTACTGCTTCAATTTTGCTCATCTTTACGTCTCCTAACATGATATGTCCTACGATTTGGCCGCCAGGCTAAATCGTTTCCAAAAAATCCTTGATAATTTCAATCAGCTTGTCAATATCCTCACTGTAAATTTCCCCGATATTCCCAATTCTAAATGTGGAAGCCTCCGTCACCTTTCCGGGATAAATGGCATAGCCCCGGTTTTTAATATATGTATACATATCGCTAAAGGAATACAAGACATTTTCCGGAAATAAAAAGGTTGTAATAATCGGACTTTGGTGCGTTTCATCAATATAGGTTTTAAAACCCAGGTCCTTCATTTTTGCAATCAGACGACGGTTATTGTCTGTATAGCGCGCACTGCGGGCTGAAATACCGCCCTCTGCCTCCAACTCCTCCATGGCCTTCGCAAAGGCCAGAACAACATGGGTCGGTGAAGTAAAACGCCATTTTCCATCCTTTTCCATAGTTTCCCACTGGTCATATAAATCAAGAGAAAGGCTTCTTGCTTTCCCTCTGCTCTCTAAGAGAAGGCTTCTTCTGGCAATGATAAAGGAAAAACCGGGAACGCCCTGAATACACTTATTGGCAGAGCTTATAAGGAAATCTATGCCCATGGACTCCACAGGAATATCCATACCGCCAAAGCTGCTCATAGCATCTACAATAAATACCTTCCCTCTTTCCTTAACAACCCGGGCCACGGATTCAATATCATTTAAAATGCCAGAAGTTGTTTCGCTGTGTACCATAGAAACATGAGTGATTTTTGGGTCCTTGTCCAAAATATCTCCAATCTTCTTAGCGTCAGGCACTTTGTTATAATGCTCATTATAAATAGTATAATCAATACGGCTGTGCTTTGCAATATCCTCCATGCGCTCGCCATAGGCGCCGTTAGCTGCAATGAGCAGTTTTTCCTCATCTCCAATCACACTAGAAAGCACAGATTCAACGCCAAAGGTTCCGCTTCCCTGCATTAATACTACCGTATACTCATCCTCGCTTGCCTTTGCCAGCTTTAAAAGATTTCTGCGGATTTTCTGAGTAATCTGCTTATAATCGTCATCCCATGTACAATGGTCAAAAAGCATTTCCTCCTTCACAGTCTTCGTTGTCGTCAATGGACCTGGCGTTAATAATTTATATGTCTTCATCTCATAATCCCTTTCCTTATTATTGCCGTGCTTCCCACGGCATTATGGTATGCCGGCTGCGGCGTTCCTCGTTATTACCGTGTTCCTCACGGCGGCTTATTTATTCTTCGGCAGCTTCCTTTGCTCTCTCAGACAGCTCCTGGTGCTTCTTAAGCAAATCCACTGTCAGCTTTTCCGGGAATACCTTTGGATTTCCGGATGCATTTTGAGAATCTGTAGACTCTCCCTCATATAAAGCTACCGGATAATGGCTTTGAAGCTCCTGACGCCCGTTTTCAATAATACACTGCGCCATCTCCATCGCCTTTGGATTGGTCTTATCGCCTTTGTCGACCACTGCCACAGATTCTGTCAGAGTAAAATTTCCTTCCTCAGGATCAATATAATCAATAGGAAGCCCGTCCGCCTTGTCAGCGACCGCCTGCTGCCTGAGCCCAAAGCCAATGGCCACTTCCCCGGCACGCACCTTTTTTAATGGTCCTGTTCCTGACTCTTCAATATGAGGCCCTGCATTTGTATAAATCTGGGCAAGAATATTCTGAGCCTCCTCTTCACCATAGGCAGAAATCAATGCCTGAATCAAAAGCCATGCCGTTGATGACGAAGCAATATCCGTCACAGAAACAAAGCCGGCATACTGCGGATCTGCAAGATCTTTAATTGATCCAGGATATGGCAGATTATTTTCTTCCATCATCTGCGTATTAATAATGATCGTTCCTTCCTGGGCAGTAATAGGCGCGCAGTAGGAAGGATACTCATCCAGAGTTTCAGGGTCAAAGGTCAGGTCTAAAAACATTTGGTTCTGATCCCGGGCACTCTCCACATAAAATGTACTCATCGTAATCAGATCCGCCTCCAGATTTGTTCCTTCCGCCAGAAGTTTACCTCCAAGCTCTGACGTTCCAAAGGTCTGAAAAATATACTGATCCTTATAGCCATTATTATCCAACGCATTTTTCATCGCTGTAACTGCTTCATCATCCGCGTTAGAATAAATAACTACCTTATCACTTCCTCCTGACGCGCTGCACCCTGAAAGCAAGCTTAAGCCCAGCGTCAGGCACATTCCCGCAGCAGCCGCTCTCTTAAAAAATCCTTTTTTCATTCTTTTTTTCTCCTTTGATTCATTTTTTGTCTTTTTCAGAGCCAGAGCCAAAAGCCCCTTGCTCAGCAAATTAATAAACAAAATAAGCAAAGATAAAACAAAAATTTCACTGTATTTGTTGTAATACTGTAATTCCTTAATTTTGGTTGTAATCACCATCGTCCTGGCCCCGGCAATAAAAATAACCGCACTAATCGTTACCATGGCGTTAATAAAATAATATCCAAAAACCTCAAGAATTGTTGGGAGCGCATTGGGCGTCACAACCCGGACAATGGTTTTTGTCCACGAGTCTCCCATCAGCATTGCCGTCGTTTCCCACGAAGCATTGAGCTTTTGCAAGGAATTTTTCATCATAATATAAGGCGTTGAAAAATAGTGGATAATATTGCATAGTATCAAAATAACAATTGTTCCCTGCAAAAAGGAACCAGAAAATATAAACAGATAGGAAAGACCTAAAACCATTCCGGGAATCGTGTTTGTTACCATCGCAATTCCTTCAATGCATGATTTTCCACTCCTGTTCATATTACTTCTTGCCGTAATCAGCGCGCAGCCATAAGCCGCCAGCGTACCAAGCAATGCCGTCAGCAAAGCTGCAACAAGGGAATTTTTCATAACCATAAGAAGGGCGTTATCGGAAAATACCGCCGCAACATGTTCAAAAGTAACCGAGAGATTGTAAGGCCAGTCCTTAATAAACGGAATAACAAAAATCACCGCAAACACAGAGAGTACACATAAAATAATCACGCTCCCTATAATACCGAAAATTACATCCCTAGCCTTGCCCTTTTTCAGCTCAATATCCGATACACTGGTATAGCGTATATTGTACTTTTCCAAAATATGGAGGACGGCCACGCTTATAACAGATGGCAGCAGCATCATAAAAGCAATAACCGCGCCTCTCCCAAAATCCGGAACACTTCCAAGCATTTCCGTATACAATACGCCTGCAATCGTATCAAAGCTTCCGCCCACAGCCGCCGGAATACCAAAATCGGTAAAGCACAGGAAAAAGCATTGAATAAACGAGGCCGCCAGCGTTCCCAAAAGCGGACGGACAATGGTCATCGTAAAGCTCTTTACCGGATGGTCATTCATCAGCCGTGAAACAACCATAAACCTTTTATCAATGTAGCGCATTGTATTCTGAATAAGCATAAAGGAAACCGGCAGCGTATAAATGACATAACCGGCCATAAGGCCGGAAAAGCCATAAATATCAAAAATCTGATGGCCCAAAAGACGTGTAATAAGCCCCTGCTTTCCAAAGGAATAGATAATAGCAAAGCCGTATGTAATTGTTGGCAAAAGCATAGGCAGGCGGGCCATTGATGATATGACAGCTTTAAGCCATCTGGGAATATTCGTATAGTTCACGGCATAAGAGAGCAAAAATGCCAGAAGTGTCGTTACTAAAGCCGCGGTTCCTGAAACAAAAAAGCTGTTCGCCAGCGCTTCCATCACATTTTTATCCGTAAAAATACTTGTATAGTTTTCAATGCTAAATCCTCCGGAAGTCATCAAAGATTTTGCCATAAGCCCGCACACGGGAATAATAAGAAAAATCGTAAAATAAACGGCTGCAACAGCAAAAATGATTTTCAATTCCCTATGCTTTTTGCCGCCCTTCATGTCCAGCCCTCCGCAAGCATCCCGGCATTTTCTTCACCAGCCGGTGAAGTTCCCGTTAAGAAAAGGGAAAATATGTTATTTTTCTTAATCTCTAACTGATTCAAAATAAATTTGCGGACAAAAGGATTTTGGGGATGACGTATAATTTCTTCCGGCCTTCCGTACTGGGAAATCATTCCTTCATTAATAATCAGAACCCGATCTGAAAGCGTCAGGGCCTCCTCCGGATCGTGGGTCACAATAATCGTTGTCAGGTGATACTGCTTGGCAATCGTGCGTATTCTGTCCTTAATCGATTCCTTAATCACGCCGTCTAAGGCGCTTAAAGGCTCATCCAACAGTAAAATCTTCGGTTTCATAACCATTGTCCGCGCCAGGGCAACTCTCTGCTTCTGACCTCCGGAAAGCTGGTCAATCCGTTTACTTAAATGTTCTTCAAGCCCTAAAAGGTTAATAAGCTCATTAACCTCAGACATTGTGGAAATGTTAGGGCGGTTTTTCAAACCATAGGTAATATTTTTATAGACATTAAGATTTGGGAAAAGGGCATAATCCTGAAAAACGATATTAAATCCCCGCTCCTCCATAGATACGCTGGTCATATCCTTTCCGTTAAATAGAATTCTTCCACAATCCACATCTGTAATCCCAAGAATCAGATTGAGCAATGTCGTTTTCCCACAGCCTGATGGTCCAAGAATCGAAACAATTTCCCCATCGTCAATCTGAAGGCTAATGTCCTTTAGAACAGTCTTTCCGTCATAGGACTTTTTTAAATTTTCTAATCTCAGCATTTTTATTACTCCTTCAACGCTATGTTTCCTATCGAATGGCGCCACATCTTAAGCGGTATGTCCGTTTACTAACAAGGCTCATTTTACCAATGAATATTTTAAAGAACTATCTTACTACAGAAAAATTACCGTAAAGTTCCCGTAAATTTTTCGTTATTTCTCACAGAACGTTTCATTTATCTTAAACTGCTGTTGCTACCGCCAATGAAAATAGACTTTTCCCAGTATTCATGCTATAATGTCCACATAAGTGGACATTATAGCGCGTTTTTCACATGGCGAACGTAAGTGAGCCTTCCTCTGTGCGAAAATACGCATCCCAGGCGTAAGCCTATGACGGCCGCTTGCGGCCATCATATAATATCCACGTAACCGGACATTATAGCATGAAACAAATACTATGGCCGCCCGCAGCCATAGTATTTGGGAACAATGACTATCTGTTATAAACAACATCAAGGCTGCATATAATAATGAGCGGATGGGGAAGAGTTTCTTCCTTTATCCGCTGCCCGTTACCCGGCAAGCCATGCTGTTGCTGTTCAAAAAATCGCAACTATTCAGCCATGCATCCCGGATTCACGCAGCTAACGCTGCTCACCGCCGCTATCTCGGCTGAATCCTCGATTATGGCGTACCGCCATGTGTCTGGTGTTACAAAAAATCTGCGGCAGGAGGGATTCATGTGCTGAATATCATTAGCTGGATTAAAGATATAATGAATAGAATCAAAGATGACCACGTTTCTGCTTATGCCGCCCAGTCTGCTTTTTTTATCATATTATCGGCGGTTCCGTTTCTCATGCTCCTGCTCATATTACTTAAATATGTGCCGATCCAGCCAGAAACACTGATCGAAAATATCAGCGACTTTTTTCCTTCGGATACAAGTCAGTTTATCGCGGCCATTATCACAGATATTAATACAAAAACCTCCGGAACCGTGCTGTCCATCACAATCATTACCCTTTTGTGGACATCGGGAAAAGGGATTCTTGCCATCACCCGGGGCTTAAACTCTGTCTACGGTATCAAGGAAACCCGTAATTATCTTATGCTGCGCATTGTATCTACATTTTATACGCTGATTTTTGCAATAATGATTATTTTTACATTGTCATTCCTTGTCTTTGGCAACCGGATCTACTTATGGATCTGTGAAAAAATCCCATTTTTAGATGATGTGGCTGCCTTCTTAATCAGTATTCGCACCATTTCCTCTATGGGAATCCTTACATTACTTTTTCTCATGTTTTACAAAGTACTTCCCAACCGGAAGGGCCGTTTTTTTCACCAGCTTCCCGGAGCTGTTTTTTCTGCCCTTGGATGGATGATCAGCTCTTATATTTTTTCAATCTATGTTGATTTTTCCAGCAACCTGTCCTACATGTACGGCAGTCTTACAAGTATCATTATTACAATGCTATGGCTGTATTTTTGTATGAACCTTGTTTTTTTTGGTGCAGAGCTTAATGTCATGTGCTTCCCTCTGGAGCGGGAAAATCATGGCCTGAGATATTGAAAATTACAATGACAGAAAGCGTAACAGTTCAGCCAGCTGAACTGTTACTGCAAAAATCCATTTAAAATCGCCTGCGGCGATGGGATTTTTGCACTCTTGTATCACTTTCTGACGGTCAGCGCAGCAAGTGCGCAGACCTGGCCGAATAGTTACCCGAAAGTTTCCAATAAAACAGGAAGTCCGCAACGGTTCAGAGCACTGAATAATTGCGGACTTCCTGTTTTTCTTCGTTTAAAAATCAAAAAATTGGAGCTATAATAGACATCAAAAAACCGTGTGCTTATAATCAATCCACAGCTATAACCTGTGTTCCTTCAAAATAATGCGTTAGAATCTCTTCGCAGCTAAGACCTCGTTTAGCCAACGCCAAAACGCCGTTTTGACTCATCCCTGCGCCGTGGCCATAACCGCCGCCCCTCAGTGTACATGTTCCGTCGCCGTGGTCGTCAATATAAAAATAACCGCTGGGAAGCATTGTCATTGTTCCGGCATCCGTGCCATCGTCACAAATCACCGGAGAATTTAAAGGAGCCAATAAAAGACGTATATTATATTCTCCTGAAATTTTTATCGTCTTTTCAGTTCCTTCAACAATCACAGACTTAAGGATTCCACTCGCGCTCCGCTCATTAACATAAAGCTTCACAACATCCCCCACGGTGGAAATCTCCTGTTCTGTAAAATTCCCGCTGCTATCCTTAACTGTAATAAACGAAGGCACAACCCGTATACGTGTCAAAAGACTTTTATCAATCGATGTTTTCAAATCTGCAAAGCTCACCGTCGTTTTCCAGCGGAACCAGGACACATCCTTTTCAAAATAATCCTTGGCTTCATAATCATCCATAAATGCCCGAAAGGCTTCTTCGGAGGAAAAATCCCTCTCGCTTTCTCCAACAATCTGTAAGCGCCCTTTCATATATTCAGGACTTTCCCC
>JAGZDD010000131.1 GCA_018369015.1 Clostridiales bacterium | reverse complement strand
ATCCCTTTACGGGGTTTCATCTTTTTGCCGTGTCTTTTACGGAATCAGTTTATCCATTTATGGGGTTTCATCTGTTTGCCGTGTCTTTCACAAAAAACGCCGGTAAGGGCGGCCCGGGCCACATTAACGGCTGAGGCCAGATATACATAGGAATCCTTTGTTCCTGCACATCCCGGATCATTGTAGCAGCCTGTAGATAAAAGCACTTCCCCATCGCCCACGACGCCAATGGAGGAGGAACGGCATGAGGCGCAGCCAGGATTTGTTACCTGGGCGCCGCAGTCCAGAAAAATATCAATAAGCCCTTCATCCATGGCTTTCAAATAGGTTTCATTATCGACAAAGCCCACAAGGAGCCGAAGCTCCCTGTGAATACGGCGGTTCCTTAAAATTTTCGCCGCCGTTCTTAAAGCTTCTATCCGGCCTCCGGCACAGCCGCCGATGAAACAGGCATCAACCTTTACCCCAAAACATGCTTGTTCCCATCCAGCGCCAGCCCCTATGCCCCGGGCATTTGGCGCAGGGGCATAAATATCAGGAGCAAGGTCATGGCCGCTGGGTTCAGGAGCGGAGACATTTGAAGCAAGGAGGCAGACATTTTCCAAAGATCCCGGGCATAAAGCAACCGGGGAAACCTTTTCTAAATCAAACACCGTGCCGCTTTCCGTAAAGCCTTCCGTAAACAGGGCCGAAACCGCTCCCTGGATTGCCGCGCCCATGCACATGACTTTCCTGTCATTTTCTTCAAGCCCCTTTTTCGTCAGGTCGACAAATTCAACGACCCTTCCCCGGATATTTTTATCCCCAAGGCTCCTTAAAAGCCAGCGACCAAAGGCAAAATCCCAGGAACCGGCCCCGCGGCCAAATTCCCCCTTCAAGACAATCCGTACGGTCTGCGGCACTGTCATTTCAATAGAGCCGCACGCAAGCAGCTTTGCCATTGCCTGCGGGGAAACGCCAAGTCCTAAAGCGCCTTTCGCGCCCACAATGGCATTATGGGTGCCGCAGGAAATAAAAAGCGTTTCCTTAAAAACCTTTTTTGCATACATCCATTCATAGCCAACGCCTGCGGACTGAACAAAATCCAGGTGGAAGCTTCTGGAAAAATCAATAAGCTTTTTCTGGATAAATGCAGACTCAAAGCTCCCTGCCGGAATATCGTGGTCAAGAACAACCGTTACTTTATCCTTCAGTGGAGCCGCCGGGTCTGCATTGTAATCATTTAGAAGATCGACCGCCTTATGCCCGGCGCCGTCATTCACCATGACGGCATCCGGTATGCACCGCACAAGTGTTCCAGCCGGCGCTCCAAGTATTTTCTCAACAGCGTTCATTTTTCATTCCGCCTTTCTGGAATTTATATTCTAAGGTCACTTTCCGCAACTATTCAGCCGCACGGCTGAATAGTTACCCTTTTCCCGAAACTACACTCTTTCCGACACCAAACCACACATCAATGACAGCGTCGTCCGGCTTTGGCGTCACAAGGCTTACGCCGACCATAGCAATCAGAGCAATCACAAGGGAAGGAATCAGTGGCAGTACGCCAAAGGAAAGGGCGGGCACCGCTGTCGATAACAAATAGTAGCCAATTCCGACAACCATGGAAGCAATACAGCCATATTTGTTTGCCCGCTTCCACCATACGCCAAAAAGCATAGGCATGAAAAATGCGCAGGCGCCTCCGGCAATGGCAAAGTTATTGATAACGCCGATCAATGCCGGGGGCTTTATGGCAAAGCCTACCGTAATGGCAATCACAATAACCACAGCGATTGTATTGGCTGTTTTTAGCTGGGGATCGGACGCTTTTCCTTTCTTGCACAAATCCTTATAAATATCCATGACGATACATGAATTGACATTAAGCATCTGGAACGCAACCGTCGACTGAATGGCCGCAGCAACGCCTGAGGCCACAATCCCGGCAAACACAGGAGGTAAAACAACAAGCGAAAGGTTGGGAACAATCGTATCGGAAACAACGTCCGGCATAACAATATGCCCGATCGTTCCAAGCGTCGGCATGACAATGCTCCATAAGCCGACAAAGGCTAACGTAATGGCTGTTGAACGGTGCAGGGATTTACTTGTGCCGATCTTAACGGCCTGGCTTACGTTATCCTTGCCAATATTCCCGGAAATCCCCACCTGGAACAAATACGCCGCAAAAGTAGCAAAGCCGAACTGGGAGGCCGGGGATAAAATTTCCGGTGATGTTAAAGCTATTCCCTGAAAGCCCGCAGTCAGAGTTCCCGTTTCCCCGCGGACATAAATAATAACGCCAATAGCCAGGGCGACCGTCGTTACAGTCATTATAAAGCCCTGGAAAATAGAAACCGCCGCAGTTCCCTTGCTTCCGCCAAAAATTGTATAGGCCAGAAGCACAACGCCAAAAATGACAAGCCCCCATACATAAGGCAGCCCTGTCATCGCCTCCATAAGCCGGGCGCCGGACGTCATTTGCTGGTACAAAAAAAGTCCGGTAAATATAACAATCGATAAGGGCGTATACCAGGCGATAAATTTATTATCCCCATAGCGGTGGCGCAGCACAGCCCCCAAAGAAACGGCATTGATCCGGTTGCATATAATTTTCAGCTTCTTGTTAATAATGCTGGCCGCAATCAGGCCGCTGAATGTAAAGGTCGCGATACAGACGGGCCACATTAATCCCCAGGAATGAGCCAGTCCGGGATTGGATAAGAAGGTGCCGCCGCTGGCAAAGCTGGCGGCAATCATAAAGCCTGCGGCAAGGAAATTCATGTTTCCTCCGCCAGCAAAATAATTTTTGCCAAAGCCCTCTTTCTTCTGCTGGGCTTTTTTGTTGGCCACATTGCCAATAACAACGCAGGCAATCGCATAAATAACGAAAGTAATAATTGCAAAAATACGCGTTGAGCTTTCCACATCTAATGACATTATTTTGTTTCCCCCTTCTGATAATCATATTCCGGATCCATAGCGTCTAACGGAACATCCTTAAATACCTTAAGAACCATAAAAATACCGACAATAATTCCCACAATCATAATGAGCATACTCACTGTAAACCATACTGGAAAGCCAAATAAATACGTATACTCTGCCGGAGCGCCCTTTCCGAAAAACCATGCCGACAGCATGATTCCTGCAAACATGACCAGCCAGTAAACAATAACCATAATGGCCTCTTTCCCCATAGCCCGAAAGCGGCTGTCAGGTACAAAACTATTTTCTTTATTATTCATTGTAAATCCCTCCAAAATACGAAGTCACTATTCAGCCGTGCGGCTGAATGGTTACAATATAAACGCTTAACAATGCCTGCTTTTTTTAATCCAGAGAAGCCCAGTGAAATGCCATATTTATCGCATCATCGATATAATCCCAGCCGTAAGGCTCCTCCCAGCGTTTTGCCTTAAAGCCCGGATACGTATGATCCAGCACATCAGCCAGGCGCTGGTTCATATCGTCTTTGCCGTCATTTTTATTCCACAAAAGTAATAATTGGGGCAGAGCGCCCCCGCTCTTTGACATTTTAAGGCAGGCTTGCGGCAAATCATTTAAGCCGCTTAAAGCTCCCTCCCCGAAAATACTCAAAAACTGTTCCCTGCGCCATGGCTCATGTTCTATTTTCCATTGAAGGTCCACATCCCCGGAAATACTAAACACCTTTGAAAATATCTGCGGATATTTCATGCCAAGCTTAAGGGCGCCAAAGCCGCCCATGCCTATGCCGCCGATCCATGTTTTTTCCCGCGCAGTGGAAGCCGGAAAAATTTTTTGAATGTATGTAAGAACATCTATAATATAGGTTTCATAACACATTTCCGTAAAATTATTTTCGATTCCGGCATTTCCCGATGTTTTGTCTGCTTCATTAGAAGATCTGTCACGCTCGGCATAGTCTGTATAAAAGCTTAAAAGCCCTGTGGGAACGACAAGCATAAGCTGATGCTCATTGGCATACCGCTCTGCCCGGCTCATACTAAGAAGCTCGCCCGGGGAGGACGCCTCATCATGCAAAAGCATAAGCACCGGGTATTCCTTATCAAAAGAGCCAGGGGTTATTTCCGGCTCCTGTGCATTTCTTATCCGTTTTTTCTGCGGAATAATCACATACACATCCATAGCGTCCTTCACGCTGTCCGACACAAAATTTATCCGAAACCCTGCCATTATTCCGCTCCTCCTTTACGCCTTTTTTGGGAAAGGAACCAGTCCATAAAAAGGTTGACGCCTTCGTTGTGTTCTCCCCAGCCATGCCTGCAATGAAGCTTACAACATGTATAATCCAGGTGCTTCATTGTCTTCATATGTTCATTCATATGTATATTAGGGATATTCAGATAATCTTCTTCGCCGCCCCAGCTTTGGAACAATTTGGGAACTGCCTCTCCCGCCCAAGCCCTGGCATTAAGCTTTTTTGTTAAATCGTATAAATCATACATTGTTCCCGTAATATCTTTTAAATCCCCATATTGCCTGCGGTGCTTCACAGTCATAAACGGCCGGTGATCAATGGCCCACTGCATATCCAGCATACCGCTCTGGGCGCCAATATAGCCGAAAAGCTCCGGGTTGTTCAGCCCGCACAGCCAGGCGCCGAAGCCGCCCATGGAACATCCGTAAATAGCTGTGTCCTCCGGCTTTTGCGAAATAGGGAACAGAGTCCGCGTCATATCGACCAGCTCTTTGACAATGTACGTGTAATACTGATGGGCATACTTATAATCGCTTTTATAATCACAGTAAAAGCTGAATGTGGGCGTCACAGCAATGATAATGACGCCTTCTGCAGCAATCCCGTCATAAGGGCTTGCAAGATCTGTTTCCGTAAAAATCGCGTCACTTGAGCTTAAGGCCCCCGGAAGCAAATAGACAGTCTTGTAGTCATCCTTTTTAGGCGCCTGACGGTCCGTCAACGACGGCGGCAGGAGGGCGCTGATTTTCGTCGGCCTCCCAAGGGCCTGGGAATACCATTCCCCGGATAAAATTGAATTTGGCATTTGTAACCTCCCCTTTCATTCGCGGCGCGCTGCGCGGCATATAAACTCCGTAACCGTTAAACCTGCCGGCACAGGGCGCTCATACTTGTATGTATATCCGCCCCAAGCTCCTCTCCCATAGCTTTTGCACAAGCCACCGTCTTGTCTATGTCATAGCCGGTTTTAATTCCCATAGCGTGGAACATATGAACAAGGTCTTCTGTTCCGATATTGCCTTTAGCCCCCGGCACAAAGGGGCAGCCTCCCATCCCCCCCAGCGCCGCGTCAAATTTTGTAATTCCTTCTTCTAATGCCACATAGGCATTGGCAAGCCCCATGCCTCTTGTATCATGCAGATGAATACTCACGCGCTCTAAGCCATAAAGGCTGCGGATAAACTGAAGAATTTCCCGGGTATGATAGGGGGTACCGATCCCCGCTGTATCTGCCAGCCCGATTTCTTCCACGCCCAAAGAAAACGCCTCGTCGATCAGCCGCTTTATACGTTCTTTTGGAATCTCATCCCCAAAAGGTGAGCCAAACACACAGGCCAGGGCCAGTGTTATTTTCATATCCCTGGCAGTCTGTGTTAAAGCCTTAAAATCCTCCAGGGACTGCAAGGTGGTTTTTCTCGAATTTCTTAAATTATGCTCCTCGCTGGCTGACAGGACAAAGGTTACATTTTTCAATCCACATGCCCGGGCATTTTCCACGCCCCGCTTATTTAACGCCAGCCCGGTCAATGTCACTCCCGCTTTTGCGGCGGCGTCAAGAACCCCTTCCACAACTAAAAAAGCATCTGCCATTTGAGGCACGGCCTTTGGATTAACAAACGATGTAATCTCCATTTTTTTTGCGCCGTAATCCATCATTTTTTTAATATACTTGATTTTTGTTTCCGTGGAAATAGGAATTTGATGGTTCTGCCACCCATCCCTTGGGCATACCTCCTGTATTGTCACATATTCCGGCAAATGAATCATAATAAACCTCCTTTGGCCAAGGCTTCCTGACCCTTAGGCGGCATATTAATAATCCCCTCATTGGCGTAGGCGCTCAGCACGTCGTCTGAAAATCCAAGCTCCTTAAATATTTCATAATTATCCTCCCCCAATTCCGGGGCCATTTTTTCATAGCGGCACGGATATTTGTCCATTTTAATGGGATTTCCAATAACCGTATATGCCTTCCCCGCTTTATCCGCAACCTTTACAAGCATTTCCCTTGTTTCCACAATACTTTTATCCTGGCAAAGCTGCTCGCAATTATAAATAGGCCCGGCAGGAACGCCGGCGTTATCAATAATTTCAACACATTCTCTGACGGTTTTATCTGCTGCCCAGGCTTCAATCCTTTGTTTTAAGGAATCCGCGTTTTTCTTCCGGTTCTCTGTATTATTGTAAAGGGGATTGTCTGACAGCTCCGGCATCCCCATGGCCTCCGATAATTTTTTAAAATGGACGTCCGTACCGCTGGCAATGACAAAATGCGCGTCCTTTGCCTTAAAAGAATCATAGGGAGCGGAGGAAATGTATTTGTTGCCGCTCATCACCGGAGATATGCCCTCGTAAACATACTGCATAAGCTTTGCTTCCATTCCCGAAACAATACTGTCCACCAAAGCCACATCAATCTGCTGCCCGATGCCGGTTTCCATACGCTTATGAAGGGAAGCCAGCACAGCAATACCAACATTCAGGCCCGCAATAATATCACCGATCGCCATACCTGCCCGCGTCGGCTCCATTCCCGGCCATCCGGTAATGCTCATAGAGCCGCCCATAGCCTGGGCGATCAGGTCATACCCCGGCTTATAAGAATTTGGCCCATACTGCCCAAAGCCGGAAATTGAGGCGTAAATCAGACGGGGGTTCATTTCGCTGCATGACTTATAGCCAAAGCCAAGGCGCTCCATGACGCCTGGCCGGTTATTTTCAATAAGAATATCCGCGGATTTAACAAGCTCTGTAAAAAGAGACTTTCCCTCCGGGGTCTTTAAATCCAGGGCAACGCCCCGCTTATTCCGGTTCAGGTTCCCAAAATACATGCTTCTTCCGGTTTCCGGCTCTAAGGGGCGGGCGCGGCGCACAAAATTCCCGCCGCTCCTCAAATTTTCAACCTTAATAACATCCGCCCCCATATCCGCAAAATACATCGTCACATACGGGCCCGCCAGAAAATCCGTAAAGTCCAGTACGCGTATGCCTTCCAACAATTTGTTTCCCATAGCCAAGCTCATTCCTTTCCTTAATTCATATACCTACTAAAGAGCAAAGGCCGTGCCAGTTTTTATGCCGCAGCACGGGGCAATCCGCTTTCATGCGCGGCGGTGCCGCGTGCAGCCCGCAGCGTCCGGCTTTCTCCGGCCGCAAAGCCGCGTGCAGCGCGGCATAAAAGTTTGCCATGAATTTGGCTTTTTCCTGTGACTGTCCGCAGATTTCCATAAGCAGCAGCAAAATAATGTAATATTAACTTGACGTTTGTTTACATTAACAATTTGAGCATATCCTTTAAGATAGCAGACCTTATGCGTCACTATTGGTTAATGGCTTATAAGAGCCACTATGTTTTAATTGGCTGCTATTGTTTTAAAAGCAAAGATTTGATATAATTGGAAAACTGGTATACGAAAATATCAAGTGTATAACACGAACATAAAGGAGGCGAAAGCTGTGGTTTTATATTTTTCCGGAACGGGAAACAGTGCGTATGCCGCCAAAAGAATCGGCAGAGAAATAGACGACAAGGTTATAAACCTCTTTGAAAAAATAAAGAATAATGATTTTTCAAAAATATATTCAAAACGGCCATGGGTGATCGTTGTTCCGACTTATGCCTGGAGAATGCCGCGTATTGTCGGGCAATGGTTAGAGCATACCCCGCTGACAGGCAGCACAGCAATATATTTTATTTTGACCTGCGGAGAAAATATCGGAAATGCGGATAAATATCTGCAGCTGTTATGTAAGAAAAAGAACATGGATTATTATGGGTGTTTTGGAATCACTATGCCTGAAAATTATATTGCGCTTTTTACGACTCCAGAGCAAAAAGAAGCCTTGCATATTATTGAACAGGCTGAACCGGCCATCGACCGGGCCGCCCATGATATTAAAGGCGGCCATAGGTTCCCTAAAATGCATATGACCTTTAAGGACCGTCTATGCAGCGGCATCGTTAATACGATTTTCTATCCTGTTTTCGTCCATGCCCGGAAATTTTATGCAGCGAATAGCTGTATTTCCTGTGGGAAATGTGTAAATGTTTGTCCGCTGGGTAATATTCGCCTCAATAACGGAAAGCCTGTATGGGGAAAGCATTGTACACACTGCATGGCATGTATTTGCCGCTGCCCCAAAGAAGCCATCGAATACGGGAAACACAGCCAGGGCCTGCCCCGCTATGTCTGTAAGAAAAATTAACTGCGCTGTGCTTTAGACAAGTCTTTAATATTAAAAGGCTTCGTCCTTCATTTTATTTATTTTCTGGAATAAAGCCTGACGGCTGATTCCAAGCAGTCTGGCAATGGTCTGCTTCGGCACCCTGCGGTCGAGCAGGTTCTGAATGACCAGCGATTCCACAGTGCGGTTCAGTGCCTTCAGATCAATATGGTAATCCTCATTGACAACCATGCCGTCTTTGGCATCGTCCGTGCGCGAACGGACCACGTCAAGAATATCCCCATTGCTGTTATCCCCGCCAAAGGTTGCATACCGCAGCGCTGTATTTTTCAGCTCACGAACATTTCCAAGCCAGTCGTGGCCAAGAAGCTGCTTTACAAAGGCTTCGTCCAAAGAAATGTCCGCCGTGGGAACGCCGCTGTACTGACCAAGATAATATTTGAATAAATAAAGAATATCCTCACGCCGTTCCCTTAAGGGCAGGATCTTAAGCTCAAAGGTATTCAGACGAAAATAAAGATCCTGGCGGAATTTCCCGGCCCTCACGGCTTCCCGCAAAGACTCATTGGCAGCCGCAATAATCCGCACATTAAGCGGAATCACATAATCTGCCCCAAGGCGCATGACTTCCTTTTGCTCAAGAACTCTAAGCACCTTGCTTTGTACGCTTAATGGCATACTGTTAATTTCATCAAGAAAAATCGTTCCTCCATGGGCCAGCTCAAAGAGGCCGGCCTTCCCTTCTTTTTTAGCTCCTGTAAACGCGCCTGCCACATAGCCAAACAGTTCGCTTTCAAGAATAGACTCGCTTAACGCCGCACAATTTACAGCAACAAAAGGCCCGTTTTTTCTGCGGCTCCCGTTGTGAATACTTTGCGCAAATAATTCCTTCCCTGTGCCGCTTTCCCCGAAAAGCAGCACAGAGCCTTCCACATCTGTCACCTTCCGGGCTTTTTCAATGCTTCCAAGAAAGCGTTCATTTTTTGTCAATATATTTTCAAAGGTATACCTGGCAACAAGCCCTTTATTAGAAAGCCTGCGGCGTATATCCTGCTCTAATTGCTGGATTTTTGATACTTCAGAAAGTGTTAATATAAACTGCTCTTCACCTTGATATACAGAAAATAAATCCACTCTTAAAGACAGCTTTTTGCCCCCGGTATCAATAATCCCATGCTTGGGCGTAAAGGGCTTGGCCCCGAGCCATTCACAGAGCGCCGGGTCAGCGATAACGCTATTGATTTTTTGGCCCACGGCCCGGCATTTATCTACAGCTAACAACTCCTCGCTGCGGCGGTTAAAATGCAAAATCAGCCCGCCCCGGTCAATAATAATCACGCCCTCGCCCACAGAGTAAAGAATCGACTCAAGCTGATTAATCTGGCTGCGCTCCCGCTTCATTTGGCTGATAATATTCCGGGCATTTTCATAGGCCAAAAGGTTCGTATCCTCCCTTGGCAAAATTTCTATGGTATTTAATTCATTTTCCTTGGAAAGCACAGAGCAGGCACCGCCGCCCACAACAACCGTATCAGCGCCGCCCTCTATGGCATCAAGTATGCCTTTAAGCTCCCCAACATTTTTATAGCGTATTAAGGTAAGGGAAATGTTCAGCAGATCCTTCCACATTTCCAAATCGAAAATAATATTTTCATAAAGAATCAAATAAATCCGGCTGTAAGACGCCCTTGCCCTGGCCAGGCTGAATAAAATATCTGAAACGGACATTTCAATCTTAATTACCGGTACTTGAGTAATTTCTTTTTTTAAATCCTCATAAGCGCCTCCGCGGGCAACTATGGCGCCTATCCCAAGCTCTGCAAGCCTTCGGCCCTCCTCCAGAAGATGGCTCATATCCATTTCAACAACAATCACATCGCCCGCCGTGATTTGCTGCTTAAAAATAGCCTCCACATGCTTTTTCAAAATTGAATTTGCCACAATAAAGGCAACTGTATCTTGTTTTATTTTCATCCCTTTTCCCCCAATATGCCTTACTGCTTTGTAGCAGCTCCGTCATGCCAAGCTGTTACACTACTTTTTCCTAAGCTGCCAAAAGGCCACCGCACTGGCCGCCGCCACATTCAGAGAATCCACGCCGTGGGCCATGGGAATACGCACGGTATAGTCGCAGCTGCCAATCGTTTGCCGTGCCAGGCCGTCGCCCTCAGTGCCAAGCACGACTGCCAGACGCTCCTGCTTCATAAGCTGCGGATCGTCAATACTCATGGATTCTTCCGTCAATGCCATAGCCGCGGTTTTAAAGCCCATATCGCGCAAAAGCGCCAGCCCTGCGTCCGGCCACGGCTGCTCCTTTTCAAAAAAGGTCCATGGGATTTGAAAAACGGTTCCCATACTCACCCGGATCGCCCGGCGGTACAAGGGATCGCTGCACCCGCGCGTTAATATCACCGCGTCAAACCCAAGAGCCGCCGCACTGCGGAAAATTGCCCCCACATTGGTCGGATTCATTATATTTTCCAAAATAACAACACGGTTGGCGCCAGCGCATACCTGCTGCACGCAAGGAAGCTTTGGCCGGTGCATGGCACAGAGCATTCCCCGTGTTAAGCCAAAGCCAGTAAGCTTGGTCAGCACATCAAATTCTGCCGTAAATACAGGAATATCCCCAC
>JAGZDD010000130.1 GCA_018369015.1 Clostridiales bacterium | reverse complement strand
GCGCTTCGACGAGATCGACGCTCACCTTAAACGCATTGATGCACGCCTTGACGACCATGACAAGCGCTTCGACGAGATCGACGCTCACCTTAAACGCATCGATGCACGCCTTGACGACCATGACAAGCGCTTCGACGAGATCGACGCTCACCTTAAACGCATCGATGCACGCCTTGACGACCACGACAAATGCTTTAAGCGTATTGATGAGCAGCTTGACCAGCAGCAGAGAGACCTTCGCTGCGTGAAAACCATTCTTGAATTAAATATCCGCTCCGATGTTTCCATTATTGCTGAGAATCACCTCAATCTTGATCGCAAGCTCAATCTTATTCTCAAACAGCTCGAAGATAACGAACGTCTCAGCCTGCGTGTCAACTATCTGGATAGTGAAGTTCGTAAAATCAAAAGCCATTTAAAGCTGGCTTAAGTTTTTCGGCGGTTCTGGTTTTAGAAAGGCAAAATCACGATGATCACAAAAGATAAAGAAAATAAATATACATACCGTTAAAAGCCCTGACATCATTACTGAGATGACAGGGCTTTTGGTTACGCTTTACTCCGGCATGGCTATCACAGACTTTACAATTTTATCTTTGTTATTGAGATTTTCCATGAATGCTTTCTGAGTATCTTCAAAATTATAAATCTTTGTAACGATCCTCTTAATATTAATCTGGCCTTTGGCAACAGCCCTAATAGCAGATGGATACAAATTTCTGTATCGAAACACAGTTTTTATTGTCAGCTCCTTATCAATGGCTCTATTTAAAGGAATCGTCTGACACTGTGTTTTTCCATATCCCACAAGCACAAGTGTGCCGCCCTTTTTAGTTCCTGATATCAAATCTGAAATTGCTATCTGGCTTCCTGTTGTATCAACTCCCAGATCAAAGCCGTCGCTAAGATTAAGTGTCGCCATAATTTCATTAATTTTATCATGGCCAGCCAATACTACCGAATCAGCACCCAGTTCCCTAGCCTTTTCAAGGCGGTTTTCCAGCATATCACAGACAACGGCACAGGAAACGCCTGCTGCCTTTAATGCCATCAAGGTAACAAGCCCAATACAGCCAGCTCCCATAATCAAAACCGTCTGTCCAATGCCGGCCTTTCCCTGCAAGGCTCCATGAAGTCCCACTGCCAAAGGCTCAAGCAAGGCTCCTTCCAGCGTTGAAATATTTTCCGGAAGCTTAAAACACAACGCCGCATCACAGACAACGTATTGCTGCAAAGTTCCGTCTACCGGGGGAGTCGCGAAAAAGCGTACGCTTTTACACAAATTATATTTACCTATACGGCAATATTCACAATGCCCGCATGTGCGTCCCGGTTCTAATGCCACCCGATCTCCCAGCTTAAGGCCTTCAACATTTCCCCCGATTTCCACAACTGTTCCTGCAGCTTCATGGCCAAGCACAAAGGGATACTCCACCTTCCAGTCGCCAATGGCGCCATTTTCATAATAATGAAGATCCGAGCCGCAAATACCAACATATTCGATTTTTACAGTAACCTCCCTGTTTCCTGGCCTTGGCACTGGCCGTTCTTCAATACAAATGTGTTTTAACTGCGTCATCACAGCAGCTTTCATTATTTTAGGAACCTTGAGCTTATTATCATCTGTCATTGTTATCCCTCCTGATAAATAGCGGAATATACGCCAAAGGAGCCGCTGCATTAATGGTATGTCCGCCTTCATGGAAGCTCCCGGTCCATACATTTTCCCAGAAACATCCATCTGGCAGATAAACAGTCCGGCTATCCATTCCCGGATACAGCACAGGCGCTACAAGGAGCCTTGGACCAAACATATATTCATCTTCGACTTCCCAACTGTGTAGATCGCCGGGAAATTCATAAAAAAGAGTACGCATCACTGGAGTTCCTTTTTGATGCGCCTGTACCATACATTCACGTATATACGGTTTCATTTGTTCGCGGTATTCGACGTATCTTTTTAATATTTCATAAACATCTTCCCCAAAGGACCATAGCTCATTATCAGCCCCAGATACGCAAGCTCCGCCTCCCACATCTGCCATCGGCTCCTTATGGGGTTCCCTGTCGCCATGGAGACGCATAACCGGACAGAAGGTTCCATATTCAAACCATCTTACAAGAAGCTCCCTAAAGGATTCATCAGCCGGATTACCGCCATGAAAGCCGCCAATATCCGTCGTCCACCAGGCTATTCCTGCAATTCCCATACTAAGCCCCGCTGCAAGCTGGTTTCTCATACTTTCAAAGCTGGAATGAATATCGCCGGACCACACCAGCGCTCCATAGCGTGCAGAACCAGCCCAGGCACATCGAATGAGATTAATGATCTCTGTCTGCCCGCAGCTTCTCATACCGTCATAAAAGCCTTTTGCATATAACAACGGATAAACATTGCCTACTTGAGCTACAGTTCCCAATGCATAAGAATAATTTTCAAAATCGTAAACCGTATATTCTGGTTCGGCCTCATCCAGCCAAAAAATACGTACGCCTTTATCATAATAATTATTTTTAGCCTTTTGCCATACATATTGTCTTGCCTGCGGATGTGTCGCGTCAAAATGCCGGGTATTTCCCTGAAAATCCATAGCTATTTGTATTCCGTGCTTTGCCCGGATCAAATATCCCATTTCCCGCATTTCATTAAAATTTTCACTTCGGTAATCAACCTGCGGCCAAACAGAAACCGCCAGTTCAATTCCCATTTTTTTAAGCTCATCAAGCATCCCGTCTGGATCTGGCCAGTAATTTTCATCAAACCGGAAATCCCCCTGATATGGCCAATGAAAATAATCGACAACAAGGACTGACAGCGGAATATTTCTGCGCTTATACTCTTTTGCCACCTCAAGAAGCTCCTCCTGAGTCTGGTAACGCAGCTTACTTTGCCATAGCCCAAGCCCATAATCCGGCATCATTGGAACGGTTCCTGTTACTTTAGCGTAGGCCTCCTCAATCTGCGCCGGACTATCCCCCACAGTCACCCAATAATCCAGTTTGTCTGTCACCTTTGCCTCCCAGGTTGTTTTATTTTTTCCAAAAACGACCCGGCCGACAGCTGGATTGTTCCACAAAAAACCGTAACCGAGAGAAGACAGCATAAACGGCACGCTGGCCTGAGAATTTCGCTGAGCCAATTCCAAATCGGCCCCCTTTAAATTAAGAAAAGGCTGCTGATACTGGCCCATGCCATAAATACGCTCGTTTACATCTAAAGATTCAAAGCTTGCGGCCGCATAAAAGCAATTTCCGTCCAAAGGTTTATAATAACGGCCGTCAATTTCAAGAGCACTGCATTTTGAATCAAAGATATTTTTCCGGTTACGTATAAATTCTTCCAGTACTAATTGACAGTCATCCTCTGTTTTTCGGTAAACACGAATCTTTCCATATCCGTCAATCGTTGCCTTAATACGGTTGTTTTCCACACAGCCTGTATCATTATCTGTGTAAATCTTCACATGTCCAGAACCCCCCTTTGATTTTGGAAGCAGCGCCCAGTCTTCCTTAGACATGTCAAACATTTTAGTTGCCCGTACCCGGACCGCGTCCTCCCCCCATGGTTCAATCCAGACGGTTTCACCATCGTATGTATAAATAAGCCTTTCTCCATTTTCGCTAATCATTATAAAACCTCCTCCGAATTTAAAGCAGCTATCTCAACAGCCGCATTGCCGCCCCTGCAATGTGCTGCTCTTTACTCAACGGTCATAAATTTTGTTGTTCTCTATACTTTTTTGGCTGTATTCCGATAACCTCCTTAAACGTATTACAAAAATATTTATCGTTTTCATATCCTACCGCTTTGGCAATCTCATAAACACGCATCTGTGTCTTACTCAATAAAACGCAGGCATAATCCATTTTTACCATTCTCACAAAAGCCATAAAGGTAATAGACATTTCTTCATGGAAATTCCGGCTTAAGTGTTCCGGAGACACTTTCAGATAAAAAGCCACCTCGCTCAATCTGCACGCAGCACTCATATTCTGACAGACATATTCTATCGCCTGACGCACTATAGGTTTCTTACCGTCCATATTTAGAAGCAGGCCCTCAATGTTCAGCGTCCGTACCTGTGACTTTACCTCGCCTGAAATAGAACAGCCTTTAATATTGGCCGAAACTTTATGGATCACACGTTCAATATCACTGTAAGAAACAGGTTTTAAAATATAGCTTTTAATTCCCAGTTCAATAGCCTCCTGAGCATATTCAAATTCTCCGTAACCGCTAATAATAATAAAAGATACATTCAGTCTTTTAGGAGCCAGCGACCGTATCATTTCAAGCCCGGTCATCCCCGGCATTTTAATATCTACAAAAGCAGCATCCGGAAGCAGCCGTTCGATCAATGCCTGACCGTCCACGGCATTGTCAGCCTGCCCCACAATCTGTATACGCTCATCCACGGCATTGAGCAGGTGGGCAATAAGCTGCCGGGCCTTTGATTCATCTTCTACAATAATCACTCTCATATGGTTCCCTCCTAAACAGTCACAAGGCAGGGATTTCCAGTATAACTTGTGTTCCCTCCCCGGGATGGCTTTGAATATCGAAATAAAATCCAGAACCATAATACAGACACATACGGTAACACGTATTTGCCATTCCAAGCCCTAAATTATCCGGCCCATCTTCAAGGAAAATACCTTGTTGGATTTTTTTGAGAATTTCTGCAGGAATCCCTTCACCATCATCCGAAATACTGATTCTTATCCGTCCGTCTTTGCCGGCGGAGCATATAATTGTTATCATTCCCTGTTTTTTTCCGCAATTAAATCCATGAATAATAGAATTTTCCACAAAAGGCTGTAATAAAAGCTTACGCAGCCTGCACATTTCTATCGCAGGATCTACGTCGATCTCAAAATCGAAACGATTGTCAAAACGGCTTTTTTGTAAAAATAAATATTGGGTCAGCCACTCGATTTCCTGGCAGACAGTAACCAGCGCATCCCGCCGCTGTGTCATATATCTAAGGACATTGGCAAAAACCTTTAGCAAATCACTTGTTTCAAAATCTTCGTTTGACACAGCCGTATAATTAATGGCGTTTAACGTGTTATAAATAAAATGAGAATTAATTTCCAGCTCCAACGCCTTAATTTCCGCTTCCTGCTGTTTTTTCACCATCTTAAGTTTTTCATTATTCTGCCGCTTAATCTCCTCATTTTGCTCAAAAATTTTATGAACCATACGGTTATAGCCATGAAATAAAGAACCGAGTTCCCCTATATTGTTTTCAGGCAGCGGCGTGTATTCCCCTTTACTGTGGATATTTTCCATGGCATTTTCCAGTAAATTAAGCATTTTCATTCGCCGCTTCACAAATACTGTCATTAACATCAAAAGGCAGCAAATCGACATACAAATAGCCGCAGAAACGGCCAAGGTAGACAAACCAGCTTTTTCCCTGATTTTCTTTGTATCAACCAGGGAGGCTAGCTGCCATCCCGTCCACCGCACCTTTTCCGTGTTCATATACGCGCTGTTACTATCCGAAAAGCTTTCTACATCTATGGTTGAAAACAAATTGTGTTCATCCGTTTTTAATAAATACGCTGTATAGCTTTCTCGTGTGCTATCAAGAATTGACCATACATTTTGAGAATACATAAGCATGACCAGGCTGCCATAACACTCTTTCGTCTTATAGTTATAAATTCTATGAGAAACAGAAATCGCTGATTTTTCCCTATATTCATGCAGTTGGGTTACAAGCCTGTCTTTGTTAAGACTCTCCCTGGCTAAATCAATAAAGCCCTGATAGTGTTCTTGATTATTGGAAGTCACAACAATCTGCAAAGAAGACGGACGACGGATAAAGAGATAGCCCTCACCGTCTGTGCGCATCAGAAACATTAATGCAACCTCATTATTGGAAGGTGTGCAATAGCTTTCCAAAACAGAAAATATCTGAGAGCTTTCTCTCTTAACATCTTTGGGAAGATCGCGGATCAGTTCCCATATCCGCTCGTCAATTAGCACAGAATAAAACGGCTCCATATAGCTGCGCATATAATTGGAAAGATGTTCCGACTTTTCCTCCATATTCTCAATAGCAGAGGCAGTCACCTGGCCTATCATCTGTTCACTGTTATACCAGCCCAAAACAGACAGCAGCACGATGATTGGTATAAATGTAAACAAAATAATAAGTATTTGTATTTGCCTGCTTAAATGGGCCTCCTCATATTTTCTTAACAATTCTCGTAGCCTTTTTATTGTTATACATATCCTTTCTGAGCATATTCTTTCGCAATATCAATCCAACAGGATATACGTTCCGGCTGCTTTCCTATAGTCACTGTATCTTTAAGAATCATTTCTACAACACAATTCTTGGCAACATCCATGGTCCACCCAATATCTCGCCGGACATTTTGAGGGTCAAATCCATGGGTAACGGCCGTCGGCGCTGGCTTCCATGAATAAATATAGCGATCCTTAAGGGCGGCGGCAGCCACTTCCCGATCCGTCCACGGATTCACCGAAACTCTCCGAAGATTTTTAATCCTATCTTTTATTATATCAAATTTATCTGTCATTGGTTCACAACATCCGTAGCAGCTCAATCCAAATTTTTCCAAAAGCGGCTGATGATAGGCAGTTGCAAATTCTTCATACATTTCCGGTGAAACGCCAACCAGCTCCTGGGCGTCAGAAAATCCCCAGCATTTTTTAAATATATTACTTCCAGCCTCCTTAAGCTCCTTCGTATATCCCAGACCTCCAGAGCCTATATAATCATTGCCAGTATTCGTATCTCTTACGTACGGTTCCATGGCCTCCAGTAAACTCAAGGTAGAATCCCGCATAAATCCCAATACCTGGTGAAGCCACTCCGGACGGTCATATAAATCGAAAAAAATTTGCTGGGCGCCCCGCATTTCGATAAACTGCCGAAGCAGGCTTGTATCTGGAGCTATATAACCATAAAGCTTCACTTCAATCAAATCTCCGATCACATCCCGGACCGCTTCAAGATTGCTTAAGCTTTCAGAATTATGATAAATAAACTCAGGCCGCTTAAGCTTCTCAATATCAATTTCTTCTTTAAGCAGCGGTTCTGCTGTATGAAGACTTTTTTCGCGGCCATCCATATCCATATGAATTAGTGAAACACCGCCGTCAATAAACGGAGTAATCTCGTAGACCGGGTAAACCTCAAGCACCGGCTCAATCACAAAATCATCGTGAAAATGCTCATAGCGGTAACACAGGCGACGCAGTACCCACTCATAGGCCCTGTAAAATTCATCCTGGCATACCATAGATTCCCAAGGAAGTATTTCTAGCCACGCGCCCTCGGGAAATGCCAGTACCATTGGCCGTATACGTTCCAAACGGTTATGGGCATACCATAATCGCTTTTTCTCCTGCTGGCATGGATCATGGGCATATTCACAAACTTTCGCCGCCAGAGTCCTAAGCACCTGCCTTTCCTCTGGCATCAGCTTCTTTTTAGGTCCTTCTCTATAAATCACTCTTGGATCTATATACTCTATCATATTGCTCCTTCTCCTTTACTTTAAAATACCTTCATTTTCTATTCTTTAACAGCCCCCGCAGTCAGGCCTGATACGATATATTTTTGCGTAAATATAAAAATTATCACGACAGGTAAAATAAGGCAAACGCCAAAGGCAAGAATACTGTTCCATTGAGTACCATATTTTGTTTGAAAGTTATTGATCATTGCTGTCATTGGCCAAAGTGATGAGTCCGAGATAAAGGACATGGAGTACGCCAGATCATTCCAGGGAAAAATAAAAGAAAAAATTGCAGCTGTTGCGATCCCCGGTTTTGCCACAGGCAGCATAATTCTCACAAACGCGCCGAACATCGTACAGCCGTCCACCCTGGCGGCTTCTTCAACAGACTTTGGCAGAGAGGAAAAAAATGGCCGCATAAGGATTACAATAAAGGGAATTGATAAAGTTGCTGTAGAAACAATGGGAGCTATTCGTGTATTTACAATATGGATATTGGTATAAAACAAAAACAGAGGTGTGAGCAATAACGCTGGCGGTAGCATCTGAGTCACTAAAAAGCCAAGAATCATAGGCTTTTGAACCTTTGATTTAAAACGTGCCAATCCATAAGCCGCAGGAACAGCAAGCACAAGGGCAATAATCATTGAAATTACAGCTACAATAAGACTGTTTTTTAACGCAGGGAAAAGATCACTTTCAAGCTGGTCAATATATGCCTGAATCGTTGGCTCGTGAGGAAATAATGTGGGCGGATACTGAAAAATTTCCACATCCTTTTTAAAAGAACATAAAAGCATCCACAAGACCGGAGAAAGAAATATAAAGACAACAAGCGTTATACCAATACAATATATAACATTTCTTAACTTGATTCTTTTCATTATCCGATCACCTCATCTTCCTTAATAAATTTCAGGTAAATAACTCCCAGAATAAATAGTATAATAAACATAAAGTTTGCCACAACAGAAGCCTGGCTGAAATTATACTCGCGAAACCCCAGCTTATAAGCATAGGTTGACAGCATTTCTGTAGCGTTGACAGGGCCGCCTCCAGTCATTACCTGTACAAGATCGAACACTTTAAATGTATAAATTACACCGAGAATAAGTATTGAATACATCGTCGGCTTAAGCATAGGAAGTATAACTCTGAAAAAGCGCTGACATTTTCCTGCACCATCGATAGCCGCACTTTCTAAAACACTTGTAGGAATGTTGGAAAGCCCGGTCGAAAGAAGCACCATATCAAAGGGGATCCCTACCCAGCAATTTGCCGCTACAATACACCACAAGGCCGTAGACTGGCTTGTCAGCCATTCAACAGGTTCTCCAATCAGCCCAGTCTGCATTAAGAGGTAATTCAATATACCGCTGTCAGTTTGAAAAATAAATTTAAATAAAATTCCTGTAACCGTCATGGGAATCAACCAGCTTATGAGTATAAAAGCCCGGGAAAGCTTCGCCATGCGAAGCCTTTTATTAAGCAGCATGGCGAAAGCAAAGCCGATACAAAATTGTATGATTGTACAAACAACCGTAAATAAAATAGTATTCCATAATGCTGTCCAAACAACACCTTTATCTAAAACCTCTTTTACCGTATTAAGTCCAACAAACTGATGATTTATAAAGTTTTTGGTAGACATATTTCTGAACATCAAATAAAAATTGTAAATGATCGGGTATATGGCAACAACTGCCATATATATGCAGGCCGGGCCAGTAAAGCAGATGAGATATTTGGTATTTTTACTTATACTTATATGTCTTTTTTTCATTCTTCCACCAGCTTATCAATCTTTTCCTGTGCGCCCTGACATGCCTCCTCTACAGTTTTTTGCCCGGTCATCGCTTCTTGAAGCCCTGTATAAATTGCCGCCGAAATTTCCGGCCAACTTACATCCGGGCCAAGTACAGCCGCATAATCCAACTGTTCAAAGAATACATTCATTATAGGATCATCCTTCCAGTCCGGATAAATATCAAGAGAATCCTTTCTTGACGGGATTTTTCCTACTGTATGATTCCATTCTGCCAGGGTTTCCCTGCTCATCATAAATTCCATCACCGGCCAGATTTTTTCAAGGTCTGCCCCCTTGACTACGGAAAAGCCTTCTCCACCGAGAGCGGATGCCAAAACCTGATCCATAGGTATCGGCGCACAATTCCACTTCTTGTCTGGTACGCTTTCTTTTAAAAGTGGGATCTGCCAAGGACCGTTAATCATCATTGCCGCGTTTCCCTGAATAAACTGCTGGCATACGTCTGCCTGAGACCAGTTAATTACTTCAGAACTCATAGAACCCGCATCCATCATATCTTTTAAAAGCTGTACCGAAGATATAGCCTCTGGGCTTCCCATTTTATACATATCAGCTCCGCTTGAATAAAGAAATGGAAAATATTGAAAAGTTCCTTCATCATTATTCACAAGTGACATCGCAAAGCCATAAGTAGTGTCCTTTGTCAATGCTAAAGCGGCTTCTGTGAGATCTTCCCATGTTTTTGGGACCTCAATCCCGGCTTCCTTAAGCATATCCTCATCATAATATAGTACAAGGCAGTTAGAGTTATAGGGTAAACCATAGTACTTACCATCAATCGTTGTTGTATTTAAGGCTGCTTCATAAAAATTCCCTGCCTCCCCCCAGGCATCCACGGAAGCGGTAATATCCTGAAGCATCCCCATTTCGACATAACTTGCTGTATCACAATTATTAATCATTGTCAGATCCGGCAGTTCCCCTGATACCATTCCAAGCGTATATTGTTTATTCAAATCACTATAAGGATACTGAACAATTTTAAAACGATAACCGTTTTCTTCCCCCCATTGATTCATCATCTCAGTAAAATATTCATGCTCTAAGTCTTCAAAATATTCCCATATTTCTACCTCGATAATTTCCCCGCCATTGCCGCCTGTATCCTTTTCTACAGTCGCCACATTCACATCCCCTTGACTAGAAGCTTCAGAAGCCGCTTCACCTCTGTTCCCAGAAACGCTGCACCCAGATGCGAGCATAACGGACACAGCTGTCATTGACACCAATATCTTACATACATTTTTCATTTCCTTCTCCTCCTTGAACTATAATCCAAATCAATGGTGTTTATCAGCGGCAACACCACCCTATGGTGTTACTGAATGGCTGTTACTACAAATTCAATAAACAGCAACACTTTTTTACCGGCAAAACAATTACTGTTTATAATCATTATATTAGTTTTGCACAAAAAAATTATTATAATATTTTGATTTTAGTATAAATTCTTAACTTCTGGAGAATATTTGATAAATAAATATAGAAATTTCAAGAATTAATTGAGCTATCTTAGATAAAAGACTGGCGGAATTTTTTCATTGCCCCGCATAGTTACTTTTCCGCCGCAGTGTGATCCAAAGCGGAGCTTTTTTATTTCAGCGTAAAGCAATTTCCTATGAAATAAAAGGGGCTGTTGCAAAAGTAGATAAATAATCTACTGAAGCAGCAGCTCCATTTTTGTACCTGAAAACAGAAAACGGACCCCGAAGAGTCCGTAATCCATG
>JAGZDD010000129.1 GCA_018369015.1 Clostridiales bacterium | reverse complement strand
GAAAGCAGCGACCTGCTTTTGCGTGACTTATACTTGCAGATGACGATCAATCAGAAATGGCCGGGCGTTATCGTAGATTATACACGGCAGATTTACCGCTTGGGGTATGGAGGGGATTTTCTTATTTTTGATACGTCAATTAAGTCATCCTATGACATAAAATTAGAGGTAATGACAGCCACAGGGCTTGCCGGGAAGAATTTTCATATGGAGAGCCGTTTAGAGCCGGGAAAGGTTGTGATGACCTACCGCCAGAGCATGGGTATGCCCAAAATCCTGGCAAGCATTATGGACTTAAGCTGCAATTACCGGCTTGCAGGGAATTAACAAAGGCCAAACAGTATCCCTGATCACGTTCTTACGCCTCAGGCTGCAGAGTGCTTGAGGCTGGTGCGGGCAGTACCCCGGATAACAGTTCAGCTATACTGAACTGTTATCCGGGCTTTCATATTTTGAAAGTTTTTTCAGTGAATGAAATGTACCGGGATATTGTTTCGTGATATAATGAAAATACCATTAAGAAGGAGGTATATTCCATGTTTGACCAGTATTTAATCAGAAAAGACAGTCTTTGCAATGTTGTTGAAGACGGTAAGGTAACGGGTTTTAAATTTGCAGTAAGAATTGCAGATTACAGAGGATGCTTCTTATCCTTACATAACGGCTATTATATTAACTGTGATGGTGTAGAATATCCAAAGGAACTTCAGAGATTTGAAATCAATGGAAAAGCTCCAAGAGATTTTGAAGAAATTAAAACTTGTGTTTGGGAACATTGGAACTATGACGATGAGGGATGGGTTTATGTAACGAAGGAAGGCGGCCTTGCTCCTGGAAAGCATGTCATTGGCCTGCAGCAGTCAGTTCTTGCTCAATATGGCTATATGCCATGGGATGAAGAATGGGTTAAAAATCCACCGGTACCGGGAAGCGGCGCCGGCTCAGGAAAGACCGCAGCCATTTGTCAGTTTGAATTAGAACTTCAGGAATAAGGTAAGGAGGATTTGTTATGGGTATCAAAAGAGGCGTATCCCTGTATAGCTATCAGCAGGCACAGTTTTTCAAAAAGATGGATTGGAAAGATATGATTCGTGAAGTACACGATCATCTGAAAACAGACGGCATTGAAATTATTGACGAAGCTACAATCCGGGATTATCCGTTCCCTTCCGAACAGTTTATATATGATTTTAGAGAATATATGGCCCGCTATAATATGAAGGCCGTAACGATGGATATTTATCTGGATGTTCATCAGTTCCGCGACCATATTATGAATTACCGCGAGGCTGCGGAGCGTTTGAAAAATGATATTCGTCTTGCGGCAAAGCTTGGTTTCCAAAATGTGCGTCCACTCTGCCTTGTTCCTATCGAGGTCATCGAGATGGCTCTTCCGGTTGCGGAAGAGTGCAATGTGCGCATGGGTAAAGAGATTCATGCGCCGCTGCCGATTTTTAAAGGGAATAAGGAACAGCCAAAGCATGGTATGGCTTCGGCCTTAGATTTCAGAATGGCCGAGCAGATTTTAGAGCTGGCAGATAAAACAGGCAGCAAGCATGTAGGCCTTGTGCCAGACTTTGGTATTTTCCAACATTCTCCATCCCAGGTAGCTATTGACTATTCTAAACGTCATGCAAAGAATCCTGAGGTGATTGATTGGATTCTTGAAAATTCCAAAGATTACTCTCTGGATGAAATGCCCGTTGTCCTTAATGATAAATTCCCGGGCCACGGCATTGATCCTGGAACAATTGAGCGTATGAGTCTCCATGAAATGTCCGGCAATCCTGAAGATCTCAAGAAGATTATTCCATATATTGTGAGTATGCACGGTAAATTCTATCAGATGACAGAAATTCCCGGAAAGCCAGGCCAGTACGAAGACAAAGCGATTGATTATGAAACACCGATGCGTATTTTACGTGAGAATGGTTTTGAAGGCTATATTGACTCTGAATATGAAGGCCAAAGGGATCAACAGGATATGGGCTACGAAAATCTTCCCGATGAGGTTGAGGAGGTTCGCCGCCACCATGAAATGCTGAAACGTTTGAGCGAGTGCTGAAATTAAAAGACATGTGCAGGGCGGTTGCCTATGTGAGGGAAAACATAGGGTAACTGACTACATAAAGCTGCAGTTACGAAATATAAACATGTTAATGGGCAGGGTTTTATCGACCTTGCCCATTTTTTGTGCGATAAGCCCTGCAAGCGGCTGCCATACCTGCATGAGCAGCCATTCCTTTCATGCCAAATTTTTCATTTTTGGCTTTCATCCTGTGAAAGTACTTTCATTTATGGAAAGGCTCTCTTATTTTGAAGTGTGCTACAATAAAAACATAAAAATATAAGGGGGTATTTTTTATGTTCGACCAGTATCTTATCCGAAAGGACAGCCTTTACAATGTTTTGGAGGATGGCAAAGTCACAGGCTTTAAATTTGCTGTAAGGATCGCTGATTATAGAGGCTGTTTCTTATCTTTGCACAATGGCTATTATATTAATTGCGACGGCGTGGAGTACAAAAAAGAACTCCAGCGTTTTGAAATTAATGGGAAGCCGCCAAGAACCTTTGAGGAAATTAAAACCTGTGTCTGGGAGCACTGGAATTATGATGATGAAGGATGGGTTTATGTGACGAAGGAAGGCGGACTTGCTCCAGGAAAGCATGTGATTGGACTTCAGCAGTCGGTTCTTGCCCAATATGGTTATATGCCGTGGGATGAAGAATGGGTGAAAAATCCCCCGGTGCCGGGCAGCGGCGCTGGCTCCGGAAAGACGGCGGCTATTTGTGAGTTTGAACTGGAACTTCAAAATTAATATAGGGGGTATTTTGTTATGGGCATTAAACGCGGTGTATCTTTATATAGTTATCAGCAGGCACAATTTTTCCGGCAAATGAATTGGAAGGATATGATCCGGGAAGTGCGCGAGCATCTTGGAACAGACGGCATTGAAATTATTGATGAAGCAACGATACGGGATTATCCATTTCCATCGGAACAATTTATTTACGATTTCAGAGAATATATTGCCCGGTATAACATGAAGGCTGTGACTATGGATATTTATATGGACGTTCATCAGTTCCGGGATCATGTGATGAATATACAGGAGGTCGCAGAACGCTTAAAAAATGATATTCGTCTTGCCGCAAGGCTTGGATTTGCTAATGTGCGTCCGCTTTGTGCGGTTCCCATTGAGGCGATTGAGCTGGCATTGCCTACCGCCGAAAAATATAATGTGCGCATGGGTAAGGAAATCCACGCGCCTATGCCGATTAAGCCAAGAAAATATAATGAAGAAAACCGGGGAATGAGAAAAACGATGGATTTTCGTATGGCTGAGCAAATTCTTGAACTTGCGGACCGGACCGGCAGTAAGCATGTCGGCCTTGTGCCGGATTTTGGTATTTTTCAACATTCGCCTTCCCAGGTTGCTATTGATTATGCCAAGCGTCATGCAAACAATCCTGAGGCTGTGGACTATATCCGTGAAAATTGTACCTCGTACACAAAGGATGAAATGGTTAAGGTCGTTAATGAAAAATTCCCGGGCTGCGGGCTGAATGAAATGACGATTGAACAAATGTGGCTTCCCCGCTCCTGTGCCGAGCCAGAGGATTTGATTGATATTATTCCATACATTGTAAGTATTCATGGAAAATTCTATCAGATGACTGAGATTCCGGGAAAGCCGGGGCAGTATGAGGATAAGGCCATTGATTATGAAAATCCTATGCGGATTTTGCGGGAGCATGGCTTTGACGGCTATATTGATTCGGAATATGAAGGCCAGAGAAGCCAGCAGGATATGGGTGTTGACCATCTGCCTAATGAGGTTGAGGAGGTACGCCGCCACCATGAAATGTTAAGGCGCTTAAGCAAAGAAAAAACAGTGTAAACCGTATTTTTGATATAAAGCTTTATTTAACGGCAGGAAATCTTGAAAAAGATTTCCTGTTTTTTCTTTGGCAAAAATATGGTACGATGGTAAAAGAATAAGATAGGTTGGGCGAAATCCGACAAGAAGGAAAGGAGCAGGATATAATTTTACTTATTAAAAATGCCTATATTTATGGGCCTTCGGATATGGGATTAAACGATATTCTGATTATCAATGACAAAATTGTTGCTGTAGACAAAAATTTAGAGCCGTCGCTGCCCGGGCTTGAGGTGATGGACGTCAATGGGGCTGTGTGTATTCCCGGCCTGATTGACCAGCATGTGCATGTGACCGGGGGCGGCGGCGAGGGCGGCTTTGCCACCCGCGTTCCTGAAATACGTCTGTCAGACTGCATAAAAGCCGGGGTAACATCGGTGGTAGGGCTGCTTGGAACAGACAGCAGGACCCGCACTGTGGAAAATCTAGTGGCAAAAGTGAAAGGGCTTAGAGAGGAGGGGCTGTCCGCGTGGTGCCTTACCGGGGCTTATGAATATCCGTCTCCCACAGTGACAGGCAGTGTCGGCAAGGATATTGTTTATATTGATGAAGTACTAGGAGTAAAAATAGCACTGTCGGACCACCGGAGTTCTAATATGAGCGAGGAAGATATGATACGTCTGGCTTCAGAAGCAAGGATTGCCGGGCTGATCTCCGGGAAGCCGGGCATTGTTCATATACATACAGGCAGAGGAAAAGGAAGGCTTCGGATGATTGTAGATATTTGCAAAAATACCGATATTCCAGCAGCGGTTTTCAGGCCGACCCATATGCGCGAGGATCTTATGGAAGATATGATTGAGTTAGCCCGCATGGGAACCTGGCTTGATTTTACAACCGGAGAACGTCCAGAAGATACGGCGGAGCTTATGGTACGGGCAATGCGCCGGCTTCCCGCAAAGAATATGACAATGAGTTCAGATTCCAATGGCAGTATGCCAAAATGGAATGAGCGCCATGAAATGATAGGAATGGGCGTAGGAAGTATTTCCACGTTATATGCTACTGTACAGGCGTTGATAGAAAAAGGTGTTTCCTGGGAAAAGGCTTTAGGCTTTTGCACCGTCAATGTAGCACAGGCGCTTGGTCTCTATCCGGCAAAGGGCTGCATTGCCGCTGGCTCCGATGCAGATATTGTTCTCCTGGGCAGCGATAACCGTGTGTTTACAGTGCTTGCTCGGGGAGAAATGATGATGAAGGAGGGCGTACTCTTAAAGACAGGAACCTTTGAAGCCTGAGAGAATCCCTCGATCACGTTCCTGCACCGGGGACAGCAGAGTGTTTGAGACTGGACTGAACAGTAACGCATCGTTACACAGTAACAGAGCGCCTATCACATAAATGTTGCGTGTGAATAAGTTTTAGTGTTATAATGTCCACAGATATGTGGACATTATAACACTGCGCATAGAAGATTTCTGCGAATCCCGCAGAAATCGTTGCGCATCCGCCGGAGGCTTTTAGCCGCGGGAGCGGCTAAAAGTAATGGTAACAGTTCAGCTATGCCGAACTGTTACCTGCAAAAATCCATTAAAAATCGCCTGCGGCGATGGGATTTTTGCACTCCTGTTTCATTTTCTTACGGTCAGCGCAGCAAGTGCGCAGACCTGATTGAACTGTTACAAGTAATGTCCACAGATATGTGGACATTATAACACTATAAACGAAAGATAGACGAAAAATTGCAGGTGAAAAAAGTTGAAGGAAAAGATAAATTTACTATCCAGAGGAATATTTGAATATGAAAAACCGGATATTGTTGTTTCTGAAGAAACGGTGCATATTGAGGCTGAGGCAAAGGCTGTTTGCTACGGTTTTTTTGATGTTAATAGTATTAATGGATTATCTGTAAGGGCTATGGTCTTTTCCTCCAATAAGCTTGTTGTATGCCAGGAAACAATGATCGTGGGAACGTCCTGCCGGGTGAATTACAGCTTTGATCCAAGAACATTGGAGCCGGGGGAAACGATTGAAGGACATTTCAGTATTATAAGCAACGGAGGAGAAATTGAGATCCCTTTTACTGCTCATGTATGTATGCCCTTTTGCCATACAAGTATCGGGAATATTAAAGATTTATACCAGTTTGCAAGTCTTGCCCAGTCCAATTGGCACGAGGCCGTTAAGCTGTTTCGGTCGCCGGATTTTGCACGGGTATTTCTGGTCAATAAAAAACATGCCCATATTTATGAAAATCTAATTAAAGCCCGCAATACGAATCAGGCGCTTGAGGAATTTTTATGTACGATTAAGCGCAAAAAGCCAGTGGCCATAAGGGTATCCCAGGATGAAATCTATCTGGAAAATATTACAGATACATTGAGTGAACGTCTTGTGATTGAAAAAGACACATGGGGCTATGAAAAGCTTTCTGTAAAAACTGTTGGCGATTTTGTTAAGGTTTATAAAAAAGAGCTCACTACAGAGGATTTTCTTGGCAGCTATTATGAACTGGAATATATGATTTACCCCGAGGCCTTCCGGCAGGGGAATAATTATGGAAAAATCATTATATCCACATTTGACAAAACCATAGAGATTCCGGTCAATTGTATGCAGGAGGCGAAAGGGAGCGAAAGCTTTGTCCGCCGCTCAGTGCGCAGCAGTGTGTATGAAATATTTAATAATTATTTAAAGTTTTCGATGAAGCGTATGCCAAAGGATGAGTGGGTACGCCAGACAAGGGAAGCCGTGGATTGCTGCCGCAACAACAGCAATGAGCTGATCTATGAGCTGATGGAAGCCCATTTTTCCATTATCGCCGGGGAGGAGTCCAATGCCCATGAGCTTTTGGACCATAAAAATAGCTGGGAGATCCGTCATCAGTCGGTGGTGTATTATGGTTATTATTTATATTTGACATCACTGCTGAGAAAAGAAGAAGATTACACCCGGTTTGCCCTGGATAAAATTGAGTCGGATTATACCAGGCAGTATGATTACTGGCAGCTTTTATGGTTTATTTTTCATATGACCGACAAGCTGTCGCCTCAGAAACGCTTTTCCCTTGTAAAGGAGCAGTTTTTAAAAGGCTGCCGGAGCCCTCTTATGTATTGGGAGGCTGTGCAGGCGCTGAATGAGGAGCCGTCAATGCTGAGGGAATTTGGCCGCTTTGAAATACAGCTCATTTCCTGGGCGTGCTCTTATGATTGCCTGAAAAATGACGTTGTTTACCAGTTTGCCGAGGTGTGCGTCCACAGCCGGACCTTTGATGAGCTGGCATTAAAGACGCTGACCACACTGTGTGAAATCTACGAGAAAAAAGAGATCCTTATGGCTGTGTGCAGTATGCTCATCAAAGGGCATAAGACAGAGCATAAATATAACCGTTGGTATGCGCTTGGAATCGAATCTTCCCTAAAGCTTACGGATATTTATGAATATTATATGTATTCCCTTGACGAGAGCCAGGCGGGGGATCTGCCGTTGGGCGTACTTATTTATTTTAATTATGATAATCAAATGTCTGTGGCAAAAAAAGCGTTTATTTATGCTTATGTTGTGAACCACCGGGATACGCTGCAAAAAATCTACAGAGATTATGAAAATATCATTAAGGCGTTTACTTATGAGCAGTTAAAAAAAGGGTATATCAGCCGGAACATGGTTGTCCTTTACCATCAGTTTGTCACCCTTGAACGGATGAACACAAAGACGGCGGGATTCCTTCCCAAGGTGCTGTTTAAGTACCAGGTTTTCTGCGACCACCCAGGTATCCGCGGCGTTATTGTTTCTCACCGCGAGGTGGAAAAGGATGTATACTATCCTCTTAATGACGGCGTTGCCTTTGTCGATATTTATATGGATGAATACCAGCTTATATTTATCGACAAGGATGAAAACCGGTATATTGGCTCTGTGGAATATACGCTTAGAAGGCTTATGGACGACCCTGGTCTTTTAAAGGAATGTTACCGCATGGACCCTGAACAGCCGATGATTCTTTTAAACCGGAGCGAAAGGGCGATGAAATATCAGAAAATGGACGAGGCCTCCATTGATATTTATAAGCGTATATTAAGGCTGCCAAACATCCGCAATGAATACCAGAAAAACGTCCTGAAAAATCTTATTGATTTTTATTATGACAATTATGAAGGGGAGACTCTTGAAAAATATTTGCTGAGGCTTGATATCAGCCTTATGGACACGGCGGAGCGGGGCAGAATTATTGAATATTATATCCAGCGGGGCCTTTATGAGAAGGCGTTAGATGCCATAAAAATTTATGGCTATGAAAACATTCAGGATAAAAAGCTAATGCGCCTGTGTTCCAGGCTTATAAGGAGCACGGATTTTTCACAAAATGGCCTTATTACGGAAATGTCCTATTTCGCATTTTCCTGCGGGAAATACGATGATGTTATTTTAGAATATCTGATTAAATATTACCTTGGAACAACAAAGGATTTATTTGCGATCTGGAAGGCGGCAAAGGATTTTGAGGTCAACGCCTTTGTCCTTGAAGAAAAGCTTTTATGTCAGATATTGTTTTCTGAGTCCTTTGTTAATAATGGGCTGGAGATTTTTTCTTCCTATTATAAATCCCGGCCGGACGCCAGAATTGTCCGGGCTTTTTTGGCCTTTTACTGTTATCATTATCTTGTAAAGGAAGCAGATACAGATTCCAGGCTGTTTAGCTATGTAGAAATCGAGCTGGAGCAGCTAGAGCAGGCTTATGAGGTATGCGCTCTGGCACTGCTAAAATATTACGCTTCATCAGGCAGCGCTCTTTCGGGCCATGAAGACTGGGTTAGAGACCAGCTTGGCTGTTTTATGGAAAAAGGAATGATTTTGCCGTTTTTCGCTGACTTTGTGGAGGTGGCGCATTTACCCCGGGAGCTTTTGGATAAGGTGTATGTCCAGTATTGTACGAATCCGAAAAATACGGTGACAATCTGCTACGAATATCACGAGGTTGGGCAGCCGGACGGGGATTATGTCATTGAGGACATGACGAATGTGTTTGGCGGTATATTTGTCAAGGCGTTTACAATTTTTGCAAATGAGGAAATTAAGTATCACATTACGGAAAAGAACGGCTATGTGGAATCGATTACGGACGGGCAGACATTAAGCTTTAATAAGCCGCCTGTGGATATGCCGGAAAATGGCGCCCAGTGGATTAATGAAATGCTTATACAGGCCGGCGATGACGCAGATATACAGCTTGAGGAAACGATGAAGAAATTTGAATCCCGGCGCTATATGTCTAAGCGGCTGTTTACCCTGATAGAGCAGGAGGTGGGAATATGAGTGAAAATATAACCAATTTATGGGTTGGCTACGATTTGGGAAACGCATATTCCCAAATTAGCTGCTATAACGAGCGCAAAAAAGAAGTTGATTCCATATGCCTTCCGGGGAAGAAAAACGCGTATGAGATCCCTATGCGGCTATGCAAAAATATAAAGGACGGTGCGTGGGTTTACGGGGAGGAGGCGCTCCCGGATAAGGGAGAGGACTGGATATTTATCCGGGATTTTCTCGCCTTGTATGAAGAAGAACCGGTTCTAAGCGCAGGAGGCCAAAACTTTGAGAAAAAAGAACTTCTTTTTGAATTTATCAGCCGCTCTCTGGAGCTTTTAAAGCGGTATTATCCCCATGGGCGGGTTGAGTGGCTGACCTTTACCGCAAAGGATTATCCAAAGAAGCTTATCGAGGATCTTTTAGAGTTTGGCACAAGACTTGGAATTTCGCCCGGCTGCCTTAAAATACAAAAGCATGTGGCCAGCTATGAAAATTATGCCCTTTCCCAGCCAAAGGAGCTTTGGTCCCATGATGTCGGCCTGTTTGAATATGACGATAATGGATTATACTATTGCCATCTTACAATCAACCGGAGGCGTTCGCCAATGGTTGTTTCGTCCACAACGCTGGATCTTTCCGCCTATCTTGGGAAAGAAGATTATATGACCCTTTCTCCGCCGGAGCTTGACCGGCGATTCCTTGCTGTGATTAAAGAAGTGCTTGGGAAGCGGAATGTTTCTACGATTTATCTTGTGGGAGGCGGCTTTTCCGGGAGCTGGATGAACGTTTCGCTAAAGCAAATGTGCAGCAACCGGAAAGGCTTTATTGGCCAGAACCTTTTTTCAAAGGGCGCCTGCTATAATAGTATGCTGGAAGCAACGAAGACGAAGAACCAGAATTTCATTGCTCTGTGCGATGAAATGATTCCAGTGACGATTTATTTGCAGGTTTGCCGGGGCAGGGAAAGTCTCCAGGTCGATCTTGTTAAAGCCGGCTCTGACTGGTATAACATACGGGAAAGCGCTGAATTTATTCTTGACCAGACGGATACGGTGCCTCTTCATGTCCGGGATTTTGTCACAAACCAGGAAAAAATTATTCCGCTGAAATTAGAAAACCTCCCTCAAAGGCCAAACCGCACGACCCGGATACGGATGCATCTGGAATTTGAGGATTCCAGGATTTGCCATGTCATTATGGAGGACCAGGGCTTTGGCTCTTTATATCCTGCCACAGATAAAACATGGAAAATGCGATTAAACGTCGTGGAGTATGAGGACGCAAAAGATTTTACGCTTTCCGGCCGCCTGATTCTTAACAGGGAGGCTGCCGAAGCCGTTCCCTTTTATTTTAATGTGAGCGGTATGAAGGTCTATTCGGTTGAAGAATTGTGCTATTACATTTATGAGAATATTTATGCCGTGGGATTAGATACCTTTAGTGAGGATTTATTTTACTGGCTGGAAAAAGATATGAATGAGCCTGTGCTTGCCAAAGGGATTAAAAATCTTATGAAGGCCGGAGGTTCCCTCAAAGAGGTTATCCGTTACCTTATGAATTTTGTGGATTATTATCCGGCGCCGGAGTGTCAGAGGCTGCTGGGGATTATTGACGACCTGGCCCGCCAGAACCCTACGGAGGCCAAAAAGCTGTCGGCAGATAATTATGTTCGTTATTGCCGCTATATTGAGGCCATCCGGGGCTACAGCAATGTGATTTATGATATGGAGCACAGTGCGAAGGATGAAGTGACCCGTGATTTTAAAGGAAATACGTGGCACAATATGGGCGTTGCCTATACCCGGCTGATGAATTTTAAATCAGCTCAGGAATGTTTTTTGAAAGCATGGCGCCTGAACAAAAACGAGGCCTCTCTTAAGAGCCTGCTGTGGACCTCAAAGCTTTTAGGTGATGAAACACGCTTTTTTGACGCTGTGGAAAACAGCGGTCTTGACGAGGATAAGGTTGGCGAGCTTGTTGAAGTCTTTGATAGGGTGGAAGCAGACTCTAAGAGCAGCAAAAATGACAGGCAAAAGCTGATTTTGGATATGTGTGAGGATAAATCTAAGGAAGGGTATCTTACAAAGCGTAAGTCCTACCTGGCCGGGCTTAAGGAATGGTACCGGGGATAGGGCCTGGACTTTCATTGATGGTGCTGCCGCCGTGAGGCGGCATGTCCGTTTACTG
>JAGZDD010000128.1 GCA_018369015.1 Clostridiales bacterium | reverse complement strand
TCGCGCGGCGAGCGAAAGCGAGCCTTCCAATGCGCGAAAGTACGCATGGAAGGCGGAGCCATAACATGGCCGCCTGAGGCCGTGTTATATAATGTCTGCATAAGCAGACATTATATCGCGTCTTTCGCGCGGCGAGCGAAAGCGAGCCTTCCAATGCGCGAAAGCGAGCCTTCTAAAGGGCATATAAATCCTGGGTTTATGTCCAGGTATATAAATAAAAAAGGAGATTGATCGCTATGAAAAACTTTACTTACACCATTACTGATGAATTAGGTATCCATGCAAGACCCGCCGGCTTACTTGTCAAAGAAGCTGCGAAATTCTCTTCCAAAATTACAATTAATGGCAATGGCAAAAGTGCCGACCTTAAAAGACTTCTGGCAGTGATGAGCCTTGGCATTAAAAAGGGCGCTCAGGTGGAAATTACAGCAGAAGGCGACGATGAGGACGCAGCGGCAGCAGCGATTGAAGAATTTTTTAAAGCAAATCTGTAATAGAGGCATAAATCAGACCTGACAGCCATGAGGCATACTCCCTAAAGGATGTGCCTCATGGCTTTTTGCGCGATACGCCGGTCAGGCTCCCGCCGTGTTTACACGGGCGGGGATCTGAACGGCAACGGGCATCAGTGCTGCGTGCCAGTGTTGCTAAGCGCCGCCATAAGGCGGTATGTCCATAAAGTGCCAGTCTGGCTGCCTGAACTGTTAGGCGGACAGCTTGCCTGCCTCCCAAGCCTTGCTCCTGGTCAGATGTTCGTGTATAATAATAACAATGACGTCGAAAAATATATAAAATTGAGGAGGCGATTGTATTTATGGAATTAAAAATGGAAATATCGCAAAATATGGCCTTATCCCAAAAGATGATACAATCCACGGAAATTTTGCAGATGGGCTCAGTTGAGCTGGAAAATTATATTAAGGAGCTGGCTGTAGAGAATCCGGTTGTTGATCTGGAGGATTCAAAAGAAATTCCCGATCCCAAAGATGAATTAATGAAAAAGCTGGAATGGCTTGGCTCTAGTGACGAGCAGAACCGGGTTTATTATTCCCAGGATTATGGAAACGACGACGGCGACAAGTGGAATTTTTCCATTGATGAAGGGGAGGACCTGGCAGACTATCTGATGTCCCAGTTAATTGGAAGTAAGTATAGTAAGACTCAGATGGAGGTTTTAAATTACATGGCGCTGTGCCTGGATTCTAAGGGATATTTTACAGAAAGCCTGGATGAAGTAGCCGCGCGTTTCCATATGGATGCAGAGGATGTGGGGGCGTTGCTTTTTATTCTCCAGGGCTTAGAGCCGGCCGGGGTGGGGGCCAGAAGCCTTAAGGAATGTTTGCTGCTTCAGCTTGACCGCCAGGGGATTGAAGATATTACCGTGCGTACCATCGTGACGGATTACCTGGAGCTTTTGGGTAAAAACCAGCTCCATGTGATCGCGCGGAAAATGAAGGTTTCCACAGAAGCCGTGGCTTTTGCCGCAAAGATTATAAAAGCCTTAAATCCTAAGCCAGGAAGCGGCTTCTCATCAAGAGAGCATTTAAAATATATTACTCCCGATGTTATCGTTGTGCGCCTGGGCGGTTATTATGAGATACTTTTAAATGAGTATATGTATCCCAAAATTTCAATTAACGGCTACTATCTCAAATTACTGAAAGATGACGCGTCGAAGGAAACGAAAAATTATGTCAATGAAAAGGTTCACCAGGCCGAGTGGATTATGAGCTGTATTTCTCAAAGAAACCGGACGCTTATGAATGTGACAAAAGCCATTATCGATGTGCAGGGCCAGTTTTTTTCCAGGGGACCGGGGAACTTAAAGCCGATGAAGCTTTCGGATATTGCCGAACGGCTTGATATCCATGAATCAACAGTGAGCCGGGCTGTGAGAGATAAGTATATGCAATGTTCCTGGGGAGTTTATCCGCTAAATTATTTCTTTTCTAAAGGCATTGCCGCAAGTACGGCCTTTGCCTGCGTGACACCGGAGGACGTAAAGCGTACTATCCATGAGGTTATTGCTAAAGAAAATAAGAAAAAGCCTCTGAGCGATCGGCTGATTGCCGAAGCTTTAGATGAATTGGGGATTCATATTTCACGGAGGACAGTGGCAAAATACCGGGAAGAGGAAGGTATAAAGGATGCCAGCGGAAGAAAAATGTTTGATTAATTTTTCATTATCTGATATGATATTAGAAAATGTAATATCATATAAGATATATGAAATGAGGTAATGCGATGGCAATATTAAAAAAACAGTCGTTGGTCGATCAAATTTATGATCAGATACGTTATGAAATCATTGAACTTGCCGTGCCTCTGGGAAGCCGACTGAATGTCAGTGAATTACAGGAACGCTATGGTGTCAGCAGTACGCCCATCCGGGAAGCGATCAACCGGCTTCAGAAGGAAGGGCTTGTCGAATATGAAAATAATGTAGGAGCCCGGGTTGTTTCTATTGGGGAGAAGGATGTTGTGGAAATACAGGAGCTGGCAATGACGCTCCACACTGCGGCTGTGCGTTTTGCTATGAAAAGAGGCAGCCATGAAGCCATGGCGGCAGAAATTGAGAAGGAGATCATGTCCTACAAAAGTGCTGATGATTTTAAAGTCAAAACTGTGTGCGTCCATAATATTGTGGGAACCTTTTATAAATATTGCGGAAATTCCCGGCTGGATCTGAATATGGGCGTGATCAAAGGCCTTCAATTAATTTTGAGAAATATTTACGGACAGGCTGCATATGGGAAAGATGGAGAAAGCAGCGGGGATAATGTTCAGGATTTTATAGATATGAAAAAGGCTGTCCTTGACGGAAATACGAAAAAGATCATAGATATACTTGAAAATAATGAAAAGAAAGCAACTCCGGTGATTATAAAGGCCGTTAAGACGGCAGAGATGTAAATTTATAGAAAAGGGGCCGCTGCAAAAATAGACAATCCCTCTATTTTTGCAGCGGCCCCTTTTGACTTAATTAAGAAAAACATAACAGTTCAGCCAGCGCCATTCGCAAAGCCGCGCTAACGCGCTTTTGGCCGCTTCGCGGCTGTCTGCACTGTTACAGGACATCAGGGCTTTCTTATGGCAAATGTTGTAATAAAGCCGACAACGATGAGACCGATAATCATAAAGCAGGTACTCATAAAGGAACCGGTAGCTGTATAAAGGCTTCCGGCAATGGTGCTGCTAAACGATGCAATAATCAGGTTCAGATTAATCATCGGGAAATTCACCGGATAATTCGTGGAACCGTAAAAGGCGTTGATAAAAGCGGAGTTTGTCGGCGTAACGCTGCTGTATGCCAGGCCTCCCAGAATATAGGACACAACAAGGATTGGAAAGCTTTTTGTTGTCATGGCAAGAATCAGCGCGGCGATGAATACGACGAAAGCACAGTCTGCGGTAAGCATTGTAATCTTACGTCCGAATTTATCGTACATACCGCCGAAAATAATACGGCCAATGCCATTAAAAATCGAGATTAAGCCTACGACTGTGGCCACAGTTCCCGCGTCTGTTGTGGGAGCTACCTGCTTTGTAATAATGTTGCTGGCCTGTGATACAAGAGCAAGGCCTGCGGCGCTTAAAGCGATGGCCCAGATAAAATACATCCAGAAAGCCGGGCGTTTGAGCATGACTGATGGTCCTACATCAATGCCTTCCTCTTTAAATCTGGAAGCCTTCTTTTGCACAGAAGTATTTTTTCCTGGATTATATCCGGCATCCGGCTTTACAAAAAATGCGGAACCAATGAGCAGGACAATAAAAATTATGACGCCAAGTACAAGGAAAGACGTACGCCATGCTTCAGATTCCGGGCCTTCCGGAGTATAAGCGGTATAGATTTTTCCGATAATAAATGCGCCAAGACCAAAGCCCATTAAGAGTACACCGGAAATTAATCCCTGCTTGTCCGGAAACCATTTGGAAATTGTGCTCATTACAGCGTTGTAGGCAAGCCCAGAGGCAAAGCCGGAGAAAACGCCGAAACCAATGTAGAGCATTGCCAGGTTCGTTGTTTTTGATGTGATGAAAAATCCAATTAAAAATAAAATGGCGGCAATAATAACATTGATACGTACATTGATTTTTCCGCTGACAAGACCGCCCACAAGACCGCCGATACAAAAGAAGCTCATGGCAATCGTGAAAGTCAGGGACATGCTGTCAGGCTGCCATCCTGTATAAGTAGCAATTGGACTGGCAAGGACGGACCAGGCGTACACAAGGCCGGCAAAGATCAGCACAATAACACCTACGATGGCATAGACCCAGCGATTCAGTTTTTTCATAAAAGAATACACTCCCTTATATAATTATTCACTTTATTCTAGCATATCAAAGGAAAGGGGAGAATAGTTACTTTTTGGTCATTAGACAAATATCCAAAAAATGTCCGGTGTAATTTGTAAAATCTTCTGAAAATTTCATAAAAACAAGAAAAATGTCAAATTAGGGTTGCAAAAAAAAGGATCAGTGGTATAATGACATTACAAAATACATCTTGCAAGATATATAATATATGATTTGCAAGATCGAAGGTCCGCATTGTCAAAGGGTAAAATTTTATTCCTCCAAATAAAATTTTGTAGAGTCTGGCTGTACTTAGGTACAATGCATAGCCAGATGTAAAAAAGATAACTGCCGATCATTTTCCTTTGACAATGGCTGTCCTCGTTTAACATATTTATTTGCTAACTGACTGACGTTTCCAAAACGTTAAATCTCCTTATATAAAACCCCTGTAATACCCTCCCGGAGGGTAAGAAGCCCTGTCAGCATGTATTTTTGCAGTGCCGGCGGGGCTTTTTTTGCGCGATACGCCCTGAAAGCGGCTGCTGTGCTTGTACAAGCAGGTCTTCGCTCCGCTGCGGTCCGTGCTAGACGCGTGGTCTACACTCCGTTCCGGTCGTTGCTGGACAAGCGCCACCGGCGCTTAGCAACACCGGCACGCAGCACCATTTGCAGGGCAGCGGACAGCGAGCGGCAAAGCCGCGAGATGTGCCCCGTACGTAGCTGCCATGGCAACTATTCAGCCGTACATCTCGGATTTGCGCAGCTATCGCTGTTAACTGCCGCATACGCGGCTAAATCCTCGATCCGGGCTAAACGCCCTATGTCTGAATAGTTACCTGCCATGTTTACAAATATAAATTTTTTCTTGCGAAAATTATAAAAATTTTATATTATAGTAATAGAATAATTGAATGATCAGGAAAGGGAAGGTGAAGCTATGAGAGTACGTGGTTCTAAATTATGTAAACTGATATGTGCCTGTGCCGGCGCGCTTATGCTTGGCGGCGTACTTGCTTTTGCCGCTCCCATGAATATAAAAACTACCTATGCTGCCGCATTTTTTTTGCCAGCGATGTCATATTCCAATGCTGCGGCACCGCAGGAAGGTATATTGCCGGAGGCTGGCAAGCTCGATATGGTTTGCCTTGATATTTCAGGAGGCAGTATTTATATTTCCGATAGCGGCTATCGTATTGGCGATGACGCTGAGGAAATCCAGTTCCAGGGTGTTTATAAAATTACCGGCAATAGCCAGGAAGACTATGGAATAAAAATTCTTGGCGGTGAACATACTGTTATATTAGATAATATGGATATTGACCAGAGAACATTGAGGCAGTGTTATCCGCTTGTCGTTGAAAAGGACAGTACTCTCCATTTATATCTCCGGGGAGAGAATACATTATTTGCCGGCTCAGGCTACGGCGGTATTACTCTATCTGAAGGCGCGAGCATGGATATTAGGGCTTTTGGCCAGGGAACGCTGTCATTGCTTGCTTATCCGGAAAAATACGGGGAGGCTCTCATCGGAACAAGTGCTATTGAAATTTCTGAAAATGTGACAGTGACCTATCCCTGTGGGGAGGGCGGCTGTGATGAGGTGCTTATGTATGCGGGAACGAACCGCTTAAGCAGTACCGAGATTTCCCGGTATGAGAGCCAGCCTTATTTGAAAATACAATATTCGATTGGCCATGAATGTTGTCTGCTATCAGAACCTGCGGACTGCACCCACGCACAGTATTGCCTTGAATGTGGCCGTGAAGTGGCGCCGCGGGCTGAGCATGTACCCGGAGCAGCGGCTACATGTACACAGCCCCAGACCTGTGAGGTCTGCCATGAGGTGCTTGCCGGGCCATTAGGACACCGGGGAGTGTGGAAAGCAGAGAGTATTGTCCGTGACGGAAAGGTTTACTGCCAAGAGGTTATGACATGTACTGTATGTGAAGAAACACTTGTGAGAGATGTTTCTCAGTAATCGTTTTGTCTGCCGGACAGATATGTTTCTTAAAATAGTAAAAGGAGCCAGACTGCGGATCTGCCCAGTCTGGCTTTTATGTGCGATAAGCCCTGCAAGCGGCCGCCGTGCTTGCACGAGCGGGTCTTCGCTTTGCCGCGGTCCGTGCCAGACGTGTAGTCTACACTCCGTTCCGGTCGTTGCTTAACAAGCGGTCTACGTTCCACTTCGGTCGTTGCTGGACGCGTGCCACTGGCACGCAGCAACACCGGCGCTTAGCAACACTGGCATGCAGCAACACTGGCGCTTAGCAACACCGGCACGCAGCACCATTTGCAGGGCAACGGACAGCTTGATAGCTTTCATAGCAAACCTGGAGGATTATTATGGATATAAGTATATTTGATGTACTCGGCCCTGTGATGATTGGCCCGTCGAGCTCCCATACAGCGGGGGCGGCGCGGCTGGCCCGCATTTGCGCCCTTATTGTCGGAAAAGAATTTTCAAAGGTGTCCTTTGGGCTTCACGGTTCATTTGCCCATACCTATAAAGGGCATGGTACGGACTGCGCCCTTCTTGCGGGTGTCTTGGGAATCAGGGAGGATGATGAGCGACTTCCCGAAGCCTTTAAAATTGCCGGGGAACGCAAACTTACGTATTCTTTTTATGAGGCTGAGTTGGAAAATGTCCACGAAAATTCCGTTTTGATAACCTTTGAATGTTGTGACGGAAGTGTATTTAAGATTATCGGCTCATCCATCGGCGGCGGGCAGATCGTTATTTGCAGGATTAATGAATTTGAAACCCAGTTCCAGGCTCAGGCGGCGACGCTGCTTATCAGCCATTATGACCACAAAGGCGTGATCAGCCAGATTTCCGGGATTTTGTCAGAGGCAGATGTGAATATTGCAGTGATGAAGCTGACGCGCAGGTCCAGAGGCGATGTGGCTTTCTGTATGATTGAAACAGACGATGAGGTTTGTCCGGAAATTGTGGAAAAAATCCGTAGGATCAGGGATGTGCTTACGGTCCGGGCGGTAGAAGCGGCGCGGTAAAATCCCGGGCGCGCAGTTACGGGCAATCCGGCTTTCTTCTGTGGTAGGGCCGCGCCCGGCGCGGCAAGAAGGTTTACTGCGGCCATGGGCGTGAGCAGTCTAAAAAGTGCGGAATATGGAGGTAAGCATGTACAGCTATAATACAGTAGGAGAGTTATGTAAACTTGCTGATGAAAATAATACCGGAATATGGGAAATTGTTCTGGAAAATGAGGTCGAATTTTTTGGAAAGCCCAGGGAGGCCGTTTATGAAGAGCTAAAAAAGAGATTTGAGGTTATGGAAAAATCCGCTTATAAGGCGCTAGAGCGGCCTTATGATACTGTCGGCAACCTGATCCGGGGGAGCGCTTTTACCCAGAACCGCTATACCGTGGAGAAAGAGGGGATCTGCGGGAGCTTTATCAACCGGGCCATGGCTTTGGCGTTGTCCTGCTGTGAAATCAACGCGGCCATGGGAAAAATATGTGCGGCGCCTACGGCTGGCTCCTGTGGAATACTTCCTGCGGTGCTTATTTCTGTGCAGGAACGGTATAAGCTTTGTGAGGAAATCGTGCTTCAGGGGATGCTTACAGCGTCTGGAATCGGCGCTGTTGTGATGAAAAATGCCACTGTGGCCGGAGCAGAGGGCGGCTGCCAGGCAGAGTGCGGCGTGGCGGCCGCAATGGCGGCGGCAGCGGCTGTCCATATGTGCGGTGGAACAAATGAGATGTGCGCTAATGCATGCAGCTTTGCCCTGATGAATGTGATGGGGCTTGTGTGTGATCCTGTGGCCGGACTTGTGCAGCTTCCCTGTGCCATGAGAAACGCTTCTCAGACGGTAAATGCGCTGACCAGTGCGGATGTGGCCCTAAGCGGCGCCCCGTGTCTCATACCTGTCGATGAGGTGATTGAAGCAATGTATAAAGTGGGCAAGGCGCTGCCTGCCTCATTGAAGGAAACTGCGGAGGGCGGTATAGCAGCTTCCTTGACAGGGCGGCGTATCAAGGATGAGATTTTTGGTTAGGATATATTGGTAAATTGTTGGAATCAATTTTTAAATGCGTCACAGATAGAGGTGGGGAACAAAAGCATAGCTTTTGTTCCCCACCTCTATCATTTCTCCTGTCTTTTATTTTTTGCTTCCTGTGCTTTTGCCTTTGCTTCGGAAAGATCTCCCTGGAGGAAGCCATTAGCCTCCATAATATCGCCAAGCTCCCGGATGTAGCGCTCGTCCTGGTGGACGACAAAGGCGTCGGGGTCAATGGGAACACCCCGTTCATGCATTCGTTTGATACTCCATATGTAAATTTGATCTAAGGCCGGTATAAGCTCCTCTGCAATGGGGGTAAGGACATATTCAACCTTTAAAGGCATGACCTGATACTGGATCCGGCGGACAAGTCCGTCGCGCTCCAGTTCTTTGAGCTGCTGGCTAAGCACTTTTTCACTGATGGGAAGTGTTTTTTTTGTTTCATTAAAACGTATACTGCCATAAGTGTAAATATGATGAAGAATGGTGGTTTTCCATTTGCCTGAAATGCAGCGCATACCATATAAATAAGGGTTGATATAATCCATTGACCTGACCTCCGAAAAACTAGTTTATTATGAAAGCCCCGGACGGCGGCTATGAGGCAGGGTGTGCTTGCACACAATGACTCATAGACATCGGACGGGCAAGGTGGTATGAGTGCGGGTTGCTAAGCGCCAGTGGCGCTTAGCAACACCGGCACGGAGTGTAGACCACGCGTCTGGCAACGACCGAAGCGGAGACCGCTTGTTAAGCACCGACCGGAGCGGCAGCGTAGACCGCAAAGCACGGAGCAATCCTGGTTTTCATGCGTAGTTAAACCGCCTACAGCGCGGCAAGAAACTTTATTACATTATATAATAAATTTTGGGGCGAGTAAACAATAACCGGGAACTTTTTTACAACAGTTGTAACAGTTCAGCTATGCTGAACTGTTACATGCAAAAATCCATTAAAAATCGTCTGCGGCGATGGGATTTTTGCACTCCTGTTTCACTTTCTGGCGGTCTGCGCAGCAAGTGCGCAGACTTGGCTGAACTGTTACCAATAACCCCGCCAGCCGGGAACGCTTTTTTTTATTTTTGAGGAGCGATCTGGCCGGAAAAAATGGGTAACTAAAAAGTAACTACGTAACTTCTTTGTAATTATTGCATAAATCTTGCTTGTGTTATATAATAAAAACACGGTAAATGTAGATGTTAATTTTATCACAAAATCTACAACTGTAAGTTGTGCTTTTTATAAACAAAAAATAACATGGTTTTTTGTGCATGTTGTTAGTGTTTGTAAAATAAGCATTAAAACTATAAACAAATTATAAAAAGTTAAGAAAAGGGGTCATTCAAATGGTTAAAAGAACACTTGCAGATTTATCAACTTATGAAGCAGCAGGACATCATGGCTGCACATGCATGCGTTATCATGGCAAAGATGAAACAGGCGCTTCCAAATTCTGGATCGGTATGAGTGAGTTCTTACCAGGCGGCGGAGCTGAATATGCTTATGAAGATAACCCATTGGAAAAAGTATATTATGTTCTTGAAGGTGAAATGACAGTAACAGACAAAGACGGAAAAGAATATGTGATCCATAAAGATGAGTCCATTTCCTTCCCTCCAAACGAAGGCCGTTATCTTGAAAATAAGAGTAAATTACCTGCAAGAATGTTAGTTATCATCAACTATCCAGACTGATTGGAAGAGTAGGACAGTTTACCTATAAAAAAGAAGATACGCCGGCAAAGGCGGTATCACTATTAAAGGAGGATTTACTGAAATGGTTCCAGTAAGTAAAGAGTTTGTAAATAATATGTTTTCCGTAGAAGGAAAGGTTGCCCTTGTGACAGGCGCTACAGGCGCCCTCGGAAAAGTGCTTGCAAAGGCTTATGGCTATGCTGGCGCAAAGGTTATGATGACCGGCCGTAATGAAGGCAAATTAAAAGCCCTTGAGGATGAATTTAAGGCAGAAGGCATTGACTGCGCTTATTACGTAGCAGACCCTGCCCAGGAAGAACAGGTTGACGCCTTGATTAAAGCAACTGTAGCAAAATATGGTGAAGTAAATATTCTTGCTGTTTGCCATGGCTACAATAAGCCTCAGAATATTCTTGAGCAGTCTGTTGCTGACTGGCAGTATATTATGGACGCTGACTGCAAGTCTGTATATATTGTATGCAAATATGTTGCACAGCAGATGGTTGACCAGGGCAAGGGCGGCAAGATGGTTGTTGTTACTTCCCAGCGCTCCAAACGCGGTATGGCCGGATATACAGGCTACTGCACATCTAAGGGCGGCGCTGACCTTATGGTATCCAGTATGGCTTGTGATCTTACAGCTAAATATGGCATTAATGTAAACTCGATCTGCCCGACAGTATTCCGCAGCGAGCTGACAGAGTGGATGTTTGATCCAGAATCTGAAGTCTATAAAAACTTCCTGAAACGTGAACCGATCGGCCGTCTGGCTGAGCCGGATGATTTTGTAGGCTTCGCATTATTCCTTTCTTCCGAAGCTTCCAAATATATGACTGGCGGCAACTATGACTGCAGCGGCGGTTATCTGACCTGCTGATTTTGGCTTATTCACACAAAGCTTTATGGCAGGATAACCCGTACTGGAGATGATTTTACGGCCCGGGCTTCCTTAAGTGATTCCCCGGGTCACAGGTGTGCTCTAAAGGCCGGAAAGTATACTTGGCAAATACTTTCGGCAAAAGAGGGGTACACTATGGGGCCGGAACCTGGCAGATAGAAGGAGATTAAAAAAATGAGCGATATTAAGAAGTTCTTAGTTTGCGGCGGAGGAATGATGGGAAGTGCCATTGCCCAGATCCTTGCAGGCCTTGACGGCGCCAAGGTTACTGTCTATGATGTTTATCCTGTAGACATTGAAGCCAAGGTTCGCAATAATATGAAACTGCTCGTTGAAAAAGGTATTGTTACAGAAGCTGATGTTGATCATATTGTTTCTAAGATCAGCTTTACTCAGGACATGCACAGTGAAGGCGTTAAAAGCGCCCAGCTTGTCATTGAATGTGTTTTAGAAGATATGGAATTAAAGCAGAATCTGTTCGCC
>JAGZDD010000127.1 GCA_018369015.1 Clostridiales bacterium | reverse complement strand
GTCCGGTGGACGTCTGCCCTGCGCCGACCGAAGCACAGCGTAGACCGCAAGCTTGCTTGCAGAGAGGTTTTGTCACTCTTTAGTCTAGGGCGCTTAGCCCGAATCGAGGATTCAGCCGCGATAGCGGCGGGGAGCAGCGTTAGCTGCGTGAATCCGAGATGCATGGCTGAGTAGTAACTCTTTTTTAAAAGTTTTAGTATATACAGTTCCACCATATTAATATGATATTATCCCGTACTCTCAGCTTCTTTCGTTACCCTTTATGAAAACCTCGTCCATCAGTTTACATTGTTTTTAAATAAACTCATTCTTTTGCAAAAAAATGACGCAGATAATATTTCCACTACCTGCGCCATTTTTACAATTATTTCATTACAATATTAACAATCTTCCCGGGAACATAAATTTCCTTTACAATATTTCCGGTGAGCTTGCCGCGAAGAGCTTCCCTTCCGGCAGCCAGCGCTTCATCCTTGGAAATATCTGCCGGAAGCTGTATGACCGCGCGTACCTTACCGTTAATCTGGACAGCCACATTAACCTCATCATCCTTCATCGCTTCTTCATCAGCCTTTGGCCACTGGTTTTCAAATACACTGCTGTTATGGCCAAGCTGTTCCCAAAGCTCCTCGCCAAGATGGGGAGCAAACGGAGCCATAAGAATGACTGCTGTCTCTAACGTTTCCTTATCAAGGCCGCCTTCCTTCTTAGCCACATCGGTCAGCTTGTTTGTATATTCCATAAATCCAGAAATGACTGTGTTAAGGCTGAACTGCTCTAAGCGGGTGGAAATATCATAAATCATTTTATGGCGGAGCTTCACCATATTTTTGGACGGCGCCATAGCTTTATCCTTATTATCCATAATCATATTCCAGAAACGGTTAAGGAAACGGTAAACGCCGTCAATGCCGCGGTCATCCCATTCAGAATCCAGTTCCGGCGGGCCGACAAACAGCTCGTAAAGCCTTAAGGAGTCGCAGCCGTAATCCCGCACAAGATCATCAGGAGATACGACATTTCCTTTGGACTTACTCATCTTAATACCATTTTTCCCGGTGATCATCCCCTGGTTAAACAGCTTAATAAACGGCTCGTCAAAATCAATAACGCCTATATCGCAAAGGAACTTTGTATAAAATCTTGAATAGAGCAGATGAAGCACCGCGTGTTCCACGCCGCCGATATACATATCTACAGGAAGATATTTATCCGCCTTTTCTCTGGATACAAGCTCCTTATCATTTTTGCTGTCCACATAGCGGAGGAAATACCAGGAGGAGCCTGCCCACTGGGGCATTGTGTTTGTCTCTCTTTTGGCAGGACCGCCGCAGCACGGGCATGTCGTATTCACCCATTCGTCAATAGCTGCCAGCGGTGACTCACCAGTTCCTGTCGGCTGATAGCTCTCAACCTCCGGGAGAAGCAGCGGGAGCTGATCTTCCGGTACAGGCACGCAGCCGCATTTTTCACAATGGACAATAGGAATAGGCTCGCCCCAATAACGCTGGCGGGAAAATACCCAGTCACGGAGCTTATAATTTGTTGTCTTTTTGCCAATACCCCGTTTTTCAATAATTTCCGGCGCTTCCTTCTTTAATACAGCCGAATCCATACCTGTCCATTCTCCGGAATTAATAACTGTACCGGATTCTGTATATGCCTGTGTCAAATTTGGATTTTCCTTGCCATCCGGTGAAATAACCTGGATAATAGGAATATTAAATTTTGTGGCAAATTCAAAGTCACGGTCATCATGGGCAGGCACACACATAATAGCGCCTGTACCGTAATCCGCTAAAACATAATCAGATAACCAGATCGGCACCTTGGCACCGTTTAACGGATTGATGGCATAGCTTCCTGTAAATACGCCGGTCTTTTCTTTATCCTGGAGACGGTCCACCGATGATTTTAAGGATGTCTGGTAAATATAATCCTCCACTGCGGCCCGTGTTTCATCCGTCGCCAGATCCCTGGCAAGGGCATGCTCAGGAGCCAGTACCATAAATGTCGCGCCATATAATGTATCTGGCCGTGTTGTATAAACTGTAATTTTTTCATCCCGGCCATCAACTGCAAAATCAATCTCTGCTCCGTAGGATTTTCCGATCCAGTCCGTCTGCATTTTCTTAACCTTTGCCGGCCAGTCCAGCTTATCAAGGTCATTTAAAAGGCGGTCCGCATATTTTGTAATTTTAAGCATCCACTGCTTAAGATTTTTCTTCGTAACATCCGCGCCGCAGCGCTCGCATTTGCCATTGACAACTTCCTCGTTGGCAAGGCCCGTTTTACAGGACGGGCACCAGTTAATAGGCATTTCCTTTTCATAAGCCAGCCCGGCCTTAAACATTTTCACAAAAATCCACTGGGTCCATTTATAAAAATTGGGATCGGTCGTATTTACCTCCATATCCCAGTCATAAATTGCGGCAATCTCCTGGATCTGGCGTTTAATATTAGCCACATTTTCAGCCGTGGATTTTTCCGGATGAACGCCCATTTTAATCGCGTAGTTTTCAGCGGGGAGGCCGAAAGCGTCCCATCCCATAGGATGAATAACATAATATCCGTTAAGCATTTTATAACGGCTCCATACATCGGAAATAACATAGCCTCTCCAGTGGCCTACATGAAGGCCGTTGCCAGACGGATAAGGGAACATATCCAGGCAGTAATATTTCGGCTTTTTGCCGTCATTGACATTCACTGGATCCTTTTCCCAGTGTTCACGCCATTTTTTCTCAATCACCTTGTGATTATATGTCTTTGCCATGATTATCAAATTCCTTTCCTAATATTTTACGTAACGAGTCAGCCATGGGGCTGGTGAACCAAAAGCAGCGTCATCTGTAAGGCTAGAACAATATGGCTGAACCGTTACAGTTTGACAATGAATACTCTAAGTGTACAGGAGCACTGCTTTGCAGGAACCTTGACAGCAAACGGGAAATGACGTCCTCTGGCATTACAAAACCCCTTCCGCCCTAAAACAACGGCCATGACAGGCCATGTATTCAGAGACGAAAGGGGATCAACATTCCTTTTCCGCGGTACCACTCTGCTTCATCATCATTGATGCGCTTTTAAGGATTTTATAACGGAAATCAGCCGTTCCTGCCTACCCATATCTTTAATCGATACTTCACCAGGAAAACTCCAAGGCGAGTTGGGAGCAAACACATACTGCCTCGCATCCTCCGGCAGCTTTCTGAAATGGTTATTGCCCTTAGTACTCCTCTTCATTGCTTCTGAAAATTTTCAGTTATTGTTTATTTTACCACATTGTTTTCTTTTGTCAACTTCTTTGTGTTGAAATAATCATCTATCATATTGCCATAAAAATCTATAACTGCAAATTATCCTTCAATAATTTTTAGATATTTCTCTTTAGGCCCGAAATCATTTACAATAAATTTGCACAATGAATCAACTATTTTTTTAGATTTTATACACAATGTGCATATCCACAAAACGTTAGAGCCTAAACAGACGTCTATCCGTCCGCCAAGCTTAACGGTGATTGTATTTTTTGGCATACAGCGTAAATACATGTGGAAAAAAATCAGAAAAGGAGAGCGTATTTATGAAATCACGTTTACTTCAGGGTGTTGCCCTGGCTATGACTGCCGCCATGGTTCTCGCCGGATGCTCCGGTGGAAACCAGGCCAAAACAGTTCCAGAAACTACAGAGGAAACGGCTGCAGCCAATGAAAGTGCGGCTTCCACAGACAGCTTGGCTGACAGCGAAAGCCAGGCTCCATCTGACGGCGGGGAAGCGGCTGACAGCAAGGAGGAGCCTGCCAGTGTTGCCGAAATTTCTTATTCTAATATTTCTTTTGATTTTGCAGATGAGCTTGCCTCAGAGCGCGAAGCGCTGAAGCTTGTTCCAGACGCCGCCGACATAAGTATTTCCGTTGCTGACGAAAAAGGGGCTACAGGCGTTGTCCTTGTTCCCTCTCTTGATGAAGCAAACACAACCGATTATTACCTGAATGCCCTTGTTGCAGGAAATTCCCTGGTCTTTACGCCGGCTAAGGACGCGGCAATCGCTTCCGCAAAGAGCAGTATTTCCGGGGATATTGCAGTTACCGACGGGCAGGCTTCCCTTATTCCGGCAACAATTTTGGCCGATAACCCCGTCGATGAAATCATCACCATTACGATGGAGGACGGCACAGTATACAATGTCCATACATTAAGTGAAATGATCCCCGGCCTTGTTATTTCCGGGGAAGGCGTAGCCCAGGAAAACGCCGGAACCTACGATTTCGCCATCGACAAATTCCTGCTTCGTGTCAATACCAGCCGCGAACTTGTCTATTACCGGAACCTTGGCAGCGTAGGCGAGCTTATGGCAGAAAACTTTGCGAAGCAGAACACAAAGGATGGCAGCTATTATACTTATTTTGCCGAGCTGCGCCAGGACTTTAGAAATGCCAACGGCGGCTTCTCCAGCGGCATGTATGTGGTTATGGATGAAAACTACAATGAAATCGACTATGTGACCCTTTTACCGAATACAGAAGAAAATCACACTCACGGGGAGGGCTACTTAGATCAGCACGAATTTGTCGTTCTCGGTGACAGCCATTATCTTACAATGAGCTACACTCCGCTCCTTGTCGATAATCTGCCCGACGATGTCACAGGCATTGACGGCGGCAGCACCGCCTATGTCTGGGCTGGTATCTTCCAGGAGGTCCAGGACGGCAGCGTGCTCCATGAAATTAATACAACAGACTATCCAATGCTTTATAGCTCTGCAGTTGAAAAAATCGATTATGAAAACAGCACGGACCAGGGAATCGATGTTGTTATTAACGAGGAAACCGTGCCGTCGCCGGCCGATGGGTGGATGGACTATGTACACCCAAACAGCCTGGACTATACACTGGACACCGAAGGAAATATTGATAAGCTCCTTGTGTCTATGCGCGACCAGTGTGCGGTTTACCAATTCGATATTGATACTGGAAATATTGAGTGGATTCTTGGCGGAAAGGCCAGCACTTTAAGCGGCTACGATGAATATGCAGCTTCCCGCAAGGATGAAAAAGGCAATGAATTTACTGCCCTGACCTACGGCCAGCACTATGCCCGCTATATAAATAAAAACGAAGACGGCACGTTAACACAGGATCCTCAGATCAGTATTTTTGATAACCAGACTGGGAACGCCCCGTTCCTTACAGCCCTTCCAGTTCCAACACTGACAAGAACAATGAAGGTTACGATTAACACAGCGGACAATACGGCTTCTGTTTTTGATGTGATTAACGGCACAGACCTTAATCAAAAAACAGACACCTACCATATCGCAAGCCATTGCGGAAGTGTTGATTACTTTAACGATCATTCCGTTGTTATCGGCTGGGGCCTTCACGGGGTTATCGATAATATTCCCGCTGCCGCTCCCGAAGGAACAATGACGGATGAAGGCTTTGCTGACCTTAGAGCCGGAAGCCGCCCTGTATTTACCGAATATGACATGGCAAACGACCAGATTACCTTTGAGCTGTGCGCCGTGCGCAATGCCAATTTCCAGGGCCACGAAGCACTGTTCTCCTACCGTACCTACAAAACAGCCCAGTAAACAAATTTTTTAGCACCCCCGCCTTCCGGCCAGTACAGCAGCAGGCGGGGGTGCTGCTGTTTGCAGGTAACTATTCAGCCATACGGCTGAGGCGTGGAAAACCACGGCGCAGGACAGACGTCCGGTGAACGACTGTCCTGCGCTGGCCGAAGCGGAACATAGAGCGCAAGCTGGCTTGCAGAGAGTTTTTTCCTCCTTAGGCATAGGACGTTTAGCCCGAATCGAGGATTTAGCTGCGTAAGCAGCGAAAAAGCAGCGACAGCTACGAATCCGAGATGGCATGGCTGAATAGTTACGTTTACAGCCAGCAAACAAGTAACGCCATTTCGTGTCTTGTCAGGACCTATAAGACATAGTAAAATATTGGTATAGTTTACAGAAGGTTATGGGGGATTTTTATGAATTTTTCACAGATGGAATATTTTTTAGCGGTTGCTAAGCACCTGAATTTTACTGCTGCCGCCAAATCACTCTACATTTCTCAGCCCGCCCTAAGCAAGCAGATCGCCCTTCTTGAGGAAGAATTGGGAACGCGGCTGTTTCTGCGCAATAGCCGCGCTGTGGCGCTCACTGAGGCAGGCCGCCAGTTTGAAAAGGATCTTATACAGATTGCAAACCAGCTCCAGGCGGCTAAAAAACACGCCATTGAAATTGGAAAAAGCAGCCGGCCGCTTTTCAAAATTGCATGTTTTGACGGAGCCACGGTAGAGGATTTTCTTCCGGCATTTTACAGGCATCTTGAAAATACAGCGCCCCATATGCAGATTTCGCTTTTTCGCGGCAGCTTTGCAGAAAACAAAAAGGCCCTGGAAAATGACGAGGTCGATCTCCTTCTAACCTTAAGCCTCGATCTCCCCTATGATGAAAATTATAAAACGCGCCCGATCCTTAGGCGGCACGGTGCTTTAATCTACTCTGAAAAGTCTTCCCTGTCCGGGAAAAAAGGGCTTTGCGTCACGGATTTTAAAGACGAGCCCTACCTTGTTTTGAAATCACAGCTATCGCCGCGGCTTTTTGAAAATGGCGTAAGCAATCTGAAAAGACTCGGAATACAAGCGCCTAAAATATGCGAAATTGACAATTTTGCCACACTGCTGTCTTATCTTGAAATCGGTCAGGGCTATGCGCTTTTGACCGGAAATATCGTCGACACCTTCCGGGGGCTGAAAAAAATCGACCTTGATGATGATACGATGGGTACAGATATTGTAGCCGTATGGAAAGCTGACCACCCATTCGCCCAAATACTCATCGATACCTTTTCCGTGGTTTAAAAATGCCTACCGGTCACGCCTGGTAAGTACCTGAGTTTTCCGAAGCCTTAATAAATAATGCCGCCGGGCGTACCCCCCAGGTTTTTACAAGCTCCTCATTAACAAATGTTTTCGTTTTTCCGTCATGGATATAAAGAACCATAATGCTGTAATCATCGACCTTACGGCCAAGGGCGCCTTCAAGAAAAACACCGCGGCTGCGGTCTACGTCTAAAAGCTTTGTATAAAGCAACTCTCCGGCCACCTTGAAATCCTTATATTTGGATATATCCGAATTTGTAACCATATCCTCAAACATAGCATACTCTACTTCAAATGCCAGAGCCTCGGCATAGGTTTCTGGCTGGGTTTCACCATTCGCCTCAAAATCCTTATAAGGCTCCTGTGCAGATACGCTTCTGTCAATATTAAAATCTTTATTTGTAATGTGTAACATCGGTTCTTCTTTACTTCCAATGACTTCCACGCCGGTTACTCCATATCTCCTGGCAATGATATCCTCTGTCTTTTTCGCAATGTAGTTTGCAAATTCATAAATTGTCACAATCATCGAATCCTTTCATTATTATTGCCGTGCTTTTTCACGGCATCCAGGTATCCCTTTATGGGGTTTCATTATTATTGCCGTGCTTCTCACGGCATCCAGGTATCCCTTTACGGGTTTTCATTATTATTGCCGTGCTTCTCACGGCAGCAGGTATTTTTTATTTTATCATTAACCTCAATTAAAAGCAAGGATTCATCTTGTCGCTGGCAGGCTTCATAGATAAAGAAAAAGCACTGTACAAATAAAGTACAATGCCTCATTCTGCTTTGCTTCCATCTGGAAAATAAAATCCTGATTGATACTTAGCTCCTAATATAGCCGCCATTTGTTCTAATACTAGAAATCAAATAATTCATCAAAATCAATATGAATATCAGGGAAATGAACAATACGTAATTCATTTTTATTTGTGTCTGTAATCGTCTTAAATAAATAATACTGTGGTTCCTGATTTTCATCATAATCCAAATTGTAAATTTCAATTTGGCGTTTTGTCCAGTCTACAATCCAATATTCATCAACTTCCATCTTGCGGTAAATCTCCATCTTTTCACCACGATCATATTTTTCCGTTGATTTCGACAAAACTTCCATCACAAAACGAGGAACATCAAAGAATGAATTTCCTTTTTTGGCATGAACACGACAATTAATTGTTGCATCTGGAATCACTTTTTTTTCTTCGCCATCCACAACCCATTTATATTGAACATTATCAGGAAATACCTGACACATACTTTTTTTTAATTGTCCAAACACCATACCAGTAAAAGCAGTAATAACATAAGAGTGCTCTATATATGCGCCAGACATATCTGTTAATATTGTATTATTCATTCAATCACCTTCTTTCTTTTTTTATTTTATCATATTTGCATATTAGTGCAAATAGAATAATACTACTTTGTGAAGTAATATTTTTCGCAAAACGCCCGCACATTATCCATATTCACCACAAACCCTCACGCAGCCATTTTATGCAACAGCTTAATAATATATTGTTTCAGCAGTTTCTTTCAAATCAGCTTCTATATCTTCAACTGGCGACATTCTAAACTTAAAAGGTAAGTCATCATAAAGCGTACAAAATTTGCATTTATGGCAGGTACAACCTGTCGTGACTTCCAGTAATTTATTCCGTTCGATACAAGTACTGTCTTTTTAATGCTACGAACAACTGATAATAGTACCTTGATTTCTAAGAGATTTTGAAATATACTCCTATGTAAAGAGAGGTGTTTTGTATGTCTGAAAGAAAGTTTTCTCCCTGTTCTTCAAACCATGATGACATGGCGTGAAAAATATTTATGCCCTGATTGCGTTAATACATATCAAGAAAAACCATAAGAAAAAAAAGCGGCAAGCTGCCAATTTGTTTCGCTCTTTTCGGGAATAGCGGCGGCTATCATTTAATGTTACTTTACCGCACATGAGCATTGTCGGCAGTCCAGCCGCAAACACTGCACTACTTAGCCTATAAAAAGATATGCACCAGAAAGGAGGGGTTTCCCATTATGAAACTGTTAAATGAATTAGATTCTTTATTACATCCGGAAATTCCCGAAAAAGCACCGCAAATCATCGATGAGCATTTTGTTAAAGCCTTATACCAATCCTTAAATATTAAAACGCCGGAGGCGGATACCGCCCTTTGCGGCTCTTACCGGCAATGTTCTCTGCCTGCCGTCTCCGGTCACAAATATCCCCTCCCCGAAGATATTCCCCAGCTTATGGCCCATTTTTCCAGCCAGATTGAATTTTCAAAATCTACGCTCCATCCTGTAGAGCTGGCTGCTATGGCTTATAAACGGATCGTTGACATTGCCCCGTTCCCATCAGGCAATGAAGCTCTGGCCCAGGCGCTGATGAATCAAATACTTACAGATCACGGCTATCCTGCGCTGATTATTCCAGATGAAATGAGGGCAGCCTGCGAAGCCGCCCTCAAGCAATCAAGAAAACACAGGGATATGGATCTATTTTCCCAATTTATTATTCAGTGCCTTCTTCAAAAATTTCAATAAGATTTCCCGTGTTATCCCGGATAAAAACGCCGTAGGTACCGTCGACCTCCGCGACAAAAGCGATATCCACGCCCATAGCCTCCATTTCATCCTTGGCTTTATGGGCGTCAGGTACGCCAAAGGAAAAATGCTTGTTGCCCTGGGTTAGCAGGTCCTCGTTGGGGATACGGCGCGACGGGGGCAGCGGATTAGCCCCGGGAGCGCAAAAAATTTCCAGCAAAAAACCGGCTCCCTGCATATGGGAAACCTTTATTCCAGTTCCTGGAATCTCTGAACGGTCAATCACCGTAAAACCAAAAACTCTTTCATACCATGCAATACTTTCCTCAAAATCAGCGACACTAATCGCTACATGATTAATTCCATTAATTTTAATCGGCATAATTCGCTCCTCTTTCTGTAAGATAATGCTTCGGGCCAACAATTACATTTTTTTGCATATTTATAATAGTTTATCCAGCAGACTGCTTCCAATCGTTCCCTGAGGCATGTCCACGTGGAAATTCTCAGCTACAGTCGCGCCCACAGCGCCAAAAGATTCGGTATCTCCAAGGCGGCCGCCGCCTGCCATGGAAGGGCTGTACATGAGCAGCGGCACCATTTCCTTCGTATGATCTGTTCCCTTATAGGTCGGATCATTTCCATGGTCCGCCGTAATCATAAGCAAATCGCCAGGCAGCAGCTTCGATAAAACAATCGCAAGCTTTTCATCAAACATTTCCAGCTCCCGGCCATAGCCCACAGGGTCGCGGCGGTGGCCCCAAAGAGCGTCAAAATCAACAAGATTGACAAAGCACAGACCCATAAAGTCTTTGTCCATAAGTTCAATCGTCTGATCCATACCATGAACACTGCTTTTTGAACGGTAAGCTTGTGTAATACCTTCCCCGTCAAAAATATCGTTAATTTTCCCAACGCTAACCACATCAAAGCCGGACGCCTTAAGTGCTGTTAATACCGTAGGACCATAAGGCTTTAAAGCGTAATCATGGCGGTTTGAGGTACGCACAAAGCTTCCCCGTTTTTTCCCGACAAAAGGCCTGGCAATGACACGGCCAACCTTCCATTCCGCCTTAAACGTCAGTTTTCTTGCAATCTCGCAGCACCGGTACAGCTCCTTAAGCCCAAAAGTTTCCTCGCTGGCGGCAATCTGCAATACAGAATCCGCCGACGTATAAACAATCATTGCCCCGGTTTTTATATGCTCTTCTCCAAGCTCATCCAAAATGACGGTTCCGCTGGCCGCCCGGTTCCCAATGACCTTATGGCCCGTTTCCTTTTCAAGGGCCATTATAAGCGTCTCTGGAAAACCATGCGCTGTAAACGTCAAAAAAGGCTGCTCCATCAAAAGTCCCATCATTTCCCAATGCCCGGTCATTGTATCCTTGCCCGCGCTGGCCTCATGCATCCGGGCAAAATATCCGACCGGCTCCGGCACAGCCAAAACAGTCTTCAGCGGATGAAGGACTGTAAGACCGAGCCTTGCCAGATTTGGAATATGAAGCTTTGGCATATGGTCACCAATATGGCCGAGCGTATCCGCACCTTCATCGCCGTAATCTGCGGCATTAGGCATTGCGCCAATTCCAAGAGAGTCAATCACAATTGTAAAAATCCGCCTGTATTTCATCGCCTCTGTCATAACTGCTCCTCACCATTATTTTGTTCACAGGCCCGCGCCGCTTCCAGAGCTACTTTCATCATTCCGTCAAAAGAGGTTTCCCTCTCTTTAGCAGATAATTCCTTATGATCCACAAAGGAATCTGAAATTGTCAAAAGGCAGGCCGACCGCTTTCCTAAAATTTTAGCATTATGGAACAGGGCATAGCTCTCCATTTCCACGCAAACACACTGGTGTTTTTCATAATACTGCCGATAATCCCCCACACAAGTCTCGTGGTAAAACACATCGCTGGAATGGGTCCTGCCAAGAACAATCGGATGAGAAAGCCCCTGCGCCGCCTTTTGAATGACCTTGTTCAGGCTTTG
>JAGZDD010000126.1 GCA_018369015.1 Clostridiales bacterium | reverse complement strand
TATTCTGAAATCGCTGATAAAATACAAGAAGTCGAGGCTGCATACAAGGAATATTATGATATGTGCTTTTCCCTTGATCCGGGCAATCTTCCTGTTTTTTCCGGAAAAATATCAATACTCGGTGTTACAAATTATTTAAGAAGCCAAAATTATAGTGATTGGAAATGGTCAATTACGACCGGACGGGGGATTGATGAAGGATTTGTTGAGTATATGAATACGCATTATTCAGATCTGGCTGCATGGCTGAATCCTCTGATTGGTTTAGCCCCACAATGCTTCATTGATAATTATGGAGGAGAGATGGATTTAGCCCATTTAGCGGCAACGACAGAATGTTATATAAGTTCTGTCCTTGATAAGACATGGGCCGGTTGGGTTGGAGATTTAGCAACCGGTATGGGAGAAGTACAAGCTGTGATTGATGAATATCCAGATATGGAAGCACGTCAGCTGGCCCAAAAGATTGTTGGTGCAAAATACAATAGCAGCTGCAATTATTCTGATTTATGCTGCGATGCTGACGCTATCAAGATCGCTGAGTTATCTCAGGGATATTTAAACACAGATAACCCTTTATCAAATGCCCTTAGGGAGTATTACACATCCTATTGTCAAAACAGATATACCTACTATTTATATGATTTAGGCTTATCTTTAGACGACTCATTGAGTCTGGAGGCTCTAAAAGAAAAAATCTATGAAGTAGAAAATCGAAAGCATCAGTTAGAGGGATATGAAGCAGGAGTGTCCGCCGTTCAATTATTGAATATAAACCGGATTCCTGAAGATAGCATAAACCGGGTATGCTGTGATGTTTTGGCTGAGTATATTTTTAATCGTATTTAGCGGCATATGCCGTCAGTTATACGATATTCTTTAAAAATTTAAAAAGGCAATAAATTAAACATAATTACTATATCCGCTATTGTGGAACCAGATAACGGAGGAATCATTATAGGGGGGTAGTTGTTGGGGGATAATTTCCCTGGTTACAACTCCGTAACATTACCCTGCTATACTTACCCTTAGTTGATCATAGCCTGTGCAGTTATCTTGCATTAGCCGATCAACTGGGGGTATTTTTACTTTATAGGAAATTTTAGCTTTTTTGTAAGTATTTCTGAAAATTTTAAAGTGAGGGGATTGAAAATGAATATAAAAATAAAACGAACCGGAGCCGCTGTTATCCTGGCCATGTCAATGCTTTGCACCGCCTGTCAAAACAGCCCCCAACAGGACGCAGCAACCGGCGAAACCGAAACGGACGAACCGTCATATTCCACGGAAAACTCTGCCTGCCAGCCCCAGGAGCTCGTCGGCCAAAACAACCATTTCACCGTGAGCTATGGCGGCGATCTGTTTTACAGGGGCTATGGAGGCATTTATAAAGTTGACAGCAACGGGGAAGAAGAATTATTTTATCCGGTTGAGGATTATGGCTATACCTTATATCAGTGCGGCGGACGGCTGTACTATTGCGGCCATGACTTAAAAATACACAGTATTGGTATTGACGATAAGGACGAAACTGTTGTGTGCGACGGCGTTGTCACCTGTGATTTTTATGGCGATTATTTATTCACCTTTACGCCCCAGGATTCGGAGGGGCGGCGGGATTATGTGGGCTATAAAATAGATACGGAAACCGGAAAGCTTTTGGACGGGGAGGCGCGGTCCATCAGTGAGATCGGGAAAAATGGGGAATTGAGCAATGTTTTAATGAGTGATTTTTCGGATATTCATTATCAGACCGATGAAGGCCTGCTTAAAGTCCAGACAATCGCGGTGATGAACCCGTTAATTTCCTCTGAAAAGCTTGGCGGTTATTATTTTTATAATTTCGCGGATGACGGGCATGTTTCCCTGGAATATCAGGACAATGATGTACAGGAGCGGGCAGTTCTGTGGAAAAAGCTGTTTGTTCCTGTGCTGCTGGATGATTTAAAGCCGACCTGGACGGCTCTTCCTGTGGACTCCGGGATTTTTTTCACAGAGCTTGCAGAACACGCAGAATGTGTTTTTCCTATTTATTATGCGGATCAGGAAGGAAATATAAAAACAATTTTAGAACAGCCGCAAGACCTGGTTTTAGGCAGGCTGTTGAATTTTGACGGGCAATGGCTTTACTACAGCGCCTATCAAAATCGTGTGGGGCTTCCCTCTCATGGCTATTACCGTGTTCATGTCGATACTTCTGAAAATCAGTGCCTTTATACGACGGAATATGATTTTTCCTTTGATCCCAAATATGGAGTGGATATACAGGGCGGACAGCTATTTTATAATGATCCTATTAATGAAGAAATTGTCCGGATGGATTTAGATATATGAAATATTTCATAGCTGTTTACAAGTTTGTAACATTTACACTGTACGATAATGGCAGAAACGAAATGGGTACTGTTTATGGGGGAACCGTGGACAAGTACGAAATGACAGGGAGGGAATTGTTATGAAACGAAAAATGTGTCTGATATTTATTATGTGTTTTGCCCTGGCGGCCTGTGCCTGTGGAAAGGATGGGGAAGAACCGGCCTCTTTAGGGGCGTTAGATGGGCCGGTATCTTTAGAAGAGGCCGGGCAGGATCACGCAGAGCAGGCTGATTTGAACCAAAGCGGCAGCACCGGGGAGCCGTCCGGCCTGGGGGAACAGGAGGAGAATAGCTCCGTAAGACTTCTTAACCAGCAAAATAAAGGCTCTGTTGGAGCGAGCAGCGATGGCTTTTATGAAATACATTATTTAGGAGGCAGCCCAGGCGCGAATATTTTATATACCGATGCAGCCAGCGCCCAGAGAATTTATTTATCGCCGGATTTGTCCTCGGATCATCAGTCCGCGTCCGATCCAAGCTGGCTCGACTCAGAAATGACTGCCGGAGGCGTGACTGTTTTGGTTGCCAATGAGCATTTATTTTTGGCTAACACTGGACTTGACGATACTCCCGGAGCTATTTATAAGGCCGAGCTTGACGGGAGCGGGCGCACGAAGCTGGCAGAATTTACCGAGCATTATGTGGAATGGTTTACCGGGGAAATCGCCTTTGACGGAGAATGGTTTTATGTCAGCGGGGAATCGCAGACAAAGCTGCTTGGAGTGAGCAGTGTGGATGGAACGGTGAAAGAGCTGTGTACATTTCCAAACAATGTAGGGCTGGTCAGCGGCGCCTTTGATGACCAGGTGTTAATTACGACCTTTGAAGAGCCGGAGGGCGTGGAGGATATGAGCGCCGAGGAACGCTACAGCGCTCTGAAAACAGCCCTGCACAGCTATCATGTAGACAGCGGGCAGATGGAAGAAATTATGTCCTGGAAAACTGAGGACCGGATCATCTACGCCGACGGGCACCTTTTATATTATTTTGATATTCCCGGAGATTGTTTGAAGGCGGCTGATTTAAGGGATGGCGGCGAGAAAATTATACTTGCCTCTCTGACAGAGTCCGGCATTAATGGGGCGGATATTTCTGAAATACGGACGGTACTGGATGGACATCTTGTCTATTCGGATGAATATGATTATAATATTGACCTGTTTAGCGGCAGGGTGACGGATATGGCTTCCTTAAGCAATTATAAGCCGATGGTACTGTGGGGAAGCTATGGCGATCAGTATTTAGTCAGCAGCGGAGAGCTGGAAATCCCTTACGACGGCTATGACCCGGGCGGGAATCCTACAGTGCTTGTAACATCCATATCTTTGCTGTCTTTGATCGATAAGGATGATTATTGGAATGGAAATTATGATAACCTTGTACCTGTTAAAAATGTTTTTTTAGAGGATTGAGCATGGAACTGACAATTTCTGATTTAAGCAAAGCTTATATGGCGCCGGAAGGGGGAGGACGGCTAAAATCGCTGTTTAAGGAGCGCAGCTTAAAGACTTCTTGGCAAGGCGGTGCAAATAAACGGCCAAAACACCTGGAGAGTGCCGTAAAGCCGGCGCTTAAAAAGGTTTCCTTTTCTTTAGAGCCAGGCTTTTACGGCCTGCTAGGGCCCAATGGCGCTGGGAAGTCTACATTAATGAAAATCATGGCCGGACTGCTGCTTCCAGATTTCGGGCAGGTTTTATGGAATGGCCGGGAAATATTGAAAATGGGGATAGAGTACCGGAGGCTTCTTGGTTTTATGCCTCAGCAGCAGGGGCTTTACGATGGCTTTACCGGATACCGTTTCCTTGATTATATGTGCGCCCTGAAGGAAATCCCGCAAAAAAAAGCGAGAACGGAGATTGAGCGCGTTGGAGATATTGTCCACCTTCTTCCGGAGCTTGGGAAAAAGCTGGAAAATTATTCCGGGGGAATGAAGCAGCGGATTTTGCTGGCAGCCTCCCTTCTTGGAAATCCTAAGCTTCTGATTCTTGACGAGCCTACGGCGGGCCTGGATCCAAAAGAGCGGGTAGGTCTGCGGACAAAGCTTAAGGAGCTGGCAAAGGACCGCATTGTCATTGTGGCCACCCATGTTGTTTCGGATGTGGAAAGCGTGGCGGATAAGCTGCTCATTTTGAAAGAAGGCCAGCTTGTGGAAATGGGAACTGTAAAGGAGCTTAAGGGCCGGTTTACAAATGCGGGGAATGTCGAGGATATTTACTTAACACTTTTTGGAGAAGCGGAAGTATGATAAAATTGATTTTATATGAGCTTAGGAAATTGTGGTGCAAAAAGGCGTTTTTGTTTGGGGTTATGGTTCTTCTTTTTGCCAATTTTTTGCTGCTTTTTATTAATAGCCAGGTTTTTCCGGATGTTCACGCGAAAGCCTATAAAACGCTGCTTAGGGAATTATCCGGCCTATCTATGGAAGAAAAACAGGATTATGTCCAGGAATTGTACCGCCGGATCAATGGCATTTATACGATTGATGAAATTTTTCGCCTGGAAAATAACAGCGGAATCAGTGATTACAGCAGGGCGCTCAGGCAGGAAAATGCGGAAATTTTTAAGGAATTTCAGGCTGTTTATGAACAGGGGGCTTATTTAAAATATACAGATAATCTTTGGGCGGAATATAATTTTTTATTTAAAATAAAATCAGAGCTGGACGCTGTGGCGGATTATAGCGGTTATATTTCAGGGATTTTAGATAAGGCGGACAATCTGTCTCAGATTTCCATATTTAAAACAGAGACCGGAGATTCATTTTCTGAAAAGAGCATACAGGCCCAGGCCCGGACATACAGCCAGCTAAAAAATATTTCTACAGATTATCTTCCAGAAGCAGGGGTCATGTCAGCGCTTGAGTTCCGTTTGTCGGATATTCTTGTGATTATTTTTGTCCTTCTCGCTTCGTCCGTGCTTTTGCGTGAGGAAAAGGATAATGGAATGTTGGCGCTGGCGTTTACAACGCCCAGGGGCAGGGGGAGAACGGCGGCAGCGAAGCTTGCGGCTGTCCTTTTGAGTCTGCTTGCCTGCGTATGCGCGCTTTATGTAATGAATTTATGTTATTATGAAAAGCTTTATGGACTGGGAGACCTGTCGCGGCCCATCCAGTCGCTCCCGTCGCTTCTTTCCTGCCCGTGGGAGCTTAGCTTAGGCAAATATCTGCTTATATTTATGGCCGCAAAATGGATGGGCGGTATTGTTGTCGCCGTATGGCTCGTGCTTTGTACATATCTGGCGAAAAATATTTATACCGGATGGGGGCTTGGGCTTCTTTTTATTGGGCTTAATTATGCTGTGAGGATGAGTATTTCCGGTATAGGGCCTTGGAATTTGCTGCGCTACATCAATATCTTCAGCTTTATGAACACCAATGAGGTTCTTGGAACCGCAATCCAGCTTTATTTTTTCGGTGATCCAGTACCCATACTTTGGGCTGAATGTATTGGCGGCCTTGTACTTTTTACAGGTTTTTCGGCAGCTTTTATTGCAGCTTATCAATTCGGGGCCGGGATAAATCTTTTGGGGCGCACCCGGAATGTCGGTGCTGTGAAGCTAAAGTTTAAGCTTAAGCCTCCCCAATGGGCCTCTGGCCGTGAAAGCAAAAGGCTGTGGCGCCACGAGCGGTACAAGCTTCTGAAAATGAATGGCATGTGCTGGGTTATTCTGGCATTTTTAATTTTTCTTGTGTGCCAGAGTCTTCAAGAGCCTGCATATAAAAGTCTGGAGGAAGAAATTTATAAAGACTATATGACCCGTTTTGGAGGGCGGCTGACCGAGGATGTGGCAGAGCTGATTGCCAAGGAAAATGAGCGGTTTGAGCCTCTGTATGAATTGGAGGACGCCTATATGCTTGGGCTGCTTAGCAGCGCCCAATATGAGGCTGCCCGCAGCATTAACGGCGCTCTGCTGACGGAGCAGGGGGTTTTTGACAGGATTACGGGGGAAAAGCTGAACTATATAAGGGAGCACCCGTCGGCCTGGCTTGTCTACGATACAGGCTATGAGAAGCTTTTTGATTTGGAAAATCAAGGGGATATTTATGAAATGATGCTGCTTTTTCTTGTCCTGATTCTTGGCTTTGGAGGAATGTTTTCAGGGGAGAAAATGCGGGGAATGGAAAATATCCTTGGCGTAACGCCGCTGGGGAGGCAGACGCTTACAGATGTCAAAATAAAGCTGTGCCTTAGATATGGGGCAGCTCTTGCAGCCCTGTCACTTGTTCCCCGCTATATTTATGTGGGAGCTGGCTACGGCTTTCCAAAGCTTTTAGCGCCGGCAAAGAGCCTGGAGGCTTTTTCATCACTGCCTGCGTGCATTGGAATCTATCATATAATGCTTTTACAGCTAGTGTTCCGCATTTTAGCCGCGTGGTCTGCGGTTTGCGTGATTCTCTGGCTTTCCGGGCGGCTGAAAAATACGCTCACGGTCTTTTTTGCCGCGGCATTTCTTTTGGAGCTAAGCCCCTTGCTGTATATGTGCTCTGTCAGCCCCATGCTGTGGCTGAGCTTTTGGCCGTTGTTTCATTTTCCTGCGCTTTTAGCGGAAAATGTTCCGGTGGTATTGCTTTTACTTTATGGTGTTTTATTTCTTGGACTTTCTGTGGGAGCGAGGGATGATCTTATGAATCGATGGAAGAAAAAGCTGTCTGCGTGTGTAAGAGTTTTGTTATGCGTGCTTTTGGCGGCGGGGGCAGTACAAACAACCAGCCTGGCGGGAGAAATACGCACCTCCTATTTTTCTGTTACCGATGTTTCCTATGGAGACGGCCCGGTAATGGCCGGAAAGGAATTTGATTGTGTCATTACAGTGCGGGCGACTGATGGGGATGAAAATATAGAGGGCGCTGTTGTCACTCTCAAGCTTCCTTATGGACTGTCCTTTGCTGATGGAAATGACCGGGTATTTTTAGGAACCCTGCTTCCGGGAAAAAGCTATGGGGCGCCCTTTAAGCTGAAAGCAGATGATAATATAAGACAGACGAACTGCACGGTGGATGTCCGTCTGTCCGGCTCAAGCAGCCGCTTTGGAATCCCTCTGGAAACATCAGAGAGCTTCCAGATCAGCGTAACTCCTGCGGAGCGGCTGGAGATTACAAACTGGGCGGTTCCGGAAACCATTAATGCAGCCTATGATGACGGCGGCGGACAGTTTGAATTTACCTTAAGCAATAAGTGCTACGTTCCCGTGACTGACGTAGAGGTGTCCATTACAGGGAACGGCTTTGAGAAGCAGGAGCCTTTTTATATAGAAGAAATGGAACCGGAAGCGGCGTCAAATATTTCTATGAACCTTGAAACCCGCGAAGAAGGGGAGCTTGAAGGGAAACTGATGATTTCCTATATAAATATTCTGGGCGAGAAAAAGTTCCTGGAACGCTCTTTTTCAGTGACCGGGGTATATAATAAACCGGAAATGAACCATAACGTTGTTATTGACCCGGAAATGATTGTACAGGAGCCGGTTGTTCCCGACTGGGTATGGGTGCCTGTGACGTTTGGATCTATTGCGGGAGCTGTATGCCTATATAAGCATAAGCGTTTGTCAAGCCGCTAAGCGGCGGAAAGTGTGTTAGCGGTAACAGTTCAGCCAGGTCTGCGCACTTGCTGCGCTGACCGTCAGAAAGTGAAACAGGAGTGCAAAAATCCCATCGCTGCAGGCGATTTTTAATGGATTTTTGCATGGTAACAGTTCAGCATAGCTGAACTGTTACTGTTAGCGCGGTTTGGCGGGGGGCGGGAACATTGCAACTATTCAGCCGTGCATCGCGGATTCACGCAGCTAACGCTGCTCACCGCCGCTATCGCGGCTGAATCCTCGATTCGGGCTAAACGCCCTAGTCTTGTGATGGCAAAATTCCTCTGCAAGCTTGCTTGCAGAGGAATTTTGCCATCATCAGACGCACGGCTGAATAATTACGAAGTTTTCTGGTGGGATTGTATTTTATAAAGCGGCCTGCTATAATTGCATATAGCAGTTCTGCTGTACCGTGGAAGGCACAGCAGACAGACGCCCCCGCAAGGGGGATACTTTTATGCCGTGGAAGGCACGGCAAACAGATGAAACCCCGCAAGGGGATACCTTTATGCCGTGAAAGGCACGGCAAACAGATGAAAGGAGCAGGGAAGATGAAATATTTAACTTTGGGAAAAAGCCCGCTTAAAGTGTCCGCGGTTGCTGTGGGATGTATGCGCCTTAGCGGACTTGATGAAAAGCAGGCCGGGGAGTTTACCGATACAGCAATGGAACTGGGAATTAATTTTTTTGACCATGCCGATATTTATGGAGGCGGAAAATGCGAAGAAATTTTTGGCTCAGTATTAAAGAGCCGGCCAAGCCTTAGAGAAAAGATCGTACTTCAATCGAAATGCGGAATTGTTCCCGGAAAAATGTATGACTTTTCAAAAGAATATATTTTGAAAAGTGTTGACGGGATTTTAAAGAGGCTGAATACAGAATATCTGGATGTCCTTGTCCTTCACCGCCCGGATGCTCTTATGGAGCCGGAGGAGGTTGCCGGGGCTTTTGACGCCCTTAAAGTTTCAGGAAAGGTGCGGTATTTTGGTGTATCGAACCACAGCCCGCTCCAAATTCAGCTTCTTAAAAAATATGTGAAGCAGGATATTGTTGTGGATCAGCTTCAATTAAGCCTTACAAATGCCAGCATGATCAGTGCAGGAATGGAAGTAAATATGCTTACCCCCGGCGCTGTGGACCGTGACGGCGGCGTCTTAGATTTTTGCAGGCTCAATGATATTACAATACAGACATGGTCGCCATTCCAATATGGAATGTTTGAAGGCGCATTTATCGGAAGCTCTAAATATCCCGAATTAAATGAAACGCTTAAGGAAATGGCGAAAAAGTGTGACGCCGACGAAACTGCCGTCGCTGCGGCATGGATTTTACGTCATCCGGCCAATATGCAGTTGATTTCAGGAAGTATGAGTGCGCCCCGGCTGTCCTCGATCTGCCTGGGGGCAGAGATTTCACTTTCCCGGGAAGACTGGTACAAACTGTATTTGTCCGCCGGACATATATTGCCGTAAAGACAGGAGTGTCAGAAAGATGTATGATAAATTGACTGAAAATGATATTCGCAGGCTTCAGGAAGAAATTGAGTACCGTAAGCTTGTGGTGCGCAAGGACGCCATTGCCGCCGTCAAAGAAGCGAGAGAGCAGGGAGATTTAAGCGAAAACTTTGAGTATTATGCGGCAAAAAAGGATAAAAATAAAAATGAAAGCCGTATACGTTACCTGGAACGGATGATAAAGACTGCCAAGGTCATTTCTGATGACTCTAAGGACGACGAAGTCGGGCTTAATAATACAGTGACTTTATTTTTTGAGGATGAGGGCGAGTGCGAAACCTATAAAATTGTAACAACAATCCGGGAAAATTCCCTGGAAGGCCGTATCAGCAACGAGTCGCCAATTGGCAAGGCGGTGATGGGCCATAAAATCGGTGACCGGGTCTTTGTCCGGGTAAATGATAAATTCGGATATTATGTTGTCATTCAATCAATTAAAAAAACGGTAGACGATGGCTCTGACCGTATCAGAAGTTTCTAATAGTATAAGAAATCAGGAAATTTTTTTGGGTAAATCGCACAGATTATGTCGAAAAATCCCCCGGTTCTTCGCATAAAATGGTAGAATAATAATCGTATTAAAAATTTTGTATTTATTGTTAGCTCTAAATGTAGTATACTGTCAGTTGAAAAAAATTTAGCATAACGGGAGGAAACTATGGGAAAGAGAAATGACATTCACAAAGTATTGATTATTGGCTCCGGCCCGATTATTATCGGCCAGGCCTGCGAGTTCGACTACTCTGGAACACAGGCTTGCAAGGCGCTGCGCCAGCTCGGCTATGAAATTGTTCTGGTAAATTCCAATCCGGCTACGATTATGACAGACCCGGGGATCGCAGATGTGACTTATATTGAGCCGTTGAATGTGAAACGTCTGGAACAGATTATAGACAAAGAAAGACCCGACGCTATTTTACCAAACCTTGGCGGCCAGTCCGGCCTGAATCTTTGCTCAGAGCTGGCAGCAGCCGGTGTTTTGGATAAATATAATGTGAAGGTTATCGGCGTTCAGATCGATGCGATTGAACGTGGCGAAGACCGTATTGAATTTAAGAAAACAATGGAGCGCCTTGGCATTGAAATGGCTAAAAGCGAGGTAGCTTACACTGTAGATGAGGCTCTTGCCATTGCCGATAAGCTGGGCTATCCGGTGGTCCTGCGCCCGGCATATACGATGGGCGGCGCTGGCGGCGGCCTTGTATATAATGTAGAAGAATTAAAGACTGTGTGTGCCCGCGGTCTTGCTGCCAGCCTTGTAGGACAGGTTCTTGTTGAAGAGTCCATTCTAGGATGGGAAGAATTAGAGCTTGAGGTTGTCCGCGACGCTAAAGGCAATATGATTACGGTCTGCTTTATCGAAAATATTGATCCTCTCGGCGTTCATACAGGAGATTCCTTTTGCTCTGCGCCGATGCTGACCATTCCTGAGGAGGCTCAGAAGGAGCTGCAGCGTCAGGCATATAAGATTGTTAATGAAGTCCAGGTTATTGGCGGAACCAATGTTCAATTTGCCCGTAACCCGGAAGACGGACGTATTATTGTTATTGAAATTAATCCGAGAACATCCCGTTCCTCCGCTCTTGCTTCAAAAGCTACCGGTTTCCCGATCGCCCTCGTATCTGCCATGCTTGCCAGCGGCATGACGCTTGATGAAATCCCATGCGGCAAATACGGCACACTGGATAAATATGTTCCTGATGGGGATTACATTGTTATTAAGTTTGCACGCTGGGCTTTTGAAAAGTTCAAAGGCGTCGAAGACAAGCTGGGTACCCAGATGCGCGCCGTGGGCGAAGTTATGAGTATCGGCAAGACATATAAAGAAGCTTTCCAGAAAGCGATCAGAAGTCTTGAAAATGGGCAGTATGGCCTTGGTTTTGCAAAGAATTTCCATGAAAAGACAAAGGAAGAACTGCTTAAAATGCTGTTTGTTCCTTCAAGCCAGCGTCAGTTTATTATGTAT
>JAGZDD010000125.1 GCA_018369015.1 Clostridiales bacterium | reverse complement strand
ACGGACGGGGGCAGTGCAGCTTCTACGACGAAGAGGAATTTGCAAAAATTACGGAAAAATATGGTTCTATGACCCATTTACAGACGCTTGGGAAGTGACTGCCAGCCTTTCGCAGTTTTTGCGGGTAAAGAGGCTGTGGATATTTTTCTTAAAAATGCAGCGGCTTTGCCATTTTTTACGATTATGTCAGGTTCGGCCAGGCTGCTGCAAAAAATCTAGATTACATTTCCGGTATTTATAGGGATCATTAACGCCGGATTTGTATAAATATGGTATCTGCTTTAAGATACTATGGAGCCTGTTTTCAGGCTAAAAAAGGAGGTATAAACATGAAAAGATTCCAAAGATTAGCGGCACTCTCTATGGCGCTTTGCCTTGGGGCTTCCTTATTCGCCGGCTGCGGCGGGAGCGGCGGCGGACAGACACAGGCAGCCGGGGAATCCACAGCAGCAGGAGATTCGGCGGCTGCAGGAGAGAGTACAGCAGACAGCAGTGCGGCAGGAGAGTCCGCTGCACAGGTGAGCGAAGAGGATAAATACGGCGGTACTTTGAATATTTCTCTTTCTTCTGTTCCAAGCAACATTGACCCTGTAAAGTATACAGGTGTTTACGAAAACCAGATTATTGCTCAGATCTGTGATACACTGATTACATACAGTGATGATTTAACAGAATTTGTTCCATGCCTGGCTACAGAATGGTCTGCCAATGAAGCCGGCGATGTGTACACATTTAAGTTAAGAGAAGATGTTTATTTCCAGCCGGGCAAATTCCAGGATGGCCGCCAGATGACTGCGGATGATGTGAAATATTCTCTTGAGCGTTCCGCGAATGAATCGGCTCTTGACCGTCTGGCAATGCTTGACCACTGCGAGGTTATTGATGACTTCACGATTGAATGCCATCTGACTTCCCCCAATGCCTCTTTCTTAGCCGCATTATATAACGGCGGGAATGTTATTGTTCCAAAGGAAGAAGTTGAGGGCTGGGGCGATGAATTTGGCGCCCACCTGGTAGGTACAGGTCCGTTTATGATGGCTGAGGACGGCTGGAAGACCGATGAAAGCTGCAGCCTTGTAAGATTTGACAAATACTGGGGCCAGAAGCCATATCTTGACGGCGTGAAGTTTGTCTACATCACAGACAACAACCAGAGAGCAAATGCTCTCCAGACCGGCGAGATTGATGTCGCTTGCGACCTGACCGGCGAAGCTATTCAGACGGTACAAAATGATTCCAATTTAACCATGTCTCAGATTCCGGGCATGGGTGTGAATTACATCTACTTTAATATGAAGAAAGGCCCGACCGCTAATATTAAAGTCCGCCAGGCCCTTCAGATGGCTTTTGACCGTGATTCCACAGTTGCAGCCCTCTACCAGTACGGTGAAGGACAGGTTGGCTATCTTCCCCTTCCTCCGGATTCATGGGGCTATGATGAATCTCTGATTGAATCTGTTCCAAAATATGATCCTGAAGGTGCCAAACAACTCCTTGCAGAGGCAGGCTATGCCGATGGCTTCACTCTTGAATACTATACTGGAGATTCCGCAACATCCAAACGTATCGGGGAGATCTTCCAGCAGTTTATGGCTCAGATTGGCGTTACTGTGAACATTCACCAGGCGGCGTGGGGGGCTTTCAGCGAGGTTGGCGCTTCCGGTAATGCCGATGTTATTGCCATGAGCTGGACATGGGATCCAGATCCATATTTCTATCTGAATAAAATGTTACACAAAGAAAGTCTTGGCTCTCTTGGAAACGGACAGCAGTTTGATATTCCTGAAGTTAACGAGCTGTTAGACCAGGCTGTTGCCGTATCTGACCAGGCTGAGCGTGCAGAGATTTATAAACAGGCATTGAAGCTTATTGTTGAACAGTATCCGCAGATCGATTACGCTGTGACAAATGTAAATACCGGCTTGAGCAAGAAGGTATCCGCAAACCCGGTACGTGCCGATAAGACCATTTGTCTTGTCAGCGAAGGTACAACGAATATCTGGAAAGCAAAATAATTGTTGCTGTGCCTTTAGGCAGACAGTGACATTCCACAGAGCACTGCGGAAAAGTTTTTCGCAGCGCTCTGTGTTTTACGCGATAAGCCCTGAAAGCGGCTGCCGTGCTTGCACGAGCGGGTCTTCGCTCCGCTGCGGTCCGTGCTGGACGCGTGCCGCCGGCATGCAGCACCATTTGCAGGGCAACGGACAGTGAACGGCTTTGCTGTGAGCTGGCTGTTGTATCGCAGCGGATAGGGGGAGAAGTTCTTCCCCCTATCCGATCGCAGGCTATTGCAAAGTATTCAAAAACAGACAGGCCAGCTACTCATTTAAATATTTTGTAATGGCTTGTACATTTCATGGGAAGGAGATGTAAAAATCCGATGTTAAAAATGATTGTAAAGAGAATCCTGCAGTTAATTCCGGTACTTCTGATTACGATGACAATTACCTTTGTCATTACCCGTGTACTTCCCGGAAATCCTGCAGTAACGATTCTCGGACCTCAGGCCAGCCCTGAAGCCATCGAGGCGATGGAGGAGGAGATGGGGTTAAATGACCCTATGCCGATTCAGTATATTAATTATATTAAAGGCATTGTTACTGGAGATCTTGGTACATCCTACCGCTATAACCAGCCTGTACTGGACCTGCTTTTGGACAAGCTGCCAAATACTTTAAGCCTGGCGTTGACAAGTCTTATTATTGCCTTAGTTATAGGTATCCCGGTGGGAATATTGTCGGCCATTAAGCAATATTCCATATTTGACTATGTGGCCATGTTTCTTGCCCTGCTTGGTGTGTCGATGCCGGCCTTCTGGCTGGGCCTCATGCTTGTGCTTGTATTTAGTGTAAACCTTGGCTGGCTGCCGACAATGGGGATGGGAAGTATGGCTAACGGATTTGGAGATGTGCTTATCCATCTGATTCTTCCGGCATTTTGTCTGTCAACAGGAAGTATGGCCAACTTTGCCCGTATCAGCCGTTCAAGTATGCTTGAGGTGATCGACCAGGATTATATGAAGGCTGTCCGTGCCAAAGGTATCCGGGAGACCGTCGTTATTATGAAGCATGGCTTTAAAAATGCCCTGCCGCCTATTGTAACTGTGCTTGGTATGCGTATCGCTGCATTGCTGACCGGTGCTATTATGATTGAGAAAATCTTTAACTGGCCGGGAATCGGGCGTTTGATCGTGGATGCGATTACGAACAACGACTTTGAGCTGATTCAGGGAACCGTGCTGTTTATGGCGGTTTTATATGTATTTGTCAATCTTTTAGTGGATATCGCCTATTTGTACCTGAATCCGAAGGTAAGCTATGAATCTGAAAGGAGGGCCGGCTAATGGCTTCTATGAGTGGTTTAAGCGAACAAAAGCAGCAGGAAATGCTTTTGAAGGAACGCCGGGCGAATAATGCATGGCATAAGCTATGTCGAAATAAATCCGCTATGGTTGGCCTGGTAATGATTGTTCTTGTTATTTTAATTGCAGTGTTTGGCCCGATACTGACCAATATTGACCCTGCGAAAATGGATCTTCTCAACAGCTATGCAAAGCCGGGAAGCGAGGGGCATATCCTGGGAACCGACGCTAATGGGCGTGACCTTCTTGCCCGCCTGATTTATGGTGCCCGCGTTTCCTTCCTCGTCGCCGTAGGCGGTATGGCTGTAGGAGCGGTGATAGGTATTTTAATCGGCCTTGTTTCCGGCTATTGCGGCGGCGCTGTGGATGCGGTTTTTATGCGTATTATGGACGGTATGAGCGCATTCCCATTTACCCTTCTTGCTTTAATGCTTATGACTGTCCTTGGCGGAGGAATGAGCAACGTTATTTTAGCGATTGGTATTGCCAGTGTGCCTGGCTATGCACGAATGACCCGCGGGCAGGTGCTTATTGTAAAAAATGAAGAGTATATTAAGGCTGTCAAAGCGCTTGGCGCGGGCAATGGAAGAATTTTGTTCCGGCACCTTTTGCCAAACGTTGTTTCGGAGCTTATTGTTTACGCAACTTTAAATGTGGCCAGCGCTATTCTTACAGAGGCCTCCTTGAGCTTTTTGGGAATGGGAATTACGCCGCCGGATGTTTCCTGGGGGTCCATTTTGCAGGACGGCCAGGAATGTATCCAGACGGCTGGACATGTAGCAACCTTCTCTGGTATTTGTATTTTAATTACGGTGCTTGGCTTTAACCTTCTTGGTGACGGTATCCGTGACGTACTGGATCCGAAGATGAAGAAATAAGGTGACAGCTTAAGCTGCTGCGAAATAAGAGAGGAGACACACGAAAATGAGTGACAAGCCTTTATTACAGGTAAAAAACCTGCAAACCCATTTCTTCACCGCCAGCGGAGTTGCGAAGGCTGTGGATGGTGTTACTTTTTCCCTGGATTCCGGTGAAACCTTGGGAATCGTCGGTGAATCCGGCTCCGGTAAGAGCGTAACATCCAACTCCATCATGCGCCTTCTTCCAAAGAATGGCAAAATTGTCGGAGGAGAAATTTTATTTGAAGATAAAGATATTGCAAAGTTAAAGCTTTCGGATATGCTTGATATCCGGGGCCAGGATATTTCCATGATTTTCCAGGACCCCATGACGGCCTTGGATCCGGTATTTACTATTGGCTCTCAGATTATGGAGGTTATTAACGCCCACCAGAAGCTGAGTAAAAAGGAAGCAAGAGACTATGCGATTAAGGTTTTGGGAATGGTTGGTATTCCTGATCCCGAAAAACGTTTAAAATCTTATCCCCATGAATTTTCAGGAGGTATGCGCCAGCGTGTCATTATCGCGATGGCCATTGCCTGCCACCCGAAGCTGATTATTGCCGATGAGCCGACAACGGCGCTTGATGTTACGGTTCAGGCCCAGGTGCTTAATTTGCTTAAGGATCTTCAGAAGGAAACAGGAACGGCCATTATTCTTGTGACCCACAATCTTGGCGTTGTATGGCGGATGTGCGATACAGTTATGGTTATGTATGCCGGAAAGACAGTGGAATACGCGGATGTAAAAACACTTTATCAGGATCCCCGGCACCCCTATACATGGGGATTATTAAAGTCTATGCCCAAAATTACGGATGATCCCAATGTTCCGCTGGCGTCGATCCCGGGAACACCGCCGGATTTGAAGCTGACCGGGGGAAGCTGTAATTTCCATAACCGGTGCAAATACTGTCAGGAAATTTGTATGAAGCAATCGCCGGAAATGAAGGAAGTGGAGCCGGGCCATTTTGTGGCCTGCCATTTTTCTAAGGAAGAACTTGATAAGATAGGAGGTTCCCTCGATGCCTGATAAAGATGTAATCTTAAAAGTGGATCACCTGACAAAGACGTTTAAAATTAAAAGTACCCAGCTCTTTGGTAAGCCTGCCTATCTCAATGCTGTTAATGACGTATCCTTTGAAGTGCGGCGGGGCGAAACGGTTGGTATTATCGGCGAGTCGGGCTGCGGAAAGTCAACGCTTGGAAAGAGCCTTCTTCGTCTGATTGAGCCTACCAGCGGGGATATTGTTTATAATGGCCAGTCTTTGATTGGAAAATCCCGCAAGGAGATGAACGAGCTGCGCCAGGAAATTAATATGATTTTTCAGGATCCCTATTCCTCACTGGATCCCCGTATGACGACGGGAGCGATTATTGAGGAGCCTATGAAAATCCATAATATTGGAACGCCACAGGAGCGCAAGAAAAAAGTAGACGACTTGTTAAAAATGGTGGGGCTTGATTATTACCATGCGATCCGCTATCCCCATGAGTTTTCCGGGGGGCAGCGCCAGCGTATTAATATCGCACGGGCTTTGGCTATGAATGTAAATTTGCTTGTCTGTGACGAGCCGGTTTCCGCATTAGACGTTTCTGTACAGGCCCAGGTGCTGAATCTTCTTAAAAAATTGAAGGATGAACTGGGGCTGACTTATATTTTCATATCCCATGATTTGAGCGTGGTAAAATATATTAGCGACCGGATCATTATTATGTACCTTGGAAGAATTGTGGAGATGGGCGAGTCTGAAGAAATTTATGAAAATCCGGCACATCCCTATACCCGGGCGCTTTTCTCTGCGATCCCACCGGTAAGCCCCTTTGAGCAGAAGGATATTACGGAGTTAAAAGGCGAGATCCCAAGTCCTTTAAATATGCCTAAAGGCTGCCCGTTTTATAACCGGTGCGCTCATGCAACGCCCAAATGCCAGGAAGCTGTTCCGGCGCTTCACGATATTGGCCCGGATCATAAAGTGGCATGTGTGATGTATGATAAAAATTAGGATGAAAGCCCGGAAGGCTTAACATGTCCGTGGAAGTAAAAGGCTGTCTAAGCTGCGCCAGGTGCAGCTTAGACAGCCTTTTATTTCGCGCGATAAGCCCTGCAAGCGGCCGCTGTGCTTGCACGAGCGGCCATTTGCAGGGCAACGAGCCAAAGCTGACCTGGATATTTGACCTTATGATTTTGGAGGTGTTTTATGAAAAATTTGGAGTTTAAGGAGCGTCTGTGGCAGCTTGTAGATGAAGAAAAAGACGATTTGCTTCGGATCTGCTCCAATTTAATAAAAATTCCCAGTGTGGATAAGAACGGCATAGAAATTATTGTCCGGTATGTATGCGGTTTTTTTGACGGGCTTGGGATTCCCTATGAGGTGCTGCGGCCTGTGGATGATACGCCATGTATTGTGGCAGCCCTGGGGGAGGGCGGCGGCCCGGCCGGCATTTTTAATGGCCATAACGATGTGGTAGAAACCGGAGATGTCAGCCGTTGGGAATATGATCCTTTTTGCGGTACGGTAACAGATACCAAGGTTTTGGGCCGGGGAGCCAGCGATATGAAATGTGGAGTGGCTGTTTTTCTTTTTATAGCAAAGCTGATTGTCAACTATGGCCTAAAGCTTAAAGGCAGACTGTATTTCCATATTGTCCATGATGAGGAGCAGGGAGGAGAAAAAGGCTCCATGTGGCTGACAGAGCACGGATATGCCGATGGCGCTGATTTTTGCCTGATTACAGAGCCTACCTCCTATAATAATATTGAAGTCGGACAAAAGGGCAGCGCCCGCCTGCGGCTTCGCACCTACGGAACGCCGGTCAATGGTTCCGTCATTAATTATGTGGGAGAAAGCGCCGTTCACAGTATGATCCGCGTACTTTCCCGGATTGGCGCCCTTTCTGAGCTTACCGGGGAGGTGAGCTCAGAGGAGGCCCGGGTAATTGAGGATTCAAAGCGTATTATTTGCGGGGCTATGGGGCTTGACGACGTAGGCCCTGCCATTGACCATGTGAATGTAAATATCAGCGGCTTTGACGGCGGCGACGGCTCAACAATGACCTCCGAAATGTGTGAGGCTACGGTGGGGCTTGGTATTCCCTTTATGGTGTCCAGGAGCCAGGTGGAGGAAAAGCTGAGAGAAATCATCGATGACGCAAAGGTTCACTGTGATGTTGAGGTTTTGCGGTGGAAGGATGGGGCAAAGACCGATGTTGGCAGCGAGCTTGTCCGGACCGTTGTGGAAAACTGCGAGTATGTGAGAAAGCGGAAAATATGGCCGTCTTACCAGTGGGCGACCAGCGATGCTAAGTATTACAGATATAGAGGAATACCGACCATCCAGTATGGCCCGTCCAATAATAAGGGAATCCATTCTTACAATGAAGACGTGAATATTGAAGATATTGTCGATTGTGCCAAGACCCATTTGGCTGTTGTGGAGGATCTTATTGGTTTTGAAAAAGAGGAGGGGAGCCTGCTGTGAAAAATTTAGACATGAAAAATGGACTGTGGGCGCTGGCTGAGGAAACGAAGGGCGAGCTGCTGGCGCTGTGCTCGGAGCTGATTAAGCGGCCAAACGTAAATCCACCCATATGTGCAGATGAAATTACGGCATTTATTGAGGACTATTTGAAGAAATATGAAATTTCTTACCAAAAGCTGGAGCCATATGCCGGAAAACCGGTGATTATTGCGAAAGCCGGCAGCGGCCTTGAGGGGCCGGCGCTGTGCATTAACGGACATACAGATACGGTACCTTCAGGAGATTTATCCCATTGGGATTTTGACCCGTATTGCGGCGCTGTGACAGATACTCAGGTGCTTGGACGGGGGAGCAGCGATATGCTTTGCGGTGTGGCTATTGGACTTCATATGGCCCGGCTCATTGCCCAGGGGAGAGTAAAAATTGCGGGGCAGCTTGTCCTTCATCTTGTTTCTGACGAAGAGAGCGGCGGTGAGTTTGGAACACGGTGGCTTGTGGAAAATGGCTATGGGAAAGACATTGACGGTGTTATGCTTCCCGAGCCGACGACGTGGAATAATTTTGAAACCGGGCAGAAAGGCGGTGTCACTTATAAGGTGCGCTGTACGGGAACCCAGGCGCATATGAGCGTGTGCAGCTTTCACCATGACCATGCCCTGATGAAAATGCTCGCCCTTCTTTCGGCTCTCGATCAAATGCGGGAGCTTCAGGCAGACTATGAGAAGGAACAAGAGCCGGTTGTAGCATATTCTAAAGAGGTAGCCAGGAAGCTGTTAAAAGCATCTAACGTGGGTGATGCCATTGACCATGTCACCTACAATGTGCGCTATGTTAAAAGCGGCGGGGAAGGTTACTCGCCATATGAACAGTGCGAAGCGCTGATTGCTTTTGGCATTCCCGTAGGCATTTGCACAAAGACAGTAAAAGCTGCTTTTGACCGGCTGATTAAAGACACGGGCTATGAAGGGTTTTCCTATGAAATTGTGAGAGATAAGGAGCCGTCGTTTACCCGTGCAGATGAAGAAATTATTGTGTGCGGCCTTGAAAATGCCAACTATTTGTGGCAGCATAAAAAAGGAACGGTAGGCGCTGTTTACCAATGGGCGGGGAGCGACGCCAAATATTACCGGTACGCCGGGATTCCGGCGTTTCAGTACGGCCCGGCAAATATTGACGGTGTTCATGGGTATAACGAGTGTGCCGATATTGAGGAAATTGTTAATGTTGAAAAAACATACTGGGGAATATTGGCCGATTTGCAGTCGGCCAGAGCCGCAGGGGATGGAACAGTAAGCTGCCTGCGATAGCACAGCTATGATGATAGGAGGATATTTATAATGAACAGACAGGAAATTTGGAAAATGATTGATGCGCGGACAGAAGATTTGCTGAAGTTATGCAGCGATATGATCGCTATTCCGTCGGTAAACCCGCCGGGAGATGTGAGCCGTATCGTAGATTATATTACAAACTACCTTAAGGAACATAAAATTCCGTTTGATATTGTCGGGGAAAATGAGGACCGGCCCAATATTTTGGCTCGTTATGGAACGCCGGGCAATAAAACCGTTGTATTTAACGGCCACTGCGATGTGGTTCCTGTGGGAGATGAAAATAAGTGGGCGTTCCCTCCTTTTTCCGGTGAAATTAAGGACGGCGTTATGCTCGGCCGGGGAACAAGCGATATGAAGTGCGGTATGGGCGCATTTTTGTTTGCAGTGGCAATGCTGGCGGATGCCGGCGTCAAATTATCCGGCGATGTGCTTATGACGATTGTTCCCGACGAGGAAACCGGGGGCGCCTATGGTACGCAATGGCTGTTTAACCACGGCTATATTAAAGGCGACTGGGGAATTGTTGCAGAACCGACAGGAATGGATAATATTGAAGTGGGTCAGAAAGGTACAATGGGGATGAATCTTTATGCTACCGGCACAACGGCTCATGGAAGCCTGACGCCTTATGTGGGGGATAATGCCATTGATAAGCTGGTGAAAATCTTACCGATGATGTATGAACTGAGGGAAATCCATGGCAATTATGACGGAGAGATTGCCAAGGTGATGGAGATTTCCAAGGAAAAGGCCAAGGCCGTACAAAAAACACCTGGGGTGGAAAATATTATGGATCATGTGACCGTGAATTTTGGAACGATTCAAGGTGGGGTTAAACGCAATGTTGTGGCAGATACGGCAATGGCTGAGCTGGATGTGCGGGTGCCTATCGGCGTCAGTCACGAGGAGGTTATGGCTAAGGTGGATGAGATTATTAAAAAATCAGGCCTGACCGGGATTACAGCGACCTATGATAACCCTCGGGGCGGCAATTACGTGTCTGTGAATGACCCTATTGTTGCTACGGTGAAGGAGTGCATTAAGGAGCTTTTGGGGATCGATATGATTACGGCCTATCAGTGGGCCAGCAGCGATACCCGGTATTTCAGAGAGGCGGGGATTTCCACGATCCAGTACGGGCCGTCCAACACCGAGGGAATACACAATTATAATGAAACCGTCAATGTGGCGGATATAATTACGGCGTCAAAGGTATATGCCGCCATTATTTTAAGCCTGGTCGGCTGAATGGTTAAGACGGCTTAAGACTTGCGGACATTTGTTCCGCTGCTGGTTACTTGAAGCTTTGCCTGGAAGGAGGTATCAATGAATGGTGTTTTATTATTACTCGCAGTAGTTTTTTTACTGTGTATATGTGCGCATACGATTTCAAACAGGCTTGGCATGCCGGCGCTTTTGCTGTTTATGTGCTTAGGTATGCTTTTTGGCAGCGACGGGATATTTAAAATTGATTTTGCGGACTATGAGCTGACACAAAATATAAGCTCCCTGGCCCTGCTGTTTATTATGTTTTTCGGCGGCTTTTGTACGAAGTGGTCAGCCGCGCGGCCAGTCGCTGCACGGTCGCTCATCCTTTCGACGGCCGGCGTTGTCCTGACTGCGGCAATTACGGGGATTTTTTGCTATTATATATTTGATATAGGACTTTTAGAGGGGCTGCTTATCGGTTCTGTTCTTGGTTCTACAGACGCGGCCTCCGTGTTTTCAATTCTGCGTTCAAAAAATCTTAATCTTAAGGCCCAGACGGATTCTATGCTGGAGCTAGAGAGCGGGAGCAATGACCCGATTGCCTATATGCTCACAACAGTCCTTTTGTCGCTCATGCTTGGATCGGGCGATGTCAATATTGCAGGGCTGTTGTTTTCGCAGGTTTTCTGGGCTATTGCCATTGGCGTAGCTGTTGCCATGGCTGCAGGCTTTTTTATGAACCGGTTTTCGTTTATCAGCAGCGATTTTTATACGGTGTTTATTATCGCCGCGGCGCTTTTATCTTATGCCCTGACCCAGTGGCTTTCGGGCAACGGCTTTTTAAGTGTTTATCTGACTGGGATCATTCTCGGGAACCAGAAGATTCCTGAAAAGAAACGGCTTGTGCAGTTTTTTGACAGTGTGACCCAACTGGCACAGATGGTTTTGTTTTTTATTCTGGGGCTTTTGGCATTTCCCCATAAGCTGCCGGGAGTTTTGGTGCCTTCTCTGGTTATTGCCATTTTTCTCACACTGGTGGCCCGCCCGGTGGCTGTGTGCCTGCTTCTAAAGCCGTTTCGGGCGCCATGGAGCCAGTGTATGCTTGTCTCCTTCGCAGGACTGAGGGGCGCTGCCTCCATTGCCTTTGCAGTGACGGTTGTATGTGCCGGTGTT
>JAGZDD010000124.1 GCA_018369015.1 Clostridiales bacterium | reverse complement strand
GGCCTAAAGGTGAAATATGGAAAATTGAAGAAGCTATTTTTCCTTTTATCCAGCTTTGTACAAAGGTTCTTGCAAGAAAACCTCTGTTTTTCCTTATTAATTCTTACACAACCGGGCTGCAGCCCGCAGTTTTGACCTATATGCTTTCCACAGAGCTTCTCCCGAAATATCATGGCCGGGTCATTGCTGACGAAGTCGGGCTTCCGGTTTCTAAAAGCGGGCTTATCCTCCCTTGCGGTGCCAGCGGGCGTTGGGAGGCATAAAATTTTTTATACCGGAAATACTACTAAAACACGGCCAGCAGTGCTATTTTCCAAAACGCTGCTGCTGCAAAGCGCAGCATTGCTATCCAAACAGCTGCGACGATTCTTTAAAAGGAGTGTTTTCATGGGTAATAAAAAAATAAAAGAACGCCCAAAGTTTAATCTCGAAAAAGAACCAAAGGAAGCTATAAAGCAAAATTCAAGCTATGTTTCCGGCGGTAAATGTGCCCCGGATAATAATCCCTTCTGGGAGGACGGGGCAAACCCACTGAGCAGTAAGGGGAATTAAAAAATGGACAGCGCGGCTTTCTTTTGCCAAAGCGCTGTCCATTTTTGCTGCTGCCGGCAGGCAGCAGCCTGTCATCATCAGAATCTTGCTCTAAAATCCAAAGTAACTTTATCGCCATGCTTTTCGATCGTCTGAAACTTATCGTTTAGAAGCATATTCGTATATGTATAGTCGGCGCGTTTATGCGGCGGCCGCGTCTCCTTACGGTTAAGCGCCATTAAAAATATAGGTTCACCGACGTCCATCAGATCAAGGATTTCCAGAACTCTCATCAGTTCATGGGAGTTTGCCGCAGATAAAGAATTCTTAGCGGACTCCTTAAGCTGGCGAAGATAAGTCAGCCCGGCAGTCAGCATTGTTTCTGAACGCACAGTCAGCCCGCAGTAATCATTCATAATATTTTGCAGCGTTGAAGCAGCTTCCTTCCAGTAAGCTCCATTCTCACGATCCATAATTTCCGAATAAAACTGCTGTTTTTCTTTAATCAGAGGATCTTTTGAAACATCGGACCATTCCACAGTTTTTACATATTCAGCCGCATGTTCCCCGGCGATAAGGCCAAGTACGGCTGCACCGGCAAGGTTTCCTTTAACATTTCCTACAACGTTTCCTGCGGCGTAAAGTCCAGGCACAGATGACATAGCATGCGTATCAATATCAATGCCCTGGGTTGAAAGGCCAATATTATAAGATCCAAATTCAATCATTGACTTTCTAAGATCGATATTATTTTTTTCAAAATAATCAGTCAGAGAATCAATACCCTCGCTGACAAAGGCTGTATGGAGCATATAATCCATATCCTCCTCGGTCGTTTCCGTACAGTTCATATAGGATGGGCCTGTGCCTGCCTGCATACGGTCGCGGTAAGAGCCGGGCCATATATCTGACGCAATGTCGCCGTTTTCTCTGGAAGGCTTATCCTGGTAAGGCGTAATGCATTTTCCTGCAATATCACTTGTCAGGCCGATCCAGGTGCCTTTGCCGCCCCGGGCAAAGTATCTTGGGCCTGCATGTCCTCCGGCCATTTCAAGATTGGCAAGTCTTGCCCCTGCGCGGTAAGCCATGGCGTGTCCGTCGCCTGTATTGGCCGGACAGCCTGCGTCATTAAACATATACGCCGGAGTAATCCCCGGATAAAGTCTTGAAGCGGAGCCTGCGGCAATAAGCACTGCTTTTGCCTGAAATACGACCATTTCCGGCGTATCCTCGGAAGTATCTACGCCAATAGCCCCGGCAACCCTGCCCTCTTTATTCACAAGAATTTCTGTGACAATGGTTTTATTCATAATTTTTGTGCCATATTTTTTTGCTGCTGCTGTCAGGGCAGGCTTTTGATTGTGGCCGTCAAATTTTAAATGATACCTCTGATTTCCAGGTACAGAATGGCCTTCAAAATTCCATTTTCCTGTCGGACGCATATCAATTCCTATAGATTCCCATATTTTAACAACCTCATAGGTTCTCGAAAGCCAAAGTCTCAGCATTGTCGGGTCCTGCCACGGGCCTCCGTCCATAGTCTGGTTTACCTGACGCACGACAAGTTCAAAGTCATCGCCGTGACATTCCGGAATGTAGCAGGCAAAATGGTCATTGCCATTGGCGCCGCAGCCGGAACGGCGTGTATCCGCCTTTTCTGCAATCACAACCTGAATCCCTTTCTGTGCTGCCGTCATTGCCGCCTGTAAACCTGCGACACCGCCGCCGACAATCAAAAAATCGGTTTTTACAATTTCTTCTCTGATTTTAACAGACATACTTATTTCCCCTCCCCTCGATCTGTTCCATATTTAGCCGAACATTGTGCACCATCTTTTTTCACATCCATATGCAGCATCAGATGGGACAGAGGATAACGCATTTTTATAGCATGCTGCTTGCAGTCTTTCTCACATGCCCTGCAATGCCAACATTCATCGGGATATTTCACAATAACATCCTTCACATCATTTTTTTTAATCACTTTAATAACGTCCAATGGACAAATTTGCGCGCAGTAGCCACATTGATTACATTTTTGCTTGTCAATAATCGGCGGCATACCTTCACCTCCCAATATACTTTTTAAACCTAATCAGAGTACGCCCCTGAGCCGCCCGGCAGAAAATCCTGCAAAGCAGGATTCTTTTTTTATTTATGTACCTGGCCCATGAACTATCGTTTACAAGAATAGTATAGCACTTTCAGAAATACGTGAAAATTAGAAATAACCGATAGGCTTATCAGAAATACCTATAGGTTCCACATTCAGTGTTCCCCTTCATACCTGACATATCCGGTGTTCATATCGACCACATTTTCCAAAGGCTTCCCTTTCACAAAACGCTCCAGATTTTTCGCGCACAGGGCAAGTATTTTTTCCAGCGTAAAGTCAAGGGCAAAGCCGCCGGAAGCATGGGGCGTAATGATACAATTTTTTGCCCGCCACAACGGATGATCGGGCGGCAGCGGTTCCGGCTCCGTCACATCTAAGCAGGCGCCGCCAATACGCCCTTCGTTTAAGGCTTCGCAAAGAGCCATGGAATCGACGGACATTCCTCTGCCTACATTAATGAGCACCGCATTTTCCTTCATCAGCGCCAGCGTTTCCCTGTTTATAATATGGTGCGTTTCTTCATAACCGGGCAGGCTCATGGCAACAATATCCGCCCTTGGCAAAGCTTCCGTCAGGGCGTCCAGGGAATATTGCTCCTTCACAAAGTCCGGCTTTGTCGCCGGGTGCCTGCGAATACCAATGACATAGCTTCCCATGGCGTCCATCCTTCTGGCAAATTCCCGGCCAATATCTCCAAGGCCAAGCACGAGGGTCGTCGTGCCGCAAACAACAGTCATTGGCTCAAGCTTATGCCACTGTGCCTTTTGCTGCTGCAAATAATAATGCTCTAAATGCTTGTGGAGCATAAACAGCATCCCAATCATATGCTCCGAAATAGCTGTTCCGTAAGCGCCCGTAGCGTTGGTCAGAACCGTATTTTCCAAAAGCACACCCGCGTCAAGGAAACCTTCTGTTCCCGCGTTATTGAGCTGGAGCCACGATAGCCTTTCGCTCCCTGCCACAATTTCAGGCGGCAGATTCCCGATAATCACGTCCGCCGACAGCGCCAGCTTTCTTGTGACATTCCCGGCCAGGCAATAAACAAGCTCATGGCCGGGCGCAGCCGCCTTAAACATTTCCCGGTGGCGCTCCTTTACCGGGAGTACAATTAAAATTCTCATTATTTTCACCATTTCACCGCGGCCACAAAAGCCTTCGGCTTACCATTGTTTATTTTCAAAATTATCCGGGCTTGTTCCAAAGTGCCGGTTATTATTAAGCTGCTCAAGGGCTGTGCGGTCACAAGACTCTAACTCAAAATCAAAGATTTTTCTGTTTTCCTCAATGCGTTCCTTATGGACAGACTTTGGTATGACTATCCAGTTTTCTTCAAGTTCCCAGCGCAAAACAATCTGAGCCGGGGTTTTTTTATACTTTTTAGCCAGCTCCTTAATGACCGGATCGTCAAGTACCTGCCCCCGCCCAAGAGGGGACCAGGCTTCCATTTCAATACTCAAATGATTGCAAAAGGTCTTAAGCGGCTTCTGGCTCAAATAAGGATGCGCCTCCACCTGATTCACTGCGGGAACCACTGCTGCCACCGCCAGAATACGCATAAGATGCTCCATATGGCAGTTGCTCACGCCAATCGCCCGGGCACGGCCCTCTTTATAAATCTGCTCCAAAATTTTCCACGACTGCTCCAGGGCGCACGATACCGGCCAGTGAATTAAGTACAGATCCACATAATCTGTTTCAAGAAGCTTCAGGCTCCTTTCAAAGGCTTCAAGCTGCGTTCCGTTTTTCATATCATCGTTCCACAGCTTTGTCGTAATAAAAATTTCTTCCCTGGGTATACCGCTCTCTTTAATCGCCTGAGCAACCTGGGCTTCATTTTTATACAGCGCCGCTGTATCAATATGGCGGTAGCCCGCCGCCAGTGCGTCAAGTACCGCCTGCTTTGTATCACCGCCGGATTTATAAACGCCAAGCCCAAGTGCCGGCATTTTAACGCCATTATTCAATGTCTTGTATGTATTTACCAAAATTATTCCCCTTCTTTCGTATAAAACTCTAAAAGTGTTCCGTATTCCTTAAGCCATTTCCGGCACTCCTTGTATTCCGGGCACAGCCCCTCCACAAGCTTCCAAAAAGCGGCCGAATGGTTCATTTCCTTTAAATGGCATAGCTCGTGGATGACCACATAGTCTAAAATCTTTGGAGGCGCCATAATAAGCTTCCAGTTTAACCGAAGCTCCCGCCTGCTATTACAGCTTCCCCAGCGGCTTTTTTGCTCCCGCACAAATACCTGCCCTGGCAGCTCTCCCAGAATCTTCCCATAATGATCAGCCCGCTGGCGCATAAGCTTTAAGCCATTCTCCCTATACCAGAGCAAAATCGCGGATTTCATCGTTTTTTCATCAATCACCGGGGTCTGGACCATAAGGCTGTCCGGGCTAAGGCTGACACATACCCTGCGCACATTTGTATCATAATGAATGTGCAGGGGATAGCTTTTTCCCAGATACAAAAAAGGCTCCCCCTGAGCAAAACGGTGAACAACCTTAAGCGACTGAGCGCGCTTAAGTAGCGCCTGCTTTTCCCGGATCCATCCGGCTTTTTGCAGAACCATCCGGGAAATCTCATCCCTTTTAACATATTTAGGCGCTTTAACAATCACCTGGCCCCGCTCTCCAATATGAATACTCAGTGTTTTCCTGTTCATCCTCACAAGCTCAAAATCAATGCGTCCCTTTTCATCCTGGACAAAATCGGCCACAATACCGCTCATAATATCTCAACCTGGCACATAGCCATTGCTTTGAGGGCGTTTTCGTGGCTTTGTGGAGTAACGCCGGCGCAGCAGCTGCTGTCTACGGAAATTTTTGTATCCGGAAGGACTGCCTTCAAAAGAAGAGCATTGGAAATCACACAAATATCTGTACATAAGCCAATCAGCTCAATCTCGTCAATCGAGGCGACCTTTGCAATCCCGCTAAGGCACCCGGCCAGCCCCATCGAACCAAAGGCCGGCTTATCAAAAATCATGCTCCGCCGCTCTTTTGCCAATGCGGCAATATCCTCCTGAAGCTCCCATCCATGGGTGTTGACAATGCAGTGCTTTACGGGAAGATTTTTCCCCTCCTGGGTTTCTAAATAGTTTTCATCGTGTGTGTCTCTTGTATAAAAAACCTGCCCTTTAAAGCTTTTAATTTTTTCGATTACCTTTGGCACAATAGCCCCGGCTTCCTTTGTGCCAAGGGCGCCGTCAATAAAATCATTTTGCATATCTACGACAACAAGCATTTTACTCATTATAAGTCCTCCTTTATATAATTATGCTAACACAGCATTTCTGCGAAATAAACCGCGGCAATCGCCGCCACCGCAACAACGACAAGGCTTTTTCTGAAATACCCGAGAATAACGGCAACGGCGCAGCCGGCTGCGGCAGAAGCCAAATGCCCGGTGGAGTAAAAAATTTCCGGAAAGGTAAGCGCTCCTAATACCGCGTAAGGCGTATAATCTAAAAAAGATTTTGAAAACCGCGATTTAATGGGCCTTCTTATCATCGTCACCGGAAGTACCCTCGGTATGTAGGTGACAAGAGCCATGACAGCAATACAGATCAAAAGTCTTTCCGTACTCATCATCTGGCACCTCCTTCTTCACATGCCAGTTTTCTATCCTCATCTCCGGTCGGAAAAAGCCACGCGCCGAATCCGGCGGCCGCTATAGTTGCAATAATAATGCGAAAACCCGAAGAGATGAAAGAAAAAATGGGAACATACTTTAACACACAGGTGACAGCCACCGCAATCACGATAATCAGCAGTACTTTTACAGAATCCCTTGCCGCCGGCACGATCAGGGCAATAAACATGGCGTACAGGGCAATACCCATAGCATTTTGAAGCGCCTGGGGCAACATGTTGGAAATACAGCCGCCGCACAGCGTTCCCAGATCCCAGCCCAAAATCGGCAAAATAATAAGCCCAAACATATACCCGGCTTTGATCGGCCGCTTTTCCATGGAAGCCACGACAAAGGTTTCATCTGTAATCCCAAAAGAAAAAATAAGACGCTGCCAGACAGGTATTTTAGACTCAATTTTCTGAGACAGGGCCAGGGACATAAGCATATATCTCAAATTTATTATAAACGTTGTCAAGGCAATTTCCCCGTAGCCCGCTCCGGCCAAAATCAAGTTCATCCCTGCGAACTGCCCCGCGCTTGTAAGGTTTGTCACTGAAATCAAAACTCCGGCCCATAACGGCAGGCCTCCGGCAACGGTCAAAAAACCAAAGGTAAAGGACACAGGAAAATAACCAAGCCCAATCGGAAGGCCACCCTTAAATCCGTGCTTAAAGGCACTTTGTCTATGCATTTTTGTCACCATCTTTCGTATATAATAATAACAGGCGGAAGGAAAATCCCTTCCGCCTGCCAGACACCTTACGGTAAAGCCGTGCACAGCGCGGCATGAAAGTTTGTAACTATTCAGACGTACATCAAGGATTTGCGCAGCTAACGCTGCTAGCTGCCGCCAACAAGGCTGAATAGTTATCAAAATGAAAGATCATAGTCCTTGAAACGGACTGCCATATGGGCCTTAATTGCCGCCACGCAGCCGTCAAATCCAAGCTTGCTGCTGTCAAGGCACAAGTCATAATTGCGGGCATCATACCAGCTATGGCCGGTATGATATTTATAATAATCTCCGCGGTATTTGTCCGTCTTTTCAATAAACTTCTGCATTTCCCGCGGCGTCATACTGTTGCGCTCCATGGCTCTGGCCAGACAAAAGGCTTTAGATCCGTGAACAAAAATGCTTAAGCAATTTTCATTATTGCGCAGGACAAAATCTGCGCAGCGGCCGATAATTACACAGTTTTCTGTGGAAGCAAGCTCCTTAATAATTTTTGCCTGGTAATTAAACAAATTATCGTCAGACACAAAGCCGTCGCTTTCCGGCGGCAGCAGCTCTCCGTCATAAATATTTTTTATATTCGCCATTTTCTGCAAAAAGCTGCGCTTCACGCTTTCATCCACCTGGCCGAAAAGCTTTTCGTTAATGCCGCTGTCCTCAGAAGCCATGCGGATCAGCTCCCGGCCATAGCAATTAAAGCCGATTTCCTTCGCCAGCATATGGCCCACCGTTTTTCCGCCGCTGCCATACTGTCTTGCAATCGTAATGACAATATTTTTCTTTTCCACAAAAATCCCCCCTGCTATTCGCCAAGATAGGCTTTCTTTACAGAATCGTCATTCATAAGCTCCTTCGCATTGCCGCTTAAGGTAATATTCCCAGTTTCAAGGACATAGGCCCGGTCGGCAATGGACAGCGCTTTTTTCGCGTTTTGCTCCACAAGAAGCACCGTCGTTCCGGCCTTACTTACATCCTCAATAATCTTAAATATCTCATTGACAAAAATAGGCGAAAGCCCCATAGACGGCTCGTCCATCAAAATAATCCTTGGCTTGCTCATCAGCGCCCGGCCCATAGCCAGCATTTGCTGCTCGCCGCCGCTTAACGTTCCCGCAAGCTGGTTGCGCCGCTCCTTTAATCTTGGGAAACGGGTGTAAATCATTTCCATGGAATCCTCGATTTCCTTTTTATCCTTGCGGGTGTATGCCCCCAGCTTAAGATTTTCCAAAACGCTTAAGTCCGCAAACACCCTCCGCCCCTCCGGCACATGGGCGATACCCTTAGTTACAATCTTATGTCCGGGCATTCGTGTAATATCCTGCCCCTCAAATGTCACCTTTCCGGCTTTCGGGGCAATAAGGCCCGTGATTGTGTGAAGGATCGTTGTCTTTCCGGCGCCGTTAGCGCCAATGAGGGCAATGACCTCTCCCTCATTGACTTCAAAGGATACGCCTTTAATTGCCTGGATCACGCCATAATATACTTCAAGATCTTTTATTTCAAGCATTGCCATAACTATTCCTCCTATTCCCCAAGATATGCTTTAACAACCCGCGGATCGTTAAGAACCTCGCTTGTCTTTCCCGAAGCAAGCACTGTTCCGAAATTCAAAACGGTCAGCGCCTCGCAAATACCGGAAACAAGCTTCATATCATGTTCAATAAGAAGAATGGTCATTTCAAACTTTTTCCTCACAAACTGGATTGTTTCCATGAGCTCCTCGGTCTCATTAGGATTCATTCCGGCTGCCGGCTCATCCAAAAGCAAAAGCTTTGGATCTGTCGCAAGCGCTCTTGCAATTTCTAACTTGCGCTGTTTGCCGTAGGGCAAATTCGCAGCCAGGTTCCCGGCTTCCTTGTCCAGGTCAAAAACCTCAAGCAGCTCCATAGCGCGGGCGTCCATTTCCTTTTCTACCCTGCGGTACGCCGGGAGCCTTAAAATTCCCGTAAATAAATGATATTTATGGTGGTTATGCAGGCCGACCTTTACATTATCCTTAACACTCATATTTTTAAACAGACGGATATTCTGAAAGGTTCTGGCAATGCCCGCCTTATTAATATCTACAGTCTTTTTCCCGACCATATTTTCTCCGTCAAGCCTTATAATTCCCTCCGTCGGCTTGTAAACTCCGGTCAGCAGATTAAATACCGTCGTCTTTCCGGCTCCGTTAGGACCGATCAAGCCATAGAGCTGTCCTTTTTCAATCATCATATCCAGGCTGTCCACAGCCCGAAGCCCCCCAAAGGAGATTCCAAGATTACGAACTTCAAGTAATGCCATAATTACGCCTCCTTTGAAGCTTCTGCCGTTTTGCGCATATTTTTGCGGGCAATAAGCTTTGCCTTAAATTTGGAATTGTTAAAGAGCATCATCGCAATAAGCACAATGGAGTATACAAGCATACGGTAATCTGCAACGCCGCGCAGCACTTCCGGAAGCAGCGTCAAAATAATTGCCGCGATAATGGAGCCTTTAATATTTCCCATACCGCCAAGAACGACCATAACAAGAAATTCAATGGACTGGTTATAGTCAAAATTACCCGGCTTTAAAATACTGATATTATGGGCGTAAACAACACCGGCAACGCCGGCAAAAAACGCGGAAATGACAAAAGCCATGACTTTATATTTACTTACCTTAATGCCGGCAGCCTCTGCGGCAATATAATTATCCCTGATGGCACAGATGGCCCGCCCCTGCCTGGACCTGACAAGATTTGACACAACAATAATAACGATCACCGTCAAAATAAATACAAGGGTAAAGTTCCGGTAGGTCGTAAGCATTGGTATGCCGGTAAGCCCGCTGGCGCCTCCCGTGATTCCCAGGGTATTGAAAATCGATTTAATAATTTCGCCAAAGCCAAGGGTGACAATCGCCAGATAATCGCCCCTCAGGCGAAGCACCGGCACGCCGATAATGACTCCGGCCAAGGCTGCCACAATACCGCCGACAATAAGGCCAAGCCCCAGGGCCAGCCATGACGGCAGCGGCGCATTTAATGTGACAAGAGCGCCGGAATAAGCGCCTACGGACATAAATGCCGCATGTCCAAGGGTCAGCTCGCCAAGGAAGCCGACGATCAGGCAAAGCGATACCGCCAGCATGACATTCGTGCACACCGGCACGATCATGGAAAGATACTGACGTCCAATCCAGCCAAATTGAATCGCCATCATAATGACTGCATAGATAACGACAGCGATAATAACATTTATCAATAATTTCTGATACTTTTTATTTTTCATCTGTCTCACCTACACTTTCTCTATACGGATTTTGCCAAGAAGGCCAGACGGCTTCACTAAAAGGACAATAACGAGTACGCTAAATACAATGGCGTCCGCTAACTGCGTGGAAATATACGCTTTGGAAATACTTTCAATGATTCCGAGAATAATACCGCCAAGCATTGCCCCCGGAACGCTGCCGATACCGCCAAGAACCGCAGCGACAAAGGCTTTAATGCCGGGAAGGGCGCCAAGCGTTGGCTGCAGCGACTCGTACTGGCAGATGAACAAAAGTCCGGCCACAGCCGCTAAGGCAGAACCGATGGCAAAGGTCATGGAAATTGTCCGGTTGACGCTGATTCCCATAAGCTCAGCAGCCCCTTTGTCCTCAGAAACGGCCCGCATGGCCCGGCCTGCTTTTGTTTTATTGATAAATAATGTCAGCGCAATCATGGAAACGGTCGTAACGACAAGCGTTACAATCGTAATTCCCGAAATCGTAATTCCGGCAATTTTTACAGAAGGTACTTTAATGATTGAGCCGAATGGGATTGGCGTTGCCTTAAAAATAAGCAGAGCTAAATTCTGCAAAAGGAAGCTGACACCAATAGCCGTAATCAGCACCGCCAAAGGCTGCGCATTGCGCAGTGGCTTGTATGCCACTTTCTCGATAACAACGCCGAGCACCGCGCACACGACAATCGACAGCACAATTGCCACCGGCGCCCCGAGCCCGAGGATTCCGTAAAAGACATACAAAGAATACGCACCTACCATAATAATATCCCCGTGGGCAAAATTAATCATCTTTGCAATACCATAAACCATGGTATAACCAAGGGCAATCAGCGCGTAAATACTACCGGTACGAAGACCGTTAATCAACTGTTCGACAATGTTTGTTAATAAATCCATCGCCCTCCGCCTTTCATTTATAATGATGCCGCCCTAGGGCGTCATACTGTTTACCAAAATATTATCCGATATATTTTATGAAAAAGCAACTATTTTTCTATGAAAGCTATCAAGTGGGCAGGCACAGGGGCAAGTTTACTTGACCCTGTGTATGCACATATGATAACCCCAAAGTATGAGCACGTTGCTAAGCGCCGGTGTTGCTGCGTGCCGGTGTTGCTGCGTGCCGGTGGCACGCGTCCAGCAACGACCGGAACGGAGTGTAGACCACGCGTCCAGCAACGACCGGAAC
>JAGZDD010000123.1 GCA_018369015.1 Clostridiales bacterium | reverse complement strand
GTGACTTCTGTCATTGGCGAGTTTGTCAGTAACACTGGTACGTTGGAATTGATGATTCCTATGTATTCACAGCAGATACGTGGATTGAGGACGGAGGAATTGAATATGACCTGAGCAGTGATTTTGATCAGGTGCCGATCGTCTATGGACAGGGAACATATACCTTTAATTATACCGCCTATGATCCAGAACCGGTGGAAGCCTATGTGTATTATGTGGATGACCGCGGGAATGTGCTTGATACGAAAACCCTGACGCTGGAATATTACGGCGGGGATGTTACGTTTAATGTGGATCCCCATATTACCGTTGACGGGCGCGATTATACCAAATTGAGCGGCCCGGACAAAGTAACGGTAAACTATTTCAGCCCTGTTTTGGACTATGATATTATATATGTCGAAGATGCGCCGGAGGTTGCTTATCCTTATACTGTAAAGATTAATTATATTGACAGCGCTACAGGAGCAGTTATCGGAAATCAGTATGAAGCGATTACAGCCGATGACGGTGCTTATGATGTGGTAGAGTTTTTAGTTCCGGATTCTTTGGAAGTAAGCAGTGACGGCAGCGTATTATATTATCATACAGATAATACGGTTGTGAGCCATGTTCCCGACGGCTCAGTAAGAAGCTATGATGTTTCTTATAGCGTATTTGATGAAGAATCTCCTTATTATTGGAATATTAAGCTTGTAGATTCTGTTACCGGGAATCTTCTGGGAGAAGATTACATCGAAGTTGGCGTCGATGAAACCGTGACGTATACGCCGGATGTACAGGTGACGGCCGGCGGAGCCAATTATTTGCTTGACAGCTCTATGGTGTCATCCTATGAGCGTCATTACAGTGATACTTCCAGCCGGATTCTTTACATCTATTATAATGAAGAAGGCTCTGTCGTAGACGCTGAACAGACATTGAATATTTCCTTTAGAAGCGTTTCTGACGATGTTGTTTTATATACCGAGGAGGTAACAGTTCCGGCGGGTGAAAGCTATACCCTTGATATTCCTGAAACCTACACTGTAGACGATACGGAATATGTTGTACTTGCCGGCCAGGGAAGCGCGGTAGAGCATGACTACTATTCACCTCAGCGAAACTATACCGTTTATTACAGAGATGTAAATGATCTCCAAAACGTTGATACAGTCGTTACCCGTGAAGAAACCGTTTATTATGATAATCCGGTAACTGTGGAGGAAATTGTGTACGTGGACGAGGAGGTTTGGACCGAACCTGCCGATGAAGGTGTGACAGTTCTTGCAAATGATACGACAGGAGATGTCGTGACTCTTGACGATGAAGGAACGCCTTTAGCGGATAATCCTGACGCCAATACAGAAGACGATGGCGACACAGTGACCCTCGACGACGAGGACACCCCGTTAGCCTCCGATCCTGGCGCTTCTGGCGGCGACGCAGGGGATGAGGCTGCCAATGGTTCCGGCGACGGGGCTGGCGCTGACAGCGCCAATGCTGCCAATGGCTCCGGCGACGCCGCAAATGCTGGCGATACCGTAACGATAGATGACGAGACAACACCTCTGGCCGCTCTGCCAGACAATACAAACGACAGCGGTTCATCCGTAAACCTTCCTCTGGTCATCGGCGGTGCTACAATGGCAGCAATCGTGATTATTGCAGCGGCCGGCGTTGTTATCAGCAGAAAGAGAAAGAATACAAAGTAAACACGCATGCCGCGCTGCGCGCGGCTCCACCATAGCTTCAGGTGCCAAAAGATACTCTCTTGGCACCTGAAGCATTTTTATTTTTCGCCCTATGGAAGGTATGCCATCATAAAGAATTTAGCAGTATTAGCAGCACAAAAGCTGCATTTGCGGCGAATCCGGGAGGGCAAATATCTGAATACATTAGAAAAAAAACGAATGAAACAGGTCTTTTTAAATTTGCAGTTAAAATCCCCCGATTCTGCATCGCTATTCATCTGATGCAAGTATCGGGGAATTTTTAATCAATATATTTTGTCCGGTGCGCAATGCACAGTAAATTATAAATCATATCGATAAAGTAATTGTCCATAGCGGTATCTGTTCCGCAAAACGAAAGAATACAGCCGGCTTCACCAAAATTGTTTGGCGTTGTTGTGGAGGTAATAATAATTGTAGGGATTTTTCGGGCAAGTATTCCTTTAACAACCGGGAGATGTTCGGAATAATTTTTATAGGAAGCAATGACCTGGGCAATTACCGCAGACCGGGGGGGGGTAATTGTCAGGGCGTCCTTGGCCTCATCCGCCGCGTTGCAGTAACAGATGACCCGCTTCCCGGAAAACATGAGATCTACCTGGAGCTGCTGCTTGGCGTGGCTGGCGGCGTAGGGGCCGTACGTATGTATATCACTGGCCTGGTGGAGAATATCGGCCGCCTTTTCAAGTTGTCTGAGATCAATTCTTTGTTTTAAGTCTTCAAAAGTATCCTGAAAATGTGAAAAGTAGTTATAAATACCTGGCAGAACTGATTTACTATCAGACGGGGAAATTATGCTGCCTGTAGACTCCTGGCTGTACGGACAGCAGCGGTTATATTTGCTGTAACCGTTGACGACCTCAGAAATCTGCTGTTTAAATGCGCGGAAGGAAGGGCAGTTAATTTGCTTTAACAGACGGTTCAGCGTAATAATCGACGTATTGCACAGTTCTGCCGTTTCTTCTAAAGACAATCCGGGAATTTTTGCCAGATTTTGTAAAATAATAGCAATGACACTGTGAAATGCCCGGTCAACAGAAAGCGAATTGTACAGTGAGATCAGATCGTGTAAAATTGTCATTTTTAACCTCCATATCGTTCGTTTATCCCTTCATTATGCTCAGTTGAATTTTAATCAATATTCAGGGTATAAGCGGCAATGCAGTGCCATAAGGAATATGCGCATTTGCGCTACATTTATTATAACAGCTTTTTAAAACTTGTCAATTTTTGATAAGTTTTGTCTGAAAGTGGTGAGTTACATCAGAGATGTATTATGGATTAGTTGGTGAAAATATACTAATATTTAATAAAAATAATTGTTAAAGAAAGCAATGTGATGAATATGGAGGGAAATGTATGAGAAAAATTGCTGTAGAGGAACATTTTGAAAATGAGGTGTTCCGGCAATTTGACAGGGAAGCCATGGAGGGTAATCCTTTCCCTGTGACTGCGGATGAAACGCGGGCTAATTATTTAAAGGAACTATTTGACGCCCCTGTGGCAAAGCACCGCATACCGACAATGGACAAATTTGGCATTGACATCCAGATTGTTTCACCAAATGCCCAGGCCGTGCAGTATTTGCATGATGCCGGCAGGGCCGTAGAAATGGCCGAAAAAATTAACGATATGACAGGGGATTTTGTGGCCCAGGCGCCAAAGCGTTTCAGGGGGCTGGCCCTTTTGCCAATGCAGGATCCAAAAGCTGCGGCACGGGAGGCCGGGCGCTGTGTCAGCGAAAAAAAATTTGTGGGCGCGTTTATTCATGGCCAGACCGGACTTGGCGATTATCCTTATTATGATGATCCTTGCTACGATGTACTGTGGGATAAGCTGGAGGAACTGGATGTACCCCTATATATTCATCCGAGAAGCCCGGAGGCTGACCAGATTAAGGCTTTTAAAGGGTGTGAGGAGCTTTTGGGGAATACATGGCACTGGGGCTTTGTGACAGGAACAATTATCCTTCGCATGGTTTTTAACGGCGTATTCGAGCGCCATCCACGGCTTAAGGTGATTATTGGCCATATGGGGGAAACGATTCCCTACTGCCTGAAACGCATTGACGAGGGCTACGAGTGCCGCAGACTATGGGAACAGGGGAAAATTACAAATCCGCCGTCCTATTATTTAAAGCGGAATTTGTATATTGCCACCAGCGGCGGTTTCCAGCCGGAAACAATGGCGTGCGCTATAGAAGCCCTGGGAATTGACAAAATACTGTTTGGAACCGATTATCCCCATTTCCCGACAGAATCCGCTGTTTGCCAGCTTGAAGCGTGCCGGCTGACAAAAGAAGAGCTGGAGAAAATTTGTTATAAAAATGCACAGCGGCTGTTTGCCCTGCCTGAGAAATAGACATAGGTCATATCAATTTTAGCAGCGATTCAGCCATGCATCTCGGATTCACGCAGCTAACGCTGCTCACCGCCGCTATTGCGGCTGAATAGTTATCAATTTTAAGCGGCGCGTTCCGCCGCATGAAACTTATGAGGAGGAAGTATTTATGAAGTGTAAAAAATTATTATCAATGCTGCTGACAGGAGCTATGGCCGCCAGCTTGCTGGCAGGCTGCGGAGGCAATCCTGAGAGTGAGGCGCAGCCTTCCGGGCAATCCCAGAATGGACAGGAGGCGTCAGGCGGCGGGGAAGAAGGCGGCCAGGACAGCTCTGGCAATGAGGGAAATGCTGCCGCCGGCAGCGGTGAAATGACGGAAATTACGGTTGTTTTAAGAACTCTGGGAACTGTGGACGAATCCGCTTCCGCCGCTGTGGAGGAGGCTGTGAATGAAATTACCCAGAGCCGTATCAATGTGGCTGTAGATCTTATGTGGATTGACTCGGCGAAATATGAAACCCAGGTGCCGATGATGATTACCGGAAGTGAAAAAATGGATTTGATGATGTTTACGCCAAATCCAAGTACGACCTACAATACATTAATGGCTCAGAACCAGATTATGGACATTACAGACTATCTTGACGAATACGGGCCGGAAATTAAAAATACTTTAGGCGACGAGCTTCTTGCCGCAACCTCAAAGGATGGACGGGTTTACGGCGTTGGAAATTATGGCCCGCTGACCTTTAAAGCAATGCTCCTTGTCCGCAGGGATTTGGCGGACGCTGCCGGTGTGACGCAGGATTTGGAAAATGCCGCAACGTGGACGGAGGTTAAGGATGCTATAAAAGCCATCAGTGACCAGTCCGGCCTCGGGCTTGTTAATGCGGATGTGAACGGAAGCGTTCTTATGGCCAATCCGGCCCTTTGTTCCGGTGAAAATTTCTCAGATGGCTATGTTTATGATAATCTGGGGGATTCCTCCAATATGTTTATGGCAAATAAAGAAACCGGAAAAGTTGAATGTATGTATTTTGATGAAGATGTTAAGGAAGTTTTGCGCCGGACATACGATTGGTACCAGGAAGGGCTCGTTTATAAGGACGCGGCCATGTCACAGGATTTTGGCGCGACCCTTCTGAAAAATGGCGTAGGCTGCGGTATGATGACAACGACAGAGGTTGGCGGCGAGCAGACGTCTATTGCGACAACAGGATATGACATGATCGTTTTAAATCCAGTGGATGAAAGCGCGTCCATGATTACGACCGGAAACCTGACAAAGTTTGGGTTCTGTGTGCCTGTAACGGCATTAGAGCCGGAAGCCGCAATTAAATTCCTGAATCTTTTATATACAGCGGACAGCGGCCTTGGCGACTTGCTTTCCTGGGGTATTGAGGGCAGGGATTATGTGATTAACGAGGATGGGCTTGCCGACTACCCGGAGGGAGTTACAGCTGAAACTGTACAGTACCATATTGCTGACTTTTTATACGGAAACCGTTTAAACATTACGCCATGGGCCGGAAATGAGCCGAATGTCCGCGAGATCCAGAAGGAAGCCAACGAAGCCGCCGAGGTTTCGCCGTACCTGGGCTTTAACGTTGACAACACGGGGCTTGAGTCAACGCTTACAGCCTGCATTAATGTTTTTGAAAAATATAAGACAACAGTTCTTTCCGGTTCTACGACACAGGACTTTGACACTTATTATCAGGAATTTTTGGATGAATTAACGGCAAACGGTATTGATGAGCTTGTGGCCGCATATCAGGCCCAGCTTGACGAATGGCTGGCCGCAAACGGCAAATAAAAGCCGCGCCTGCACACAGCGGCCAAAGTGTTTGAAAATCAGAAAGGCGTGTACAAAAATGTTTGATAATTTCTTAATAAGAAAAGACAGCTTAAAAAATGATTACGAAAAGGGAAAGCCAATCGGCTTTTCCTTTGCTTTAAAAATTGCAGATTACAGAGGATGCTTTCTCTCTTTACATAACGGTTACTATATTGAATGTGACGGCGTTCAGTATGGGAGGGGTGTCCAGACCTTTGAGGTGAATGGCAAAGGAGAGAGATCCTTTGAGGAAATAAAAAAATGTGTGTGGGAGCATTGGGATTATGCCACAGAAGCCATTGTCCATGTCAAAAAGGACGGAGGTCTTGCGCCGGGCAGGCACGAAATCCGTTTACAGCAGTCCATACTTATGCAGTACGGCTATGCCCCGTGGGATGAGGAATGGGTAAAAAACCCTCCGGTTCCGGGCGACGGTGTGGGGAGCGGAAAGTCATCCTTTATTTTCACTTATGAACTGGACTTGAATGAGGACTCTTCGGGAACGCAAAACGTTAGCCTTAAACATATGGGAGGTGCGGATAATGATTAAGCGCGGTGTTTCTTTATACAGCTATCAGCAGGAGCAGTTTTTCGGAAAAATGGACTGGAAAGCAATGATTGCCAGAGTGCATGACCAGCTTGGAACGGACGGCATAGAAATCATTATGGATTCCATTGTGCCGGGCTATCCATTTCCCTCAGAACAGTTTATTTTTGACTGGAACAATACAATGGCAAGATACAATATGAAAGCTGTTACTGCCGATGTATTTCTTGACGTTCATCAGTTCCGGGATCATGTAATGAATCACAGAGAAGCCGCCGAGCGTTTGAAAAATGATATTATCATTGCCTCAAAGCTGGGTTTTGAAAATGTGCGGACATTGAGCAGCGTTCCGATCGATGTTATTGAAATGGCTCTTGAAACGGCAGAAAAGGCCAATGTCCGAATTGGCAAGGAAATTCATTTTCCTATTCCGATTAAGCAGCGGACACAGAAGAAAAGTAAATACGGTATGTCCGCGGTCCGGGATTTCAGACTCGTGCAGCAAATTATTGATTTAAGAGAAAAAACGGGCTGCCCTTATATCGGCCTTGTGCCGGACTTCGGTATTTTCCAGCGCCGGGCGTCACAGGTAACGATTGACTATGAACGAAGGAACGCAAAATATGCTGAGGAAGTCGATTTTATTGTAGAAAATTGTCAAAAGTACACCTTCGATGAGCTGGTTGAGCTGGCCCGGGAAAAATATCCGGACGGCGAGATGAGCGTAACCTCTATGGAACGCCTGGCGATCCATGAGCCAATATCAAAACCTGAGGATCTTCGGGAAATTATCCCTTATATTGTGAGTATCCACGGAAAGTTTTACGATATGACAGAAATACCGGGGCGCCCGGGCTGCTATGAGGAGCTTTGTATTGATTATGAAAATCCTATAAAGGTTTTAAAAGAGTGCGGCTATGACGGCTATATCGATTCGGAATACGAAGGACAGAGAGACCAGCAGGACCGGGGCTATGAATTTCTGCCGGATGAAACAGAGCAGGTAAGGCGCCATCACGAGATGTTAAAGCGGCTGATCGAAGGCTAGGGGCGCGTACCTAGGATGGGGAGGATGAACATGAGTAAACGAGAGAAAAAAGCGCTGCCGGCGCGGCCCAAAGCTTCAAATAGAATACGCTGGGAATTTATAGTGCTGACAGTAATTGCAGCAGTAATGTATGCAAACCCATTTGCTCAGTATAGCTATAACGGCGGCGTTTACACAGTCAATGGGCTGGATTTTATTTTTGGAAAGACGGTTTACGGCGGAAAGATTGTGATTGAACCGGATATATTTTTTGTCATTTCATTGGCGGCAATGCTGGTGATTTTTGTCACAAGCTGGCTGTTCCCGGTCATTAAAGCCCGGATCGGCTTTAGGCTGATTGCCCTTGGCGCTCTTGTAAATCTTATATGCAATTTTAAATTTGCGATGGATGTTTCCAATATCTTCAAGAGAGCAAAAAATCCTGGCGTTGGCTATGGCTGTATTATTGCAATGCTTTTGCTTGTCTTAATTCTTCTTGCAAGCCTGTACAGCCTGTGGTCGCTGAAAATTTTGTGTACCCTGGACTTTATGGCGCTTCCGGGAATGTTATATTTTATTATTGACCGTTACATTCCGATGCTTGGAATTACGATTGCCTTTAAAAAAGTAGATTATAGCCTTGGTATTTTTGACAGCCCATGGGTTGGCTTTGACAATTTTAAAATGCTGTTTTCCCACAGGGGAAGCATTTTTGACAGCGACGCCTTTATCATTACCCGGAATACATTGCTGTATAACGCTGTTTTCATTGCCCTGGGAATTATCGTAGGCGTTCTTGTAGGTATATGTTTATCGGATCTGTATAAAAAGACGCTCCAGAAATTTTTTCAGACAAGCATCCTTTTGCCTCAGCTTATTTCCATGGTTATCGTCGCCTATATCGTTTTCGCCCTTCTTGGAAATGAAACAGGCCTGATTAATAATATGCTTGATGAACCGATTAACTTTTACCAGGAACCCAAATACTGGCCTTTTATTCTTGTATTTATTTATGTCTGGAAGCAGGTTGGCTATAACTCGATTATTTTCCTGTCAGCGATTGTAGGGATCGACCGCAGGCTTTATGAAGCCGCAAAGGTAGACGGCGCTACAAAATGGCAGCAGATATGGTTTGTGACATTGCCAATGCTGCGCTCAACAATTATTACCCTGATGCTTTTGCAGGTAGGAAGAATCTTTTACTCCGATTTCGGCCTGTTTTATCAGGTGCCGCTGGATTCCGGCGCGCTGTACGATGTGACAAATACCGTTGATACTTATGTGTACCGCAGCCTTATGGTATTAAATAACGTATCCATTGCTTCGGCAGGAAGCACCTACCAGGCGGTAGTTGGCTTTGCCCTGGTATTTGGCGTCAATCTTGTGGTCCGTAAAATGGACAGGGAAAATGCGCTGTTTTAATTGACGATGAAAGCCCCGGCAAGTGGACGCACAGACGGGCAGGCTGGCTTGACCGGATGGGAGGAGCCATCGGGCTTTCATTTGCGGTGAAGCCACGCGGCGAAGGATAAACTGTGTTTTAGATGGGAGATGAACGTATGGATTCAAGTGTAAAAAGCGTCAGTGATAAAAGATACCAGGGGATCATTATTGTAATTTTAACCGTATTTGCCGCAATGGCAATACTGCCGTTTATTTTGTTAGTGTCCTCCTCATTTACCGAGGAATCGACACTGCTGACCCAGGGCTATAGTTTTATACCAAGAAAATTTTCCGCCTATGCTTACGAGTATTTATTCAGCTCTAATGGGATAAAAATATTCAGGGCTTACGGCGTAACCTTTGCGGTGACGATCATTGGCACTGGCTTAAGCCTTTTAATAGGGCCTATGCTGGCGTGGACCTTGTCGCGGTCAGATTACAAGCGCGCGAAGGTACTGAGCTTTATGGTATTTTTTACAATGCTGTTTAACGGCGGTATTGTTCCGAGCTATTTGATGTGGACCTCAGTATTTCATGTGAAAAATACAATTTTCGGCCTGATTTTTCCGACGCTTGTGTTTAATGGTTTTTATATTCTTTTATATAAAAATAACTTTAAGGCCAATATACATCCGGCGCTTGTGGAAGCAGCCAAAATTGACGGCGCGGGAGAATTGTATATTTATTTTCATATTGTCCTGCCGCTGTCGCTGCCCATTCTGGCAACCATTGGCTTAATGGTGGGCCTGGGCTACTGGAACGACTGGACGAACGGTTTATATTATGTGAATGATACCCATTTATATTCTTTGCAGCAATTTTTAAAGAGCATTATTGATAATATTAATAACCTTTCCAGCCTGTCGGGCAATTCGGGCGTGGGAGAGGCGCTGGCAAAAATGCCCGGCAATTCGATCCGAATGGCCATGGCTGTCATTGGCGTACTTCCGGTAATGGTTCTCTATCCGTTTTTCCAGAAGGCGTTTGTCGCCGGAATTGCTCTGGGTGGTGTGAAGGAATAAAAACAGGTGAATAATGAAAGTATAGTTACTGTTTACGGCTGGCTGTGAATAGTAATAAAGTATACCCTGTACAGGTGTTACAGCCGTACAGGGTTATTTTATTCCCGTGGGAAAAAAGCCAAAGTCAGGCCTGCTTGCTCCTGGCGGCTGCCGCGAGTGCCAGCTGGTCCAATGCCTGCCGCGGGCTATTTGATTTCCGGCAGCCGATCAGCTTTCATAAAGTACAACTTACTAAGATAGAATTTACTAAAATATAACTTACTAAAGTATATATTACTAAAATAAAAATTAGTAATATATACTTTAGTAAATTGTATTTGACTGAAATAGAACGACATGGTAATATTATAAATAGAATCGTTAAAGCTGCTGTTTATCGGGTATCTGTGGGCAGTAACTCATTAAAAATTTATGGAATGGAGGTAAAAGCATGTTTATTGGCAGAGAGCGCGAATTAAATTCTTTAAACCGCTTATATGTTTCCGGTAAATTTGAATTTGCGGTGATTTATGGGCGGCGGCGCGTTGGAAAAACGGCGTTAATTGATCATTTCATAAAAGATAAAAAAGCGATTTATTTTATGGGGGTGGAAAGCAATGATAAACAAAACCTGGAGAATTTCAGCAGAAGTATTCTGGAATATAGTTCCGGGATTTTGGCAGATACATTTTTTTCCTCTTTTCAGGCCGCTTTGGAGTATGTATTTAAACTGGCAGAAAGTGAGCGGCTGATTTTGGCGATTGATGAATACCCGTATGTGGCGCGCGCGTCGGGAAGCCTGGCGTCAACCTTACAAATGCTGATCGACAAATACAAGGATAGGTCGAAGCTGATGTTGATTCTTTGCGGCTCATCCATGTCCTACATGGAGGATCATGTGTTGGCCTACAAGGCCCCTCTTTATGGCAGACGTACAGCGCAAATGAAGATTATGCCTTTTGATTTTTTTGATGTTTGCCGTTACCTTAAAAACTTCGCGCCAGAGGACAGAGCATTGATTTACGGCATTGTGGGAGGCACGCCTCAGTATTTATTGCAGATGAATGATCATCTGAGCGTTGAGGATAATATAAAAAATACATTCTTAAATCCCACCTCATTTCTGTTTGAGGAACCTGAAAATTTGTTGAAGCAGGAAGTCCGGGAACCGGCGCTTTATAACGCAATTATTACGGCTGTTGCCGGCGGGGCTTCGCGGATGGCAGAAATTGCCTCAAAGGTTGGTGAAGATACGAGCATTTGCTCCGCTTATTTGAAAAATTTAATTGCGCTGGGGCTTGTCCGGCGGGAAACGCCTTATGGGGAAAAAGAATCCCGGAAATCGATTTACTCTATTGACGATAACATGTTCCGGTTCTGGTACCGTTTTGTGCCTGAAAACCGCTCGATTATTGCCCGGGGGGCAGATGAACTGGCCTATCAAAGAATTGAGCCGTATCTATCCGGTTATATGGGCAAGGTATTTGAGGAAATATGTCAGCAGTATCTTTGGAAATTATTGTTAGAAGGGAAATCCCCGGTAGATTTTCAGGAGCTTGGCCGTTGGTGGGGAAATGATCCCATTGCCCGCAGCCAGGCAGAAATTGATATTATGGGAGAGCAGGATAAAAACACAGCGCTTTTTGGCGAGTGTAAGTGGACCAATGAAAAAGTAGACGCAGGCGTGTTAGATACGCTTTCGGACCGCAGCCAGCTTTTTCATTATAAAAATATTTATCTATATTTGTTTGCTAAA
>JAGZDD010000122.1 GCA_018369015.1 Clostridiales bacterium | reverse complement strand
AATAAGGCTGCCTGACACCACTACTGTAAATAGATTGAAGGGAAATAGCAAGGATGAAGATCGCAAAACCGTCGAATATTCCATTTAAAGATTCCTATAAAAATACCGACAAAACAATTGTTGCATTGTCGGTGTATAATACAGGGCGCCAAAAATGTACACCCCTGTATCAATGGGGGCCAGGTATACGCGACCACTATCTTATTCATTATATTATCTCAGGAAAAGGCTATTATGAAATCGATCAGAAACGGTACGAGCTTAAAGCAGGGGATATTTTTGCCGCGTTTCCCGGTGTTCCGATCACCTATTATGCCCATAGCACTGACCCCTGGGAATACTGCTGGGCGGGCTTTAACGGCAGCGACGCCCTGACCATTCTTTCCGCAGCCGGGCTTACCCGAAAAAAACCGGTAATTTTTCATTTTCCCCAGGGATTGGCTTTTAAACAATGCCTTGGCGCTATTTATGAGAGCAGAGGCGCCGGCTTTTATCACACTGTGGAAATGACAGGAAAGCTCTACGGCGCCCTCGCCCTTCTTATCAAAAATATGCCGGAGCAAAAGGGCGAGCGCGACGGCGGCCATTATGTACAAAAAGCGGTGGAATATATTCACGGCCACTTTGCTTATCCTATTTCTGTGGAAGACATTGCTTCTTACACCGGGATCAGCCGAAGCCAGCTTTACCGGACATTTTTAAAGCACACCGGCTTATCCCCCAAAGATTACTTGACGAAATTCCGTCTCGGCCAGGCCTCACGCCTGCTCAAAAATACAGACCTGCCAATTATAACAATCGCCGGTTCCGCTGGTTTTGACAACAGCCTGTATTTTTCCAAGGTATTTCATAAATACTATGGCATAAGCCCAAGCGCATACCGAAGTTCCCATAAAAAGCCTTAGAACGTAAAAGTTTGCCTTATGGGTGGTTATTCCAAAACCCGCCCCTGACAATCTGCAAGAATCAACTGGATTTCGTTTGGCTCTAACATTGTCGTAAAAGCAATTTTCCCGTTTTTTTCTTTATAAGTGCGGACTGTAAGCTGAGGCACACACCGTTTTTTAAGATAATCAATATCGTCCCCATCCATATATTCCGGGCCGGACATAGCAATCCATTCATCAAGAACGCTTCCACAGCTTTTATTAATTCTTAAAAACTTAATCCGGTATATGTCCTCGGGAAGCGCCGGCAATTCAAAGTAAATCCGCAGAAGCCGGCGGTCATCAAAAAACAGCTCCATATCCTCCAATGAAATATCATCCTCGGGCTTCATATAATATTTGTAATTCACCGGTTTAAAATTGTGGCATACAATTTTAAAATTTTTATATTTCCCACGGGTAACAATAACATTCTCTGTCTTTTTACATATAAAACGTTCCAGACAATTCATAAATTCAATTGCATACCAAACTGGCTTTTTAACGCCGTCCTTAGTGAGCAGCCCCACGTTGCCGCTGGTAAAAGCCGCCTGGTCATTACATTCCGCATAAAGATCTGAGCCTGTCCAATAAGCAAGAACATTTGCGAGATTCATACAATCAAATAGATTCTTTACCATCCAGGCGCCCTTATAAACACTGTCATTCATCAAATTCCGGTTAAATACAGTAAAATTCCACTCTGTCACCACAAGGCGCGTTAAAAGCTTTTCCCGCTCAATAACCTTTGCGGCAAATTCCAGGCAAGAACGCATGTAATCCGGGCGCAGCACACGGTTATTCAAGCATACTTCATTTCCCTCACGCTCATATGGATAAATGTACATAGAAACAAAGCTTGGTTTTTGTTCCCGGGCCGACCACGACCGGATAATATATTCAAACCACTCCTTGCCGTAACGCAGCGAAAAGCCCCCGCCCCCAACCTTTAAATTTGTTCCGAACCAGCGCACTGTTTTGGCTAAAGTTGAAAAATTATCCAAATATTTCCCTATCATCTCTGGATCATAGCAGCGCCACTGCTCACAGGTCCGCTCATCATCCTCTTCCATCCAGAACTCAAATACCCATTTATCTAATACCTCCGCGCCATATCTGCGTATCAAATGCCGCATCAAGGCGGAAAAGAAATACTGGATCATTTCCGGGCTTTTAAAGGGAGAATCGCCCTTCTTTGGGGCAAGCATGTCATCACGCAGCACACGCATCAGCTTTTTGGGTTTATTGGACACCTCGATATGAGGTACAAGCTGATTTTCCACAAGAAAATCCAATATCCGGTCCATACGGCTGAAATTGTAAATTTGTCCAGGCTTATGCTCATCCAGATACATGTCAGAAGAAAAAATATCCCAAAACCGGACATAGCGGAAATGAAGTCCTTTTTTTAATTCCAGCACATGGGCCTGAACATCCGAATGAAGCAGTTCCTGGGCCGCCCCAATATTAATCGTTCGGTTCCACGGCCTGGAATAAGATAAAACCCCGGCGTTTTTGCTATTCTCTACAAAAATTTCTTCATAGATCACCCTGCTGTTTTCATCCGCAGCCGCCCCCTCTGTGCTCCTTTTGCAATCCGCTGCCGTCTCTTCTGCCTTCTCGCCGGCCAACTCCTTTATATCTTTATTCTTTGCTTTTTCTGAGGTCTTGGCGGTACTTTTGGAAAGCCCCTGATCCCTGTAACTTCTCCGGTATGCTGACGGCGTTATTTTATATTTGTCCTTAAAGCTCCGGTTAAAGGAAGCAAGGTTTGAAAACCCCACATCCAAAGCAATCTGAGCAATATTTTCATCCGAATGAGCTAAAATATCCGCGGCATGGGAAAGCCGCGTCTTAGCAAGAAGTTCAACAAAATTAACACCAAGCTGCTGTTTAATATATTTCGACAAATAGGCACTTGAAAGAAACAGCCGGCAAGCCAAGTCATTAAGACTAATATTTTTATTATAATGATGATTCACATACTCCATAATCTCGCAAATCCTGCGGTCTGCCTCCGCATCCATAGCCGGAGTGCCCTTTTCCTTTTCAATAGAAACAAAATTGTCAAATAGTATTTCCAAAAACTTATAATATAATTTCTGGCTTTCTATCCCGCAATCATTATCCCCCCGGCAGGACAGCGCAAATATTTTTGATAAAATATCCCTGGCCTTTTCCATGGCCTCAGTCTTTTTTCCATTTTCACAATTCAAAACAAATATCACATTTTTATTATGGTCATTTTCATCGGCAATATGGTTGTAAGGGATATGAAACCTGCCAATCAGGTTTTTACCCCCCCCTAAATTATAACCATGCTTCTGCCAGGAATTAACTATCGTAAATTCCCCGGAACAAAGCCGCACAAGCATATCGTCTAAGACAACAGTGCAGCTTCCGTCCACAACAAAAATGATTTCATAATTTTTGTGAGAATGGACTTCTCTGGCCCGCGAAGTGTCAAACTCCAAATGTATCATTATAAACTCCCCCATAAAAACTCTCTAAAATTGGCCTTTTCACCCTGGCATCTAAAATTTAGTGTAGCACAAATTATAGGGGGCAACAACTTCATAATTTGAAATCGCTCCGGCAATTCTTTAAAGCTCCATGGCAATACCAACAGTCAAATGTTACGAGACCGCCCGCCCTGCCAATCGGATAGGGAAAGATTCTCTTCTCCTATCCGATTGGCAGGGCGGGCGGTTCCTTAGACGCGATGAATTGATCTTTTATTTTTTATGACGTCCATCAAGATCTTTGCGAATTTGAGCATATTTTTCACTTGTAATTTCATAAAACCACATAGAAATCAAGGATGCCACATAACCAAGAATCGGCATGCCAAACCTCAAAAAGACGATCATATTAATAACCGCAGGAGACTGATCCTGATTTGCTACAAAGCCGACAAGCCCAAGCATAAAGCTTGCAATAGCGCCGCCAATGGCCATACCGAATTTATTAATAAACGTTAATGATGAAGAAAGAAGACCGTCGCCTCTTTGGCCATATTTCCATTCCGCATAGTCCACACATTCAGGAAGCATTGCCCAACCAAGGTTGCTTGGAATTTTAGAAATAAAACCAAAAGCACTCATCATTGTCATAAGAATCATTACCGGGGCAGTCGGCCTAAGCCACATCACAGCCAGGGGCAGAATCGACAAAAAGCTTCCAATCCAGTACAGCCTTTTCTTTCCGAATAATTTGGACAATACAGGCATACATGGCAGAGCGGCAATTCCCCCGACAAGCAGAGCCGTGGCGACAACAGATACAAGATCTTCCCGCCCAAGAACATATTTAAAATAATAAACATTTACTGCACTGCAGCTTGCGTTGGCAAGAACATCCGTGCCGAAAGCAATCATCAGCATAATCATCGGCTTATTGCCAACAAGTAACTTCATTGTATTTTTTAAATTAAATTTTTCCTTCGGGGCTGCCATATCGACTTTGTCATATTTTTTGCCGCCCCATGCACAGATCCAAAAAGAAATGGTCAAAAGTACGCCAACGAAAGCGCCGTAAATCGCCCAGCCCTGCTCCCCTCCGCCAAACCATTCAACCATTGGCAGTGCAAGAATTGTAATAATGAGCTGTGCCACTGTACCCATTCCCTGTTTCCATGCGACAATCACTGTGCGCTGCTGCGGATCCTTTGAAATCACCGGAGTCAGGGCGTGATACGGAATATTGACAACCGTCGATGCCAGAGAATAGCCGATATAAATAACATAAGCATAGACAACCTTCATTGTCGCGCTTAAATCCGGCGAAGTAAATAAAAGGAAAATTAACAGCCCTAACACCGGTGCGCCAAAAATAATCCACGGCCTATATTTTCCCATACGTGTTTTTGTATTATCCCCCAACATCCCCATCATTGGATCTGTAACTGCGTCAATGAGCCGGGCGACAAGCATTAGCCCTGCCACAGTCATGGAATCAATTCCAAAAATATCTGTATAGAAAAAAGTCAGGTAAGATGTTGCCAGTAAAAAACCCAGATTTGACCCTAAGCCCCCGAATGAATATTTGAATACATCTGCGAATTTGGCTTTTTGATACGTATTATTCATTATTTCCTTCTCCTCTCTGCTTCTATATGAGCATAAAATCCTTAGAAAACCGGGCATCCTTTTCAAAAGGAACAACATCTGCCGTATCCATATAATGATTCAGAAGCCGCTCTTTAAGGTCACAAATTTCGTTGACATACTGTGGATTATGAATCTCGTTATGCAGCTCGCAGGGATCTTTTTTTAAATCATAAAATTCATCCTCCTCATACAGCCGCCTCACATATTTATAATCCTTTGTCCGGCACATAATCGCCTTGCCATTATACATTTCATCAGAAGCCTGTAAAAATTGTCTTGGATAATAAAGGCTCTCCTTTTGAAGCTCTTTAGCCCCTCCTCGTTCCTTGCAGTGCTCCTCTCCTTTTCTAAATCCCCCTTCGCAAAAAACCTCAAACCGGAGCTTTGTTTCTTCCCCTTTAATATAAGGAACAAGAGATTTCCCAAAATGGGTATGCCCGGGCTTTAGCCCGGCAATGTCCGCAGCCGTAGCGTAAAAGTCAATAAGCTCTGCCAGCTCATCGCAGATGCCGGTACGTTTTTGAAAGGCCTTTGGCAGCTTCACAATCAGAGGTACATTGGTCAGACAGTCTTCAAAGCAGTTCTGCACCTTTTCTACCAGGCTGTAATCCCCGGTGTAGTCGCCGTGATCGCTCAAAAAGAAAATCGCTGTATTTTCATAAACCCCTTTTTCCTTTAAAGCTTTGATAATCTGTCCGGCCATATCATCAACCTTGCTGCACATGCCAAGATAGACAGCTCTCAGCTCATCATATTCCTGTTCGGTAAATCCCTGCATCCCCTGTAATTTTGACAGTTCCTTTTCCATCCTGGGCTTTCCCTCAAAATCCTTTGGAGGCAAAATTCTCTTTTTAAGCTTCTTCCGGTCAATTTTACTAAAATAAGGTTCGCTCACCTGATATTCTGGGTGGGGATTCATCCAAGGCAAAAATATACAAAACGGTTCATCGGCATTATAATCTTTAATAAAATCTACCGCTCCCTCCGTCCATATCGTGTCAATATCTCTCCCCGGCGAAATTTCGCCTTTATAGAAAGAGTAATAATTTTTACCGCCTTCGCAGCCCCTCCAGCCAGGCTTTTCGCCCCGGTCAGGCTTTTGGGTCAGGCGAAAATAGGTGCTGCAGTATGGTTTATAATAATCCTCATTTTGTGCCGGCAGCAAATCATTGCGCTGATTCATCCAGACATGATAGCCCGAATCCTTTAACTCCTTCAAAAGCACCGGCTCCCACGGATGCATCATATGGGTCATTGTCCGATGTCCGGCAACATGGGGGTACCAGCCGCTCATAAAACTGCATCTGGACGGCGTACAGACCGGGTTCTGGCAAAAGGCCCGGGAAAAGGAAATCCCCTCCGTGGCCAGACGATCCAGGACAGGCGTCACCGAAGCGTCATTGCCAAGATGATGCATACTGTCTGCCCGCATTTGATCCGGATTTAAAATAACAATATTAGGCCTTTTCATTCATTGATCCCCAGCCTTTCATAAAGCTCTGCCGGATATTCGTTATTTTTCATAAACTCTAAAATGCAGCCTTTCATCCGTTCTTCCACCTTGGGATCATTGATCACTGTATTTTGCGACGGGTCCTTTTCCAAATCGTAGAGCGCGCTTCCAAAGGAAGTCGTATCTCCCATTCTGTTTTTTGCTTCAATTTTCATTACCTTGCAGCCTTTTGTAAAAGAAAATGGGCCGGCAAGCTGAATATCGCCAAGTTCTTCCGGAGTAAACATCTGACGCATATGCGTCGGCATCAATGTATATTCATAAACGGGCATTTCCGGGTTCTTGGCGGAATACATATAGACATAGCGCCCGTCGGTCACATCGATCTGGCTTCCGTGATAGCCGAATACCGCGTATTTTCGTATCGGCATGTCATCGTCCATCACCTGGCCTAATGGCCGGCCTTCCATATCCTTTGGAATATCCTGCCCGAAAAACTCCAGCAGCGTAGGCGCCAGGTCAACCGTCTGTACAATAGAATTTCTCTGGACATTTACCGCTTCTTTACGTCTCGGATCATAAATAAACAATGGCGTATGAGCAATTTCCTGATAAATCGGCATAGCCGTCTTTCCCCACCAGCCATGCTCGCCAAGCAAAAAGCCATGGTCCGTATTGACAATCAGCATTGTATCCTTCCACATATCATACTTATCCATAAGGTCCAGTACCTTGCCCAAATACCGGTCGCACTTAGATACAAGAGCCGCGTAATTATAGCGTACATGCCAAACTGTATCTTCGTCCTCAGCGACAGGTGTATAAGGCGGCCAATCGGAATCCATATCCACATCCCCGGCAAAATGGTGAGGATATAATTCTTTATCCTTTGGAAGCGTATAAAAAGGCTCGTGAGGATCAAAGGTTTCGATCTGAAGGAACCAATTGTCTTCTTTGTGGTTTGTTTCTATAAATTCCAGGCCATTGGAAAATGTGACGGCCTGGGATGTTTTTTCTTCACTGTCCATCACCCGGCGGTTAATTTCATCATGGGAAAGCATCGCCTGATACGGCGGATAGGACAGCATATCCTGTTTATGGACAAAAACCGTCTTTTTATCAAACTTATATCCTAAATCCGCTTTCCAAAGATCCCCCTCCTGTCCTCTGGAAATTTCCCAGGAGGAATACCGGTTGTGGTAGGTTGCCCCTCCGTCTTCCCAATAATGCTGGTGATCGCTGACAAGATGGGTATAAATCCCGTTCTTTTTAAGAATCTCCGGCATGGAATCATCGTAAGGCTCCATTGGTCCCCAGCTCCTATGCAAAAAATTGGCTCTGCCAGTGTGCAGCTCCCTTCGTGCCGGCATACATGGCATACTCCCCACGTAACATTGGTTAAACTGAACACTGTGCCGGGCCAGACGGCAGAAATTAGGCGTCTTCGTCCAGTCACAGCCATAAGGCTGAAGCAGCGCCCTGTTCAGTGAATCATACATAACCATAATTGCTCTCATAAAAATTCTCCTTTCGTGTTTACCTTTAAGTTTTGTAACCGGTTTCAAAATGTTATTAAAAGTAAAATGCTTATCTGGATGATTATTTCACCATGCGTCTGAATACCTCTGGTACTCAGACGGCATAGCTAAATATGAACTACTCATTTAAGCATTTTACAGTTTTTCTATTCTTATATTCAGCAGTAAAGACAGTTTCCGGTTCCTTACATGAACCACATTCTAAGGCGGTAATCAGCTTCTTTGCAACGGTACTTCCCATCTGCATTGCCGGAACATAATAGCAATTCACCGGGGGAAATATCTGCGCCCCTCTATTTTCCACATGTTCAACTGAAATAATGGAAATGTCTTCCGGTATTCTAAGGCCCATGCGAAACAAAATATTCATCATGCCTGTGGCTAAAAGCTGAAGATTATCGCACAAAATCGCGGTGCATTTCTTTTGAATACAATATTCCTCAAAGATTTGCTTACATTGATCCATGCTCATATCCCGCCTTAACTCCACCATATGAATATGAAACTTTGGATAGTCAAGCATTATTTTTCGCGTAACATGATAATCCCTTCTGCGCAGCTGAGTTCCCATATAGAGCAATTCCCTATGGCCATTGTTGTAGAACCGCTCCAGGGCCTCACTCCTATATGCCTCATACCCAGCGTAGACATTAAAGCCCTGGTGATGAAAACGTTTTCCAATATATCCAATAGGAAAGCCTTCGCCAAGCAGCTTGTCAAGAGCTAACCGGGTCCGCTCATCCTCAGCAACATGGAGAAGAATCAGACCATCGATACGCTTCTGCTTGACATATTCCAAAAATTTAGGCGGTAAAGACTGATTTTTATCATAAGCGGCTGACTCACTAATCAGCAAAAGGCTGTACTGGCTTTCACTGAGCACTGCGTCAATCCCTCGTAAACATTCTAAAAGATAGCCCTCATCAAACATCGTTCCCCTTGAAAAAGGTGAATAAACGCCAATAATCTGAGTACTTCCTGTCGCCAGGCCCCGGGCAAACTGGCTCGGATGATAATCATAATAGGCCATAGCTTCTCTGACCGCCGCTTCTTTACTGCTTTTAACGCCGGCAGATTGATTGATTACACGAGAAACCGTAGCTACCGACACACCAGCTCTTTTTGCAACATCTCTAATTGATACTTTCAACAAATATACCTCTTTTTTAATTATGTAACCGTTTTCAATTTGTGCAAATTTATAATACACCAAAAACTTTATTATTTCAATTGCTATTATTAATAGTTTTTATCTCTTTTTTTTATACACTTTTTACCATGAAAACTATCAAGTGTGCAGGCACAGGGGCAAGTAAACTTGACCCTGTGCCTGCACATTTGATACCCCCAAGGTATGAGGACGGTTGCCTGTCTGTGAAAAAAGGTACTTTACAGCCGCTTACTGCAAAGTACCCTAAAATTATCTTTTTATAACTGTCCAGTGTTCATACCAAACAATACCCTCAGTTGACAAAGGTCACTATTTATGTAACAGTTCAGCCAGCCGGGAATGATCGGCTAAAAATCATGTTTACACGATTTGGGGCCTATCACTCCCGGCTGAGGGAGTGCCAGATTATGAGCAAAGGCAGCCGTGAAGCGGCGGAAAGCGCGTTAGCGCGGCTTTGCGAATGGCGCGGGCTGAACTGTTACCTATTTATTCACACACAGCAACAAATCCTTTAATGTTTTCGTTGATGATGTAATATGCCTTATTTTCTTCAGTTTTAAGATAAATGACCAGATCTTTCAAATCCTTAAGCATATTTCCCTGCTCTTTCCACTGATTTTTGATTCTGGCAACAATATCCTGCTGTTCTACCTGATGATTGGAAAACTGATAAAAAATATTGACTTTCTTTCCGCCCTTGCTTTCCTGGGCTTCGGCCTTTTTCACTACAGCCTTATCTAAAACAGCTTCTTTTTTGTCCGCCGCGTTTTTTTTCTGAACAGCTTCCATTTTTTTCTCCAAAGCTTTTCCCAAAATAGCTTCGGCCTTTTTCTCAATGACTTCTGGTGCTGCTGCCTGGCTTACTTTTTTCTCAACCTTGTGTTCTGCCTGACGCTTCATTATCTTTTTCGCCAAACGTTTCTTCACGCCAAACACCTCCTATCTCTTACGAGTTCTATATTATATCGGTTTTGACTAAAGTTGTCAAACTATACGTAAGAAAAAAGAGTCCGTTACGCTTTATATTCAACCACAAACATCTGCGTATCATAGCTAGCCATGATACAGGTATGAGTTCATTGCCGTTTATCTCGCCGCTGCCAGCAGCTAGCTGCTATTCTCTTGTAAGATCAATAATTTTTTCAGCTCTGGCCTGGCAAAGGGCGGCCTTCATAACAGCAGCCGCAGACTCAAGATTTTCCGTAATCTGTTCCCCTGTCCTCATATTTTTCACCGTAAGCTTTCCGGCGGCAATTTCATCCTCTCCGATAAATGCAGCAAAAGGAATCCCCAGCTTATCGGCATAACTAATTTTGTGCTTGAATTTCTTTTGTTCAAAATAAATCTGGGTGCGGATACCCAGTCCACGCAACTTTGTTGAGGCGCCAATAGCATAGGAAAGATCGCCTGTCATAGGAATCACAAGCACATCTGCTCCGGCGGACGCCCCGTCGCTTAAATAGTTCATTGTGCTTAATATATAGAAGAGACGGGTCAGGCCGATGGAAATCCCTACGCCTGGCAGTTTTTTATCTGTATAAAATTCAGCCAGATTGTCATAACGCCCGCCAGAACAAATAGAACCAATCTCTGGGTGCTTATTGAAGGTTGTTTCATACACTGTACCTGTATAATAATCCAGCCCTCTGGCAATACATAAATCAATTTTATAGTTCTTTTCCGGTACCGAAAAAGCGGAAATCCCCCCGGCCACAGCTTCCAGCTCGTCAACTCCAGCGTCAAAGGTTTCGTTTTTGCCTCTATAGTTTCTCAAAGCTGCAATCATCTCGTCGGTTGTTCCTGAAATTCCGATAAAATCAATAATTTCACGGCACAGCTTGTCTGTCACCCCAAGCTGTGAAAGCTCCTTAACGACAGCTTCGCTTCCGATCTTTTCAATTTTGTCAACTATTCTCAAAATATCCGTCACATTGTCCGACAGGTTAAGCATTTCAAAAAATCCGGACAATACCTTGCGGTTATTAATCCGTATTGTAAAATCATCAAGACCAAGGCTTGTAAAAATATTATAAATAATGCTGGGTACCTCGGCGTCATTGATAATATCCAGCTTCGTATCTCCGATAATATCAATATCTGCCTGATAAAATTCTCTGAAACGGCCTTTCTGGGCGCGCTCTCCCCGGTAAACCTTGCCAATCTGCCAACGTTTAAAAGGAAATGTCAGGCTGCTGTAATTTTTCGCTACATATTTTGCCAGAGGTACGGTCAAATCAAAACGCATGGCAAGATCCGTATCGCCTTTATTAAAACGGTAGATTTGCTTTTCTGTTTCTCCTCCCGCTTTTGCGAGAAGTACTTCAGAGGATTCAAGAATCGGTGTGTCTAACGGCAAAAAGCCGTAGGAAGCATAAACGTCCTGCAATGTACGGACGATCTTATCAAATTTCAACTGGTCCTGGGGCAATAGCTCCATAAACCCGGATAATGTTCTTGGGGTCACTTTATTTCCCATGGCGAATCTCCTTTCGTCAAATGACTGCTCGTGCGAGCACGGCAGTCACTTTCCTCGCTATAATTCCATCTCGGCTCGCTCCTCGATGGGGTCGCTCGTCAAATGACTGCTCGTGCAAGCACGGCAGTCACTTT
>JAGZDD010000121.1 GCA_018369015.1 Clostridiales bacterium | reverse complement strand
TGCAATGCCCCATACGCAGAGATTTAACTTCTGTACCATGGAGGACAAGCCCGGCCTCATAGGTATACTCAATAAAATAATCGAAATATGCTTTTTTATTATTGGCAATCAGCTTTGTTCCTGTAGTATTTTTTGACATATCCTATCATCTCTCCTCAATCTTCGTCAGCCAAAATAAAGCGGATTGTCCGGGTCAGCTTGTCTGTATCCGCCACACAGACTTTTATTTTCTGTCCAAGACTGTACGTTGTGTCAAGCATTTCTCCGACAACGGTCATATTTTCTTCATCATAATAATAGTAATCATCCTCAAGATCTTGAAGACGTACCAGTCCCTCGCATGTATTGGGAAGTTCTACATACATTCCAAAGCTTGCCATGCCAGAAATAACACCTGTGTAAATATCTCCGATATGCTTAGACATATATTCCACCTTTTTAAGCTTTTCAACATCCCGCTCGGCTTCATCGGCCCGGCGCTCCGTCATACTTGTCTGATTGGCAATATCCGGCAGAATTTTGTTATAATGCTTCTGCCGGGCTTCATCCAATTTTCCACAAAGATTTTCCTTGATGATTCTATGGATCTCAAGATCCGGGTACCGCCGGATCGGAGACGTAAAGTGACAATAATATTTAACCGCCAATCCAAAATGTCCGGTATTTTCTGTCGTATAACGGGCCTGCTTCATTGACCGAAGGGCTAAGCGGCTAATAAGCGCTTCCTCTGGCGTATCTTCAATTTTTCCAAGAAGCTTTTGAAATTCTTTCGGATGGATTTCTCCCCGGCCTACTTTCATATAGTAACCAAAATTGGAAATAATTGCCATAAGCTTTTGAATTTTTTCCATATCCGGCGTTTCATGGGTCCGGTATAAAAAGGGAAGCTCCTGCCAGAAAAAATCTTCAGCAATCGTTTCATTGGCGATAAGCATAAAATCTTCAATGATTTTTGTCGCTGCATTCCGGTCATAAGGGTGAACGTCGACAGGAAAGCCCTTCTCGTCAAGAATAATTTTCGATTCCGGAAAATCGAAATCAATACCCCCTCTTTTGCGGCGTTTTGACCGCAAAATATCGGCAGCTTCCTTCATCAACTCAAAAAACGGAACAAAATCTCTATATTGCTCTGTTGTTTTTTCATCGTGGGCTGTAATAATGGCATCTACGGCCGTATAGGTCATCCGGTGGTCAACGCAGATAACGGTTTCAGCAATTTCATGGCCAATAACATTCCCCTTTTCATCAATATCCATAAGGCAGCTTAAGGCCAGACGGTCGCAGCCCTCGTTTAAGGAGCAAATCCCGTTGGAAAGCTGGTGGGGGAGCATAGGAACAACACGGTCGACAAGATAAACACTCGTTCCGCGGCGCAGTGCTTCCTTATCCAAAGGGGAATTTTCCTGTACATAGTGACTTACATCCGCAATATGAACACCAAGATGATAAATGCCATCCGATTTAGAAATGGTAATAGCATCATCTAAATCCTTGGCATCTTCCCCGTCAATCGTCACTGTGGGAACATTCCGCATATCCTTGCGCCCGGATATTTCCTCCGGTGAGACACTCTCCGGTACACCGGCCAGTTGTTTGCTTACTTCCTCCGGAAATTCGACAGGGATATTATATGCTTTTAATACCGTAAGCACATCGGTTTTTGGATCATCAATATGGCCCAATATTTCTACAATGCGGCCTTCCGGGTTTTTATTGTCACTTCCATAATTTTCAATTTTTACAACAACCTTATGTCCTGTCACTGCATTCATGGAATTTTCATTGCGCACGAAAATATCCTTAGCGATTTTGGAATTATCAGGGATAACAAATCCAAACTTTTTATTTTTATCGTAAGTGCCGATCACTGTATCATTGGCCCGGCTGATAATACGAACAACCTGACCTTCACTGCGTTTTGTGCCGGACGCCTTGCGGATGATCCGAATAGACACAGTATCTCCATGGAGGGCGCCCAGAGTTTCCTCCTCAGATATAAAAATATCCTCCGTCATATCAGAAATTCTGACAAAGCCAAAGCCCCGGGTACTTCCCATAAAAGTTCCTGTATATTCATCCTTCTGTGGCTTTGCATACCGGCCATCGCTTGTCATAGCAATGAGCCCTCCCGAAATCATCTGATCCAGCATTAGCTTCAAATCTTCCCGGTCTTCCTTTGGAACATGGAGGAACATACAGAGCTCCTTTAATTTCATTGGCCGGTAGGCATCATCGGAAAATAATTCGAGGAGCATATTCCGGCGGATCTCATAAGCCATTTCATCCATATTTTCACCTCTTTCTTTCATTAATGGTGGTGCCGCGCGCAGCGCGGCATGAGAGTTGACAGCTACGAAAAAACACCCTTATGCGACCATAAGAGTGTTTTTCATTGGCAATTTGTAACATTTCAATGGATTTTACCAGTTCATATTTAATGCAAGGGCAATAATAAAAAATAATACGGCCAGAACCTTTGTTGCTTTTACAAGCTTACCTTCCATGGAACGGCCTTTATTTTTTCCCCAATAAGTATCAGCCACACCATTGATCGCACCGCTTAAACCAGATGTCTTGCTCTCCTGCATCAATATTACAATAACTAATATTATACTAATAAGAACAAAAAGCACCATCACAATTGTTCTTAAAATATCCATCACGTACACCTCCTAGACTCAACACTGCTTATTTTACCATACAATGGAATAATAAGCAAGCCTATTTGTGTATAAGAAGTGACTTTCCGGTCATTTCCGCTGGTTTTTCCATTCCCATCATTTCAATCATTGTGGGAACAAGATCCGCCAGGCAGCCGCCCTCTGCCAATGTATAGTCCTTATCATAATTTACAAGAATAAAAGGAACTGGATTGGTCGTATGGGCAGTAAAAGGCTCGCCAGTCGCATAATCCACAAGCTGTTCGGCATTTCCATGGTCGGCACAAATAATCATCTGGCCATTCACCTGAATTAAAGCGTCTACGGCCTTGCCGACACATTCGTCAACCACTTCAATGGCCTTAATTGCAGCCTTTTCTACGCCTGTATGGCCTACCATATCCGGATTTGCAAAATTTATAATAATGACATCATATTTTTCGCTTGTAATCGCTTCAACCAATTTGTCGCATACCTGATAAGCACTCATTTCCGGCTGTAAGTCATAGGTTGCTACTTTCGGAGATTTTACAAGAATACGTTCTTCGCCTGGGTTCGGTTCTTCCACACCGCCATTGAAGAAAAATGTCACATGGGCATATTTCTCAGTTTCTGCGATTCTTGCCTGAGTCATATTATGGGCTGCAAGAAATTCACCGAAAGTATTTTTTATCTCCACTTTGTGGAAAGCAACTTCTTTATTAGGGATAGTCACATCATATTCTGTAAAGCATACATAAGTCAAAGCAAGGCGTTTTTCTCTTGGAAAGCCTTCAAATCCATCGTCGCAGAATGCACGGGTAATCTCACGGGCACGGTCTGGACGGAAATTAAAGAAAATGACAGAATCATTATCCTTAATTGTAGCTACAGGCACACCATTCTCCATAACAACTGCAGGAATAACAAACTCATCAGTTTTTCTATCCGCATAGGAAGCTGCCACAGCGCTGACACCATCATTTGCAGCAATGCCTTCACCTTTTACCATGGCATTGTATGCCTTTTCAACGCGATCCCAACGGTTATCCCGGTCCATAGCATAATAGCGGCCCATCACAGAAGCGACCTTGCCAACACCAATCTCACTCATTTTTTCCACAAGCTCGGCCACATAATCTTTGCCGGAAGCAGGCGGCGTATCACGGCCGTCTAAGAAACAGTGAACGTAAACCTTTTCAAGACCGTTTCTTTTTGCCAACTCTAATAGACCGTAAAGGTGGGTATTATGGCTGTGAACGCCTCCATCTGAAAGAAGGCCAAATAAATGCAGGGCACTGTTTTTTTCTTTTGCATTGTTGACTGCATCCATCAAGGCACTGTTTTTAAAGAAATCCCCGTCCTGGATTTCTTTTGTAATACGTGTAAGCTCCTGATATACAATGCGGCCGGCACCCATATTTAAGTGTCCAACCTCAGAATTTCCCATTTGACCTTCAGGAAGCCCTACGGCCATACCGCTGGCGTTTCCCTTAACAAAAGGATATTGAGCCATCAATCTGTCCATCACCGGAGTTTTGGCTTCATACACAGCATTTGCCTCATGCTTATCATTAAGTCCGTAACCATCCAGAATCATTAAAACGGTAGGTCTTTTGCTCATTCTTATTATCTCCTTATCTTTATAAAATTCTTATAGAATTGTAACGCTTAAGTTTTTCTCACCGATATGCCGCGATAAAGCAGTATATCCGTTTTCTGTCTGGCATTTGCCAGTATTTATTTTACCAGAAAAAATTAATTTTACAATAGTTTTTGGGATTTTTACTACGAAAGCTCGGCAAGCGGACGCACAGACGGGCAAGCTTGCTTGACCGGATGCGCGGACATTTGCCGACAAGACGGTATGAGCGCGGGGTGCTGCGTGCCTGCGTTGCTAAGCGCCAGTGGCGCTTGTCCAGCAACGACCGGAACGGAGTGTAGACCACGCGTTCAGCACCGACCGGAGCGGCAGCGTAGACATGCCGAAGGCAGAACGTAAAGCGCGGCGCTGCGTGCCTGCGACACGCGTTTAGCGCCGACCGGAGTGGAACATAGACATACCGGCGGCAGATGGTGGAGTGCCGCAGGCACGGAGCCATCTGGCTTTCATCCGCGGCATGAAAGTTTACTACGAAAGCCCAAGGGTTAATTTTTCTTGCCAACTGCAGGTGCAGACTGTACAATAGAAGCTGAACACAGCTATCTCTTTTTATATACTAAAGCTTTAGGGGAGGAACGCTTCTTATGCTGCCGATTTATGAGGATATTCCATATCAAATATGGTTTAACGACAAAATTCCGGAAAAATTTTACACACCTGCGGACTACTTGCTTTTTCATCTGCTCCATGGAAATATTCAGGTCAGCATTGGAGAACAAAATTACAATTTTTATGAAAATGATCTGTTTATTGTCCACCCGGGAGAAGCATATATCGTTCATAGCGCAAAACCTTATCTTTTGTGTACTGTCCGTATGAGTTTTGGCTTTATACTCCGCTGCTGCGATTATGAGCGTCCATGTTTTTTTTCAAAGTACGGCGGACATAAGCTTTGCCGGGAAAAGGAAAGCGGAATAAGTCAACGCCTTATTGACAAAATAGAGAGCTTAAGCGCCGCCTTTTTTACAAATCCCCGGCCGTCGGTTTCCAGATTGACATACCTTTTTTATGACTTTGCTTATTTTTTGATTGAAACCTATCAGGTGCAGCCTGAACATGACCGCTCTGTTACCCGCCGTATCTACCAAATTCGAGATTTTATAGAAACAAGCTTTGCTACGCCAATAACTCTCAATTCTCTGGCAAAGGCTTTAGGAATCACTCCCCAATATTTATCCGGTTTTATAAAAAAAGAACTGGGCATTACCTTTGGCGTTTATTTAAACAAGGTTCGCTTAAACCATGCTGCATATGATCTGCTCCATTCTAGGGAAACAGTGACTCAAATTATGTATAAAAATGGATTCCCAAATGCCACTGGATTTAATCAAAGCTTTAGAAAGTGCTATGGCATGACGCCGGTACAATACCGGCGCCTGGCCTGGTCTAAAAATCATGGACAGCAGCCTTTGCCTCCGGATAGCGGATTTACAAAACATTCTGCACAGCTTTATGAAAACTATATATCCTGCAAGAAAAAAAGAGAAAAAAAGAAGGAATTTTACTGTAAATTGCATTTGGACAGTACAAAGAATGATTATGCCCCTCATCCCTGGGGAGAAATTCTTAATATCGGAGATGCCAGAAGTATTTTGAATATTGATTACTACGCACAGCTTCAGCTTATGCAAAAGCATCTCAAATTCAAATATGCCAGGGTGCCTCACCTGGATTTACTTGTCATAGAAAGTAATTTTTCAAGAATTGATTCTGCCATTGATGCTCTGAAACGGGCCGCGTTGATTCCCTGGCTCGTCATACGAGCAGATAGCCAGGAGGCTGCTTTAGCTTTAGAACATTTTACAGGCCAGCTTCTAAAGCACGGAACCGACAGATATGGTAAAGATTATGTTTCCCAATGGAAGCTTGAATATTGTATGAGCCGTAACAGAAACGAGGCAGCCTATGGAACCTGTTTTTACAGAATTTATAACTTGGTAAAAAGTATTTGCCCAGGACTTGCCGTAGGAGGCCCTTCCCTAGAGCTTAACGCTTTACAGATAGAGAGCTTATTTTTAGCATGGCAGTCGTGGAATGTTGTGCCGGATTTTATTTCTTTGACAGCATGGCCTTCCTTAGGTACAAATAAAGCAAGTATGTTCGCCGCAGAAAATATTAATGAAAATCTGTTAGGAAAAATCAGTCGGAAAATCCAAAATCTTTTTGATAGTAACGGGCAAAGCCAGCCGCCGATATATATTGTAGATTCAGGTTTTGTACAGTCTGATAATAGCTATCTCAATGATGCTTTGTTTATGGGAAATTATATAATAAAAAATTATATTTCCATGGGAAAATATGCGCGCAAAATTGCCAGTCCTCCGCTATCGGATCTCACACAATTAAAATGGCAGGAAAACGCCGGTAATCCTGGTCTTCTATTTGGAGGCAGAGGGCTTATGACGGCAACAGGTATTTTCAAGCCGTCCTTTTTTGCCTTGAAATATCTTTCGCAGCTTGGTGAAAAATGCCTGCACAGCGGTGAAAACCACCGGATAACAATGCAGCAAAATGGAGATATTGTCATTCTATTATATAACTATAAGCATCCAGATGCCTATTACTGCCGCTATCCTCATAAAGCCATAACTCTTGGCCAAACCTCAGGGTTTTTTTCAGATCGAACGCCGGCCAATTTTTCGTTTGTCTTTAGGAATTTAGAGTTTTCTAAATATCAGGTTACAAGATTTGTATTAAATGAAAACTTTGGAAGTATTTTAGATTGCTGGGCTGCTTTTGGAGGAATTTCCAGTATTAAAGAAGATACACTCAATTATCTCAGAGGAACTCTATGGCCAAAAATGTCCGTCTGTGAGCTGGCCAATGATAAATTTTTGACAGTAAATGAAGTCCTGTTGCCCCAGGAAATTGTTATGTTGGTCATTGCGCCTTTATCATAAACGAAAATAAGGGTACACGTTTTTTGCGTGTACCCTCGTTTTGCGAGGTAAGTCCTTCAAGCGGCTGCCATATTCTTATCGTCAGATCTCAGCAGCCCTTGATAGCACTGTTACACTTTTTATTTATAATTGACAATTTTGCCAAAATCAGCTTTAAGGCTTGCTCCGCCTACAAGGCCGCCGTCAATATCAGCCATGGCGAATAACTCAGCGGCATTGCCGGCATTAACAGAACCGCCATATTGGATGCGGATCGCTTGGGCTGTATCTGTATCATAAATTTCTGCAATACATTCACGGATACCCTTGCAAACTTCTTCTGCCTGCTCGCTTGTTGCAGTTTTTCCTGTGCCGATTGCCCAGATTGGCTCATATGCAATCACTGCGGTCTTGGCCTGTTCGGATGTAACATTCAAGAATGCAATCTTAATCTGCTGGCGAATCCAATCCATAGTAATCCCCTGCTCGCGCTGAGTCAGTGTTTCACCACAGCAGATAATCGGGGTGATCCCGTGTTCAAATGCTTTTAATACCTTTTTATTGACAGTTTCATCGGTTTCTGCAAAATATTCTCTGCGTTCAGAATGACCGATAATCACATATTTTACGCCCACATCTGTCAGCATATTAGGAGCAATCTCTCCGGTATATGCGCCGGATTCCTCATAATACATATTTTCAGCGCCGATAGAAATATTTGTGCCTTTAGCAGCTTCCATACATGGAATAATATCAATAGCCGGAACACAAAAAACAACATCGACTTCATCGTTAGCTACCAGTGGTTTTAATTCATTGACTAAAGCAATAGCTTCACTGGGAGTTTTGTTCATTTTCCAGTTGCCTGCAATAATTTTTTTACGCATGGTAAAATCTCCTTAATAAAAATATATAGAGGTTCCAGAAACTAAGGCTCACCAGCCCTAAAGGGCCGCTTCGCCAAGGTTCTGGAACAATGTTCGCACAAAGCTTAAGCCTGCGCCTTGCGGCTTGGCTTCACTAAGACGGGAGGTTCCAGAAACTAAGGCTCACCGGCCCTAAAGGGCCGCTTCGCCAAGGTTCTGGAACAATGTTCGCACTAAGCTTAAGCCTGCGCCTTGCGGCTTGGCTTCACTAAGTGCTCACTATTTATCGTTTGCAGCTACGACGCCGGGGAGGTCTTTGCCTTCAAGAAATTCCAGAGAAGCACCGCCGCCGGTGGAGATATGGGTCATCTTATCGCCAAAGCCAAGTGTATTTACAGCTGCTGCGGAATCGCCGCCGCCAATGATTGTTGTGGCGTCTTTAAGGTCAGCCAGGGCTTTTGCAATAGCGATTGTGCCGGAAGCAAAATTGGGCATTTCAAAACAGCCCATAGGTCCGTTCCATACAACCGTCTTAGCATCAATAAGAGCGTCGGCGAATAATTTCTCTGTCTTAGGTCCAATATCAAGGCCCATTTCATCGGCATCAAGATTGCCCTCAACAACACGGTGAGCAGCATCATTGGAAAATTCTTTTGCAGCCACATAATCTACAGGCAGTAAAAGCTTAACACCTTTTTCTTTAGCCTTTGCCACCATTTCGTTGGCATATTCTAAATAATCATCCTCGCAGAGAGATTTTCCGATTTCAATTCCGGCAGCCTTTGCAAATGTAAAGCACATACCGCCGCCAATGATCAGTGTGTCTACTTTATCAAGCAGGTTATTGATTACGGAAATTTTGGAGGATACTTTGGAACCGCCAAGGATCGCAACAAATGGGCGAACCGGGTTGTTGACAGCGTTGCCAAGGAAATCAATTTCCTTTTGCATCAGATAGCCGACAACTGCGGTTTTTACGTACTGTGTTACGCCTACATTGGAGCAGTGCGCTCTGTGGGCTGTACCGAAAGCATCGTTTACAAAAACGTCGCAAAGGCTTGCCAGCTCTTTGCTGAAAGCTTCACCGTTTTTTGTTTCTTCGGCTCTGTAACGGGTATTTTCAAGAAGAATAACATCACCGTCTTTCATAGCTTCTACAGCAGTCTTGGCGTTAGGGCCGACAACCTCAGGGTCAGCAGCGAATTTTACTTCCTGGCCAAGAAGCTCTGTCAGTCTTTTTGCCACCGGAGCTAGAGATAATTCCGGCTTAGGCTCTCCCTTTGGTTTTCCAAGGTGAGAACAAAGAATGATTTTTCCACCGTCATTTATTAATTTTTTGATGGTAGGCAGAGCTGCCACAAGACGGTTTTCATCAGTAATTGCGCCGTCCTTTAAAGGAACGTTAAAGTCACAGCGCACAAGAACTTTTAAGCCTTTTACGTTAATATCATCAACAGATTTTTTGTTAAGCATATCTTTTCCTCCAACATTTCGCATCAAAAACAGGCCCGGTCCGTAGTCTAACCTACAAGACCGGACCCGTTAAGGATCTAATTTATATTTTGCAGCTATACATTAATTTCACAGCCGCTATTGTTTAACTTCAAGCTTATGCTAATTCAGCAAAGTATTTGATCGTTCTTACCATCTGGCTTGTATAGGAGTTTTCGTTGTCATACCAAGCAACAACCTGAACTTCATATAAGTCATCGGAAATCTTAGAAACCATTGTCTGTGTAGCGTCAAACAGAGAACCGTATGTGATGCCGATAATATCGGAGGATACGATAGGATCTTCGTTGTAGCCGTAGGAATCAGAAGCTGCTGCTTTCATAGCTGCGTTGATACCTTCAACTGTAATGTCTGTGCCTTTAACAACGGCTGTAAGAATTGTTGTGGAGCCTGTTGGAACAGGAACACGCTGAGCTGCGCCGATGAGCTTGCCGTTTAATTCAGGGATAACTAAGCCGATCGCTTTGGCTGCGCCTGTGGAGTTAGGAACGATATTGATCGCTGCTGCTCTGGCACGGCGAAGATCGCCTTTTCTGTGAGGCCCGTCAAGAATCATCTGATCGCCTGTGTAAGCGTGAATTGTAGACATGATACCGCTCTGGATAGGAGCATAATCATTGAGTGCTTTAGCCATAGGAGCTAAGCAGTTTGTTGTACAGGAAGCAGCGGAAATAATAGTATCTTCTGCTGTTAATGTATTTTCGTTAACGCTGTAAACGATTGTCTTTGTCTCCTTGTCAGCCGGAGCGGAGATAACAACTTTTTTAGCACCAGCATCAATGTGAGCCTGAGCCTTTGCTTTGGATGTGTAGAAACCTGTACACTCAAGAACAACATCTACGCCGATTTCTCCCCATGGAAGTTCTGCAGCATTAGCCATTTTATAGATTTCGATCTCTTTTCCATCAACAACGATGGAAGATTCCTTTGCTTCTACGGTGTGGCCGGCATATCTGCCCTGTGAAGAGTCATATTTTAATAAATGAGCCAGCATAGATGGAGCTGTTAAATCATTGATCGCAACAATTTCATATCCTTCTGCACCAAACATCTGTCTGAAAGCAAGACGACCGATACGTCCGAAACCATTAATTGCTACTTTTACTGCCATAATAGTAATTCCTCCTAAAGAATAAATTTTACTTAAAGTTGCTTTTCAACTTTATCAAGTAAGTAATGGATGACTTATCTTCACCACTACTACTTTGTTTATTTTACCTAATATCTCCAAAAAATTCAAGTCTATTTATTGTATAAAATAATTTTTTAACAATCCCTACATTTTGCTTTCATTTTTATGGTGATTTTTATTGATTTTTAATCCTGCAATAATATTGGATCATATCCTTGCGCGTAATAATCCCGATAAATACATCCTTATCGTCAATTACAGGAACAAAATTCTGATTGAGTTCTTTTGAAATGAGATCTTCCATATTAGAATCTGCATGAACAGGAAGGTTGTCCATTCGCCGTTTAATGGCTGTGATGGAAATATCCTCCGAATTTTTCAGTGTCAAATCCCCTTCATTTTTTATATGCCACAGCAGATCCCCTTCAGTGAGCGTTCCTATGTAATGCCCTTTGCGGTTAATAATGGGAACTGCCGCGTATTTGTGATACTCCATTTTTTCAAGCGTCTGTCGCACGGAATAATCGTCATAAATATATGCAACGTCACTTTTAGGTGTCAAAAAGAACAAAATATTCATACAAAACCCGACTCCTTTAGCTGCCTTTTACGGCTTTATCTATGACACCGCCGCCCACAACAATATCGCCGTTATAAAAAACAACGGCCTGTCCGGGGGTGATGGCGCGCACTGGTTCATCGAAAATACAGAGAGCACTTTTATCCTCCTGTATCTTTAATGTACACCAGGCTCCTTTATGTGCATAACGGACCTTGGCAAAAAGGCGGACAGGCTCCTGTACTTTTGGCGTACAGACTGCCATAAAATTAAGATCCGTGGCGAGCAGGCCTATAGAAAACACATCGGAATTTTCCCCGATAACGACTTCGTTCGTTTCCGGACGTATCTCGGTCACAAATACCGGATGGCCCATGGCTAACCCCAATCCTTTGCGCTGGCCTACAGTATAATGGGTGATTCCCTTATGCCGGCCAATAACACTGCCCTTTACGTCCACGAAATTTCCTTCGGGAACCTTTCTTCCGGTATAGTCCTCTAAAAACTGCTGGTAATTACCGTCTGGAATAAAGCAAATATCCTGGCTGTCCGGCTTCGCGGCGACTTTAAGGTCAATACTTGCAGCCATTTTGCGGATCTCGTCCTTTGT
>JAGZDD010000120.1 GCA_018369015.1 Clostridiales bacterium | reverse complement strand
GTCTGCGCACTTGCTGCGCTGACCGTCAGAAAGTGAAACAGGAGTGCAAAAATCCCATCGCCGCAGGCGATTTTTAATGGATTTTTGCAGGTAACAGTTTGGCATAGCTGAACTGTTACCATAAAAAGCGACGGAAAGAAAGGGTGCCGTTTATGGAACCATGGACTCTATCATTACGGCAGCGCAAGCTGCTCTACATTATGCAAAACCAAACATCCTTTATTACAAGCACGGGCCTTGCCAAGCAGCTTAGCGTATCGCCGCGGACCATACGCAGCGACATTTCCGAAATCAACGAAAAGCTTAAGCCCTTTAATACCCGTATCGTTTCCGAAAAAAGCAAGGGCTACTTTTTTCACTCGGAAAATCCGGATATTCTCCTTGAAATTAATAAGATGGATAATGCCTTTCTTACAAAGGAGGAGCGCGCCCGCTACCTGGCCTTTGCCCTCTGTCTGTCCGATATTCCTATTAATATTTACGATCTTGAAGAAGAAATGTTTGTCAGCCACACAACCCTTGAGCATGACATTAATTATCTCAGGGAGAAATACGTTCTTGCGCCACCCTACATTTCCCTCACACAGTCCAGGGATGAGCTGATCCTTGGACAGGATGAACGCAAGCGCCGCTCTGTTTTAAACCAGCTTTTCCATGAGGACTGGAATTACAATACGAAAGGCAACGCCTATTATGGCTACCAGTTTCTTGATGAAAATATAATGAATATTATTTCAGATGTGGTTACGCATTATCTGAATTTATACAACCTGCGCCTGGAGGATCCCAACCGGGTCATGCTGGATCTGGCGATTGCAATTATGTACCACCGTGTCCAATCCGGCCACACTGTCGAGCCGGTTCCGTTTTTCCAGACAGACATGGCGGTATGGCAGGCAACAAAAAATATTATGGAAGCGCTGGAAGCACGGCTTAACATCTGTTTCCCAGAACCGGAGGGCATTGAAATTTATACAAAAATTGCCGGCGCCCGGCTCATGGACGCAAGGCAGCTTAATTTTTCCACAATCGGACACTATTTTGATTACGAAACTATCCACATGGCCAATGAATATATAGAGCTTATCCGCCAATATCATCATATGGACCTTTCCGGCGACGAGGATTTTTATATAACTCTGCTCCAATATATCCGTTACATCCAGACCCCGGAGCATATATTTAATACGCAGGAAAATCTGGATATTACCCGCACGCAGCTTTGCATTGAATACGAGCTTGCCTGGCTTTTTCAGCCGGTCGCTGCCAGCCGTCTCGGCCGGATGCTTGACGCCTCCGAGCTTTTATATCTGGCCCTTTGTATCAGCGGCGCACTGGAATATCTGAATCAGAATATGCCGGAAACAAAAATAAAAACCGTCGTTTGCTGCCACTTAAATCTCCCGGCGCTCTGGGCGCTTAAACGCAAGCTCCTGGGGGCCTTTAGCTGCTATCTGGATGTTGTAGAGCTTCTTCCAGTCAATGAGAAGGATACGTATGATTTTGACGGGATTGACCTTGTTCTGGCAACGGCTCGAAAAAAAATCCCGGTGCCGGAGAGTACAACAGTTTTATTCATTTCTCCATTTTTAAATGAACAGGATCATAGGCATATTGAGCATTATATTACCCGGAAACGGACAGCGCGGCTGCTGGCTAAGGATGTGCCGCCCCTTTGTGATCTTCTGAAAAAGGCCTGCTGGCACGAAGAGCTTTCCGAAATGGGCCGCGATGAGCTTCTTAAGCTTATGGCAAAGGAGCTTACCGCTTTTGCACCGGAAACCACAAACGATTTTTTGAAACAGCTTTACCAGCGGGAGAATATCGCCACATTTGCCTACCGCCCTGGCATTGCCTTTGTTTACGCCATTACCCCGGGAGCCTCTACCCGGCTGTCCATAACCACCTTAAAGCACCATATTTTATGGAATGGCTATAAAGTGCGCGTTGTCATCATGGCGGCAATTCCGCCAGAAGAGGCCACCGTCTTATTTTTGCTTCTTGACCGGATTTACCAGGAAAGTGACCTGTCAGAAATCGCCAAAGGACTAAAAACAAAACAAGATGTCTGTTCATTTTTACTATGAAAGCCCCGGACGGCGGCTGTGAGGCAGGGCGTGCTTGCACGCAATGACTTACAGACATCGGACGGGCAAGACAGTATGAGCGCGGGTTATGCCGTAGGCAGAACGTAAAGCGCGGCGCTGCGTGCCTGTGACACGCGTTTAGCGCCGACCGAAGTGGAACGTAGACATACTGTCGGCAGATGGTGGAGTGCCGCAGGCACGGAGCCATCTGGCTTTCATGCGTGGTGGTGCCGCGCGCAGCGCGGCATGAAAGTTTATTATGAAAGGGGCATGATATTGTGTCAGAAGCTTCCAAAACCAGAAAAACTTCTAAGGCAGCCCAGACTAAGGAGCGTATTATCAACGCTTATCTTGAACTTATCCCTGAAAAGAAATGGGATAAAATTTCTGTCAAGGATCTGTGCGCAAAAGCAGATATTACCCGGGGTACCTTTTATCAATATTTTAATGATATTTATGATCTTATGCAGCATATACAAGATACGCTAATGCAGGAAATGATCCAGATGTACGGGGCGATTCCCCAAAATCCTCAGGGCACTGCCATGACCGCCCAGCTTTTTGATGATAAGTTCAACTGTATGCCTCCGGAACAGCTCATCTGCTGGTTTGAATTTTGCAAAAAAAATAAAAAACCTATGGCGGTCCTCCTGGACCCTAAAAACGGGGATTCTTACTTTGTAAAAAAAATTAAAGCCCTTCTTCGGGAGCAGATTAATGAAATGATGGACCGCGACGGTATGCCCCACGACGGGCTTCGGGATCATTTTCTCAGAATATTTATCGAACTTCATTTTCTCTCCGCACGCACATGGCTGGACGCTGAGGACGGTGATTTTCTTTCTGTCGACGACATCATTAACCTGCTTAACACCATGAGGGTAGGCGCAAATTATCTTCATTATAAGCAGGCAACCGTTCAGGATTTCAACATTCCTGTGGAGTATTCTGGAACCAGCGGCAAGGCTGACGAGGAATAAATCAAACTGTGACAGTTCATCTATGCATAAAGTAACAGTTCAGCCATGCTGAACTGTTACTGCATAAATGCTGCTCGAAAAAGAAAAGGTTGACAATTCAACTTTCCAGGTATAAAATACCAAAGGATTGTTGAGCAGTCAACCTTTTTGCTGTCCGTTTTACGTTTCTATGACGGAAGGCTCCGCCAAAGAGCGGCCGCAGACCGCACTTTCTGCCAGGCAAAAGCCGGCGGTCTGCCAGGGAACAGCAATTTTAACCGGAGGATCTATGAAAAAATATACGCATACATTCCTGAAATATATTTCTATCATGCAGCGCAATTTTCACAGGTACATGGATATGACCTTAGAAGATGAACACATCGGCTACGGCCAGCAGTTTTTTCTTGCATATATTTATGAATTTGACGGCATTACCATGTATGACCTGGCTAAAAGCGGCAATTTCGATAAGGGTACCGTCACCCGGGCCGTACAAAAGCTCACGGACAGCGGCTATGTTATAATCCGTCCGGATGAAAAGGACCGGAGGCTGAAGCATTTACATGTAACCGAGCAGGCCGTTCCTCTTGTGGAGCGTATTTATAATGCCCGTATCCGCTGGAAAAATCATCTCATCTCCAGCTTTTCGGAGGAAGAACAGCAGCTCTTATATGCCCAGCTTAAAACCATGGCCGAAAAATCGTGCCAGGCTGTCGGTAATTTTAATATTCAGGAATGAGAAAATTAACACTCACAAAACGAATAAGAAAGAGGCGAACATTCAATGGAACAAGAAAAAAATCCGCTGGGATATAAGCCGGTCAAAAGCCTTCTCATCAGTTTTTCTATACCAGCCATTATTTCCTGTCTTATCAACTCAATTTACAACATCGTGGATCAAATCTTCATCGGCCAGGGCGTTGGTTATCTGGGAAATGCCGCAACAACCGTAGCCTTTCCCGTAATGACAATTCTCCTTGCTTTTGGTACGCTTATCGGCGCCGGAAGCAGCGCTTATGCCGCTATACGCCTGGGTGAAAAGCAGGATGAGGAAGCTGAGAGGACTTTAAGCAATGCTTTTTCCTTTACCCTGGCTATTGGCATTATATTAATGATCTTCGGGCTTATTTTTCTAAAGCCCATTCTGACGCTTTTCGGTGCTACAGAAAATATTATGCCCTACGCGATTGATTATACATCCATTATTTTAATCGGAACTCCCTTTAACCTTATTAGTATTGTCCTCTCCAACCTGGCCAGAACCGACGGACATCCCCGCCTTTCTATGTACGGCGTGCTGATCGGCGCCATCTTAAATACAGTGCTTGACCCGATTTATATTTTCGTTTTCCACTGGGGCGTTAAAGGCGCGGCAATTGCTACGATCACTTCCCAGTTAATATCCGCGGTTGTTTTAACTCAGTATTTTATACGCCGTTCCAAAAAGCCAATCCACATGCGTTTAAAGCTATCCTATATGAAGCCGGATTTTAAGCGCATTGGACGTTTCCTCACCCTGGGCGTTTCCTCGGGCATTACCCAGTCCGTAGCCTGCATTATGCAGGTCGTAATGAACAACTCCCTTGTTTTTTACGGAAATCAAAGTACGGTTGGCGGCGACGTAGCTTTAAGCGCTATGGGTGTTGTTATGAAGATTGCTATGATTATGGGAGCCTTTGGCGTCGGCGTCGGTATCGGCGCGCAGCCGATCCTTGGTTTTAACACCGGAGCCGGCAATTATCACCGTCTGAAAAAAACATATAAATATGCGGTTATTTTTGCCACTGTACTCATCTTTGCAGGATGGGCCTGCTGCCAGCTTTTCCCGGAGGCGATTATCAGCGTTTTCGGAAATGATAACGCCGGGTTTACTGATTTTGCTGTAAAATGTCTGAGAATTTATCTTTTCAGTATTTTCTGCGCCGGCTTCCAGATTGTGTCCACCAACTATTTCCAGGCCACAGGACAGCCCCTAAAGGCTTCTATCCTCTCCATGCTGCGCCAGCTTTTGCTGCTTATTCCGCTCATTCTCATTTTACCCCTGTTTATGGGGCTTAATGGTATTTTATATTCCGCGCCAATTGCTGATGTGGCGTCTGCGGTTATTGTGGCATTTTTTATCATTCCTGAAATGAAAAAACTAAATCAGAAAATCAAAGAAGCGCCCAACTGTGCATAAAGCACAGGAACGCTCCTTTTTTCTTCCCGCAGGCAGTAAACCAGGCGGAACACAAGCCAACTATCCCGATAGGGGTATCGGGATAGTAACAGTTCAGCATGGCTGAACTGTTACTCGGGATATTTGATTAAAGCTGAGCCGTTACGAAAATATCATAAATCGCGCGGATCGCTGTTTCAAAGTCGCTGTTTTTCACACCGATAATAATATTTAACTCACTCGATCCCTGGTCAATCATTTTTACATTAACCCGGGCATGGGCTAAAGCGGAAAAAATCCGGCCCGCAGTTCCCCTTGTGGCCCTCATTCCCCGGCCAACAACAGCGATCAGGGCCAAATCCGACTCCAGCTCCACATAGTCTGGCTGAACAGCCCTGTGAATCCCCGCGATAACCTGCTGCTCTTTCTCGACAAATTCCGACTGATGAACAAAAATTGTCATCGTATCAATGCCGGAAGGCATATGTTCAAAAGAAATACCGTTATCCTCAAACACTCCCAGCACCTTGCGTCCGAAACCAATCTCTGAGTTCATCATTGCCTTATCGATATTAATGGACGCAAAGCCCTTCTTTCCGGCAATGCCTGTGATCGTAAAACGCGGGCTGCGGCATGTGCTTTCCACAATCAGGGTTCCCTTTTCATCCGGCGCATTGGTATTGCGGATATTAATTGGAATACCTTCTTTCCTCACAGGGAAGATAGCGTCCTCATGGAGTACCGAAGCGCCCATATAAGAAAGCTCCCTCAGCTCCCGGTAAGTAATTGTTTCAATAACCTCCGGATTATTGATAACTCTCGGATCAGCCACAAGGAAGCCGGAAACATCCGTCCAGTTTTCATAGAGATCCGCTGTAATCGCTTTGGCCACAAGAGAACCGGTAATGTCTGATCCGCCCCGCGAGAAGGTTTTTACGGTTCCATCGCTAAGCGCCCCGTAAAAACCCGGAATGACCGCATACTCGCAGGCTCTCAGCCGCCCGGAAAGCATCTGGTTCGTCTTTTCTGTGTCTAATGTTCCATCATCTTGGAAAAAAATCACCTCTGCTGCATCAACAAATTCAAAACCCAGGTAATTGGCCATGACAATGCCGTTAAGATATTCGCCGCGGGAGGCCGCATAATCTTTGCCCGCTTTATTTGTAAACATTTCCGCAATTTTATCAAACTCATCATTCAGTGACAGTTTCAGCCCAAGCCCTTGGATAATCTCGTTATACCGCGCCGCAATCTTCTCAAGCATCGGCTTAAATTCCTTACCGCTTTCCGCCGCTCCATAGCACTGATAAAGCATGTCCGTTACTTTTGTATCGCTGGAAAAACGTTTTCCGGGCGCGCTTGGTACAACATATCTTCTTGTCGCATCTTCCCGGATAATCCTTCCAACCTTTTTAAACTGCTCCGCGCTGGCAAGGGAGCTTCCTCCAAATTTAACTACCTTTTTCATTGACTGTTTCCTCCTTACAGGTACGCCCCCCTCACGCCTACGGTCCGCTGTCAAAGCCGGTAAATGATAGCCGGCGCATACACAACACGCATAAGCTTGCCGGCGGGGCTTCCCAAGACATGTGTCTTTGACTCATACACATTTGTCTTTGTTTAAAACACGTGCTATTACAATACCTCTTTTTGAGGAAAATATCAAGTAGTTTAGTGAAAAAATTTAAAATCAGCAGTTCAGCCAGCCGGGAGTGATAGGCTAAAAATCGTGTTTACACGATTTTGGGCCTATTGCTCCTGGCTGAGGGAGCGCCAGGTTATGAGCAAAGGCAGCCGCGAAGCGGCGGAAAGCGCGTTAGCGCGGCTTTGCGAATGGCGCGGGCTGAACTGTTACAAATCAGCAGTTCAGCCCGCATTTCTGTTCTATACGCAATCCGGTCCGGATTTTGTATAATATTTTGCCTGGGCCATCCAAAGCTTAATATATTTTCCATTTTTATCATTCACAAGCACATTGTGGGCGCCCTTTTGGACAATCTGTCCGTTATCAAAAACAACGATTTCATCGCAAAACTTGCATGAGGACAGCCTGTGGCTGATATAAATTGCTGTTTTATCCCCAACAATATCATCAAGCTGGCTGTAAATCTCAGCCTCCGCCACAGGGTCAAGGGCTGCTGTCGGTTCATCGAGAATAATAAACGGCGTATTCTTGTACAACGCCCTGGCGATGGCGATTTTCTGGGCCTCCCCACCCGAAATTTCTACGCCGCCATCGTCAAGCTCTTTATACAAAACCGTATCAATCCCCCGGGGCATTGTCTTAAGCCGTTTAAATCCCGCGTCCTTCAGGCACTTTTCAACATGGGCCCTATCGCTGCGAGCCGAAGCAGCTACATTTTCCTTAAGTGTCAGCCCTAATAATTTGAAATCCTGAAAAACAACGGAAAAAATTTGGATATAATCATCGTAATTATATTTCCGTATATCAATCCCATTGAGCAAAATCGTTCCTTCTGTCGGGTCATACAAACGGCAGAGCAGCTTAATAAACGTCGTCTTTCCGCTGCCATTGACACCTACCACCGCCAGGCGGCTGCCCACTTTAAATCGAAGGCTAACATGACGCAGTACCCACTGCTGTGTATCAGGATATTTAAAGGAAACATCGCAAAATTCCACGAAATACTGGCGGTCCGCCCGCTTTTCTGTCGTCAGGCTGCCCTTATACATACGATTGGGAATACTAAGAAGCTCAAATATATCCTGAAGAAAATACCCATTACTGCGCATTTTCCCGGCAACATTAAAAAAATTAATCGCCCCGGTAAACAGCAGTGTAAGAGCGCCGATATATTGAGTGACAGAACCAATCTGTATAGCCCCGCACCAGGCCTTCACGCAGACAAACAAATAGGCGGCGCCAACAAGTAAGGCCTTCATGCTAAAGGCCGCAAAAACCAGCAGACCCATAGGACCTTTGGCGGCTCTGGCAATCGCAGACCCAGGGCCAAACATATCCTCCTTTTTCAAATAGGGGGTACATACATTTTCCTGCTGGCGGTAAATACGAATATCCGCGGCGCGCTTATGCTCCTCACTGATATTTCCAAAGAATGAAAAAAAACGGTTCCCCAGGCGTACATTTTCCGCATTGTCCGTCCAAAAATGATAAGTCTTGTTGATACACCAGGATGAGCACAGCGCGGCCATAAAGGTCAGCATAAGAATCACGGCCGTACATGCGGGATGGTTGAGCCAGGACAGAGGGCCGCTTCCAGGGATTTTTACGGCAAACAGCCCCGCGCAAAGCCCGATACCGCCTAAAATCTGGATAAAGTTCAAAGCAAGCTTTTCAAAATATATTAGTGATGCAAAAATTCCCCAGTTACCCCAGTTCTCATTTTGTATAATACGGGAATAAAGGTCAAAAACATATTGCCTGTCTATATCTACATAATCAAGAGAGAACATTTTTTCAATGTAAATCCTGTCCTCGAAACGCTTTGCCCGGCTATTTTCATAGTCCGCCCAGCGGCCAAGAACTCCGCTAAGAAATGCTAATGCCGCAGCGCAGACGAGAGAAATTATCACCAAAAAATAAAGGTTTTCAGGCGCTTTGCTTCCCGACAGCTCATTAATCAGCCTGGCAGACAGGAAAATCGCCGTATAGGGCGTCAACGCTTTCACTGCGGCATAACATAGGTTTGCAAGAAATACGCCAGGGCACAGATTCCACCAAACCTTCCATGCCTTTGCCGTCAGCTTCCATGCTTTTCTATGGGTTAAGCCATTTTTTTGCTCATCCATAGTTTCCCCTCCCTTCACCTTCCATACCGGAACTGCAGGCGTTACTATTCTCCGCCTTCTCCATACCGGAGCCGCAGCCCCTCTCATTCGCCGCGCTTCTTAAAGGCGTTTCCCTATAATATCGGCTCTGCACCTCAAACAGCCGCGCATATCCGCCGTCTTTAGCTAAAAGCTGTTCATGGGTTCCTTCCTGGACTATTTTTCCGTTTTCAATATATAAAATCCGGTCGCAAAACCGGGTTGAAGCCAAGCGGTGGGAAATGAACAGCGATGTTTTTCCCTCCGTCATTTGGCTATATTTCATATAAATATCATTTTCCGCCAACGGGTCAAGGGCGGCTGTCGGTTCATCCAGAATAAGGACAGCGCCATCTTTATACAAGGCTCTGGCAAGCATGAGCCTTTGAAGCTCGCCGCCAGACAGCTCAATGCCATTTTCAAAAACCTTGCGTCCAATATGGGTATAAATTCCTTCAGGCAGTCCAGTGACCTTTTTAAGCAGCCCTGCTGAGCTTAAACAGGCTTTGACCTTTTCTTCATCAATGCCTTCGACCTGTTGTGCCACATTTTCGGCCACGGTTGCCTCTAAAATGGAAAAGTCCTGAAAAACTGCGGAAAAAAGGGTATAATAGTCCTTCCGGTTATATTCCCTTATATCTGTACCATTTAAAAGCACCTTCCCCTGCGTTGGCTCAACAAGGCCGCAGACCATGCGCACAAGTGTTGTTTTTCCGGCACCGTTAAGGCCTACGACAGCCAGCTTCTCCCCCTTATGGATCGTTAGGTTCATATGGCTAATCGTATCTGTTTTTGCCTTAGGATAACGGTAAGAAACATTTTCCAGGCGAATTTCATATTCCCTTCCGGCCTTTACCTCCAATGGCTTCCCACCCTCCAGCTTAAACGGCTCCGGCCAGTCCAAAAATTCCCGCAGCGCAGAAATCTCAAGGCTTTCCTTGTGTAAAACAGTAAACTTATCTAAAATTCCTGCAATCCACTCAGAAAAACCGCTTGCTGTATTAAAATAAAGAAGAAATTCCGATGCGCTCATCCCCTGGTGTAAGGCCAGCCAAATCAAATAGGCGTAAGCAATGCCATTTCTCAAAAGCTCCATTAAGAGGTTTACAACATTCACCCAAATATAATTTTTTTGACGGCGAAGCAAAAATGCCTGATAAAGCCGCATTGTGTCCTGCCATACATCATCAAGCCACTGTTTTTGCCTGAAAATGCGAATATCCTTGGCATAGTCACGGTTCGTTGCAATACTTCGGACATAATTCATCCGCTTAATATAACCGGATTCTTCGTCTTTATGACAGTAATCCCAGCGATTGAGCCTTTTATTCGCAAAATAGCCAACCGTTGTTGTCACTATAGCGACAACCGCTAACACAGGATTCAGGCCGGATAATATGGCCAGATAGACAATAAAACACACAAAGTTTATCAATATTTCTGTCCAGGTCGTCCATATATGCTCCGTGGACTTAGAATTATCATTACAAATATCTGAGGCCTTATTTTTATGATCAAGAAACGTTTCATCCATGAGATTCGTGTAAGAGGTTTGCGCCAGCTTATTTGCAATCTGTATAACAAAATTTATACGAATTTGTATCCTTCCAAAAAGCGTGTTCTCATCAATATACCCCGCCAACCCGGAAAGCAGGGCTAAAATACCAGTAAACAGGACAATGGTGACAACCAGTTCCATAAGCGGCACCGCAGTTTCTATTTTATTAAGAATTACCGGGGCAATCAAAAGCTCCGCTACTGTCTTGCCAGCCGTCGCCAGCGCCAAAGCAATACACAGGAAAATCACGCTTTTATAAGGCGGCCAGGCATTTCGCAGCATAAAACCTGTATTTTGCCACATATTGTACATTGACTTTCCTTGCTTTTTCTTCATTATATCCCCCCATTATCACACATCAATTTCTGGTAACTATTCAGCCATGTGGCTGAGAAGGGCAAAAACTCGGCGCAAGCTGGCTTGCAGAGAGTTTTTGTCATTCTCAGACATAGGGCGCTTAGCCCGAATCGAGGATGCGCCGCGTATGCGGCGGTGAGCAGCGTTAGCTGCGTAAATCCGAGATGGCATGGCTGAATAGTTACAATTTCTGCATAAAATTCCTGTTGCCCAGCTGTCAAATCCCGTGGTTCAAGCATACAGGACATCAAGCCGGCAGTCATACAAAGAACATAAATCTTTTATAGCACAAAAAGCCCCCAAAATACACATCCGGGGATGAATTGTATATTTTGGGGGATAAAATGTTCATATGCAGGAATAAATCGAGGATTTAGCCTTGACCTTGACTCGCTGCCCAAAAAAATAAACGGCCCTGTCGCCAGCAAGGGCTTTCATAGCAAGCCTACAGTGCCGGAAGTAATATTTCCGTGGTAAAAGCTCCGTCCTCAGAATTTCGGCTAATATAGCCGTCTAGCCGCTCTATAATCCCGTCTATACGAATAAGACCGATCCCCCGGCCCTTTCCTTTAGTACTTAAAAAACGGCCTTTAATCTTAGGAAGCTTTTTCCCGGCCGTAAAGTTTGTAAAGGATATATAAAGCTGCGTATTTTTCATATCCATATAAATCCGAATCAGCCTTTCTTCCTTAGGCAATGGCTCGCTGGCTTCAATGGCATTATCGAACAGATTTCCAATGATACAGCACAAGTCCAGCTCGGACAACTTAAGTTTTACGGGGATATTTGCATCCGCAATAACCTTAATATCTTTGGATCTGGCAAGAGATATTTTTGAGTTTAAAATAGCGTCCGTCATGGGATTTCCTGTTTTCACCACAGTATCTACAATTGACAAGTCCTCGTCAAGCTCATCAAGATAGCGGCAAAGCGCCGCCCAGTCTTTATTTGCAGCATAGGCTTTCATTGCCTGTATATGATTGCGGTAATCATGGCGCCACCCACGGATCTGCCGAGATCGGAAG
>JAGZDD010000119.1 GCA_018369015.1 Clostridiales bacterium | reverse complement strand
CGGCCCGGGTGCAGATCTGTTTTAGCAGGCGTTCCTGGGCAGCGTTTTCGCAGCGGGCCCCCATATACCAGGCCTCGCCCTTTTTGTAGGCATTCCTGGTAATTGCCGGCGTTTTTGCATAGTAATCCGATGTGTAAACAGCTACAGCCTCTGCTTTTTTTGTTTTCAGCACCTCGCAAAAATCCCGGATTTCATAGGATTTCTCCGGCTCTGAGCAATTCTCATTCTCTATAAATTTCAGCGATCCCCGCTGTGAAGGATACAGACTGTCGATTTCCTCGCTGTATAATCCGAAAACCTCCCGAAGCCCGTCACCTGGGAAACCGCCGAGCCAGCACAGCGTATTTTCATTGACATAACTGGTCAGATAAGTCGCCAATACTATGCCGCCCCCGGACACATAGCTTTTCAGACGCCCTGCAGTGCCGGGCTTTAATACATACATCATAGGCGCAATGACCACCTTGTACCCGGAAAAATCATCGTCCGAAGAAATCAAAGCCGGCTCAAGGCCATGACGCAGCAAAATTTTATAAATATTTTCAACCGTCTCATCATAGTTTTTACGGTCCGAAAGCCCGGCCATATCTTCAATGGCCCAGCGGCTGTTCCAATCAAAAATAACAGCCACATCACTGTGAATGACACTGCCGCAAATTTGTGAAAGCTCTTTCAGCTCTGCGCCAAGGGCGGCTACCTCCTTAAAAACTCTTGTATCGTCGGTGCCCAGATGATCGATGACTGCTCCGTGGTATTGCTCAAAGGACCCCCGGCCCTTACGCCATTGAAAATATAAAACACTGTCAGAGCCGCAGGCGACAGCCTGCATGGAGGCCAGCCTGTGTATCCCCGGCCGCATTTGACGGTTCGCCGGATGCCAGTTGACAATACTTGGCGTACTTTCCATTAAAAGATACGGGCGGTCCGGCTTCATGGAACGCATAACAGCATGTTCAAAGGCTGTATGCAAAAACGTATCTGTCAATGTTTCACTGCTGTTTCCCCAGGCTGGATAGCTATCCCAGGATATAATGTCAAGGCTTTGCCGCATCTGGTGATAATCCAGGCCCTTATACACATGCATAAAATTGGAGGTCACCGGAATATCCGGCGTTATCCGGCGCAAAACCTCAATTTCAGAGGCCATATAATCATTCATATTCCAGGTTGTAAAACGTTTCCAATCCAGGTTCAGCCCGTGAATACTGCTCTCGCCTCCGGGCGACGGAGGGTCAATCTGGTCAAAGCAAGAAAACCGATGGCTCCAGAAGGTTGTCCACCATTCCTTGTTAAGATTTTCGATGGTTTTGTATTTTCTTTCCAGCCATTCCCTAAAGCGTGCTGTACACAGCGGGCAATAGCAGGCGCCTCCCAGCTCATTGGATACATGCCATAAAATTAGTGCCGGATGCTTGCCGTAGCGTTTCGCTAAAAGCGTGTCTATTTCGGCTGTTTTCTGACGGTAAACCGGCGAACTCATACAGTGATTATGCCTAAGACCGTGCGTATTTCTTCTCCCCAGCTCATTTACCCGCATTACCTCGGGATATTTCAGATCCAGCCAGACGGGCCGGGCACCGGACGGAGTAGCCAATATGACAGAAATCCCATTTCTATACAAACGGTCCATAATCTCATCCAGCCATTCAAAATGATATTCGCCTTCCGCAGGTTCGTATACTGACCATGAGAAAACTCCCAGCGTCACCGTATTGATTCCGGCCTTTTTCATATATTCTATATCCTTCTTAAGAATATCCGGCCGGTCAAGCCACTGCTCCGGATTGTAATCGCCGCCATGAAGAAGCTGGCGCGGCAGCCGGCCAAGGCGCGTACCGCTGCCTATATTTTCGCAAGTTAGATCAATCATCAGCCTGCACCTCCTTTTTTCTTCCTCACAGTATATTTTGTAACAGTTCAGTCATGCTGAGCTGTTACGATATTTTACAAATTAAAACATCATTTCCTTCAATCGGGCATTTCCCTGTCAGCAATTTCCCGGACAGAAGCTCCGTCACCTTCCGCTCCCCAAAATCCACAAAGCCGGTCTTTGGCGAATGGTTAATTGCAAAAATAACCGAGCTGTTTTCCTTATCCCGCCGGGTAAGCTCCACCTCTCCGGAGGCCGCGGCAACCGGCACAATCCCCAGCGTCTTACATATATGCTCTGTCATCTGCCCAAGAAAAGCATCATCGGGCAAGGTTCCCACATAATAGGCATGGCCCAGGCCGAAATCATTAACGGTGACGCAAGGCTCGCCCGCATAAAAATCTTTGCCGTAAACAGCCAGTGTCCGGGCGCCCTCTGTCCGGATGCGATCGCACAAAAAGCTGCATGTCCAGGAGGAACCGTCTTTTACCTGGCAAATCTCATTGTTTTCGGACGCAAACAGGGCATCGTTTTCTTCCACCCACAAACCAAACACGTCTTTTAGCGGCCCGGGATAAGCGCCAAAAACACAGCGGTCATTTTCATCAGCAATACCGGTCATCACAGAAGCCAACAAAGTACCGCCCTTTTCTACAAACCGGCGGATATGCTCCGGCAGCCCGTCCTTCATCATATAAGCCATAGGTGCCACGATAAAGTCATAGCCCTCAAGGGTGCTGCTAAAGGGCAGTATATCCACAGGAATATTCCGGTCATAAAACGGTTTATAAAATTTTCTGACCGTTTCCAGATAATCCATATCCTTACTTGGCCCGCTGGAATTTTCCAGGGCCCACCAGTTATTCCAGTCAAATAAAATGCCAACCTTTGCTTTTGTACGAGCGCCAATAAACACATCGCCCAGCTTATTTAATTCCGCGCCCAGCTTTTTGCATTCTTCAAAAACCCGGGTGTCCGGCCTTCCGCTGTGGGAGATGACAGCACCGTGGAATTTTTCTTGCCCGGCCACAGACTGCCGGAGCTGGAAAAACAAGCATGTATCCGCCCCATGGGCTAGTGCCTGGTAGCTGAGCCTGCGGACCTCACCCGGGCGTTTCAGCTTATTATAGGGCTGCCAGTTCTGCTGATTTGGCGATTGCTCGGTCAGCATAAAGGATTGCCCTCCCTTTAAGCCGCGCATCAAATCCAGCTTCAGCGCGACAAGGCTGCGCTCATGCACTGGAGCCGGATAATTATCCCAGCCCAGAATATCCATATGCCGGGTCATTTCAAACTGATCCAGCTTCTTTATATAGCCGGACATATTCGTCTGTACGGGAATATCCGGGCAATACTTTTTTAAGATTGTATACTCGTTTAAAAAGCACTCTGCCGTAGAATCTGTGACAAAACGCTGATAATCCAGCTGCACGGCAGGATTAAAGCGATAATCGTCATTTAACTCCGTAGGAAGCATAATTTCCTCAAAGCTGTAAACGGTTCTTCCCCAAAAGGCTGTATGCCAGCGCTCATTGAGGTTTTCGATAGTTTTATAGCGCATTTTCAGCCACCTGCGGAATTTGGCCTGGCAATGCTCACAATAGCAGTAGGTTCCGTATTCATTGGATACATGCCATACCGCCAGAGCCGGGTGGTCTTTGTAGCGTTTGGCCATAGCCTCTGCAATAGCCGCAGCCCGTTCCCTGTATTTTAAACTGTTATAGCAAAAAAACACCCGCATACCGTGCGTCCGCTTACGGCCCGCAATATCCACAGGAAGTACCTCCGGGTATCGAGATGACAGCCAGGCCGGCTGCGCCGTCGTCGGGGTCGCCAGGCACACCCTCAGCCCGTTTTTTGCAAATTTATCCATAAGCTGATCCAGCCAGCTAAAATCATAAACGCCCTCGTCCGGCTCCAGCTTTGCCCAGGAAAAAACCGGAAGCGTCACAAGGTTGATCCCAGCCTCCTTAAACAGACGCATATCTTCGTCAACTGTTGCCTCATCCCATTGATCCGGATTGTAATCCCCGCCGTAATAAATTCGGTCCGCCCATTGTTTCATTGTTATTTTCCCCCTTGTAAAATTAAAAGTAATGGCGCAGCCACCATTCCTGTGGGCCGCATCTGCATATGGGTTGACTGCCCGTCGTGAACGCGCCATGTCAGCGTATTCGCAGTTTCAATTTCCAGTGTATTCGCCCCGGGCTTTAAATACCCGGCCACATTGAGCCTGTAAGGGCTTCCAAGCAATATTCCGGCCGCCTTGCCGTTAATGCAGATAGACGCCGCATCGGTCAGACCCGGAAATTCTATCACTGCCCCGGACGCTATACTTAGAATATTTTCCGGCACCATAAATTCGCTGCAGTAACGGATTGCTCCGGAAAAACGAGGCCAGCCGTCAGGCCCGTTAATAGATTTCAGCATACTGCCGTCCACTCCCCGTCGCACAATATGAAAATCTTCGTCAATACCGCTCTCCTTCAGAGAAATCATCCACGGCCCGCCAAGCACAAAAGCCGTGCGTTTTTTTATATTTTCAGCCGCGGCCGGCAGAATATACGTGTTCCCGCCTGTTCCTATACCAAAGAAGTTTTCCTCATCTAGGCTTAAAACTTTGGCATCTAAAATATAAACAGCAGACTCTCCCGCCTCAAGGGCCAGTTCAAGGATACCGCCTTTAAGCGGCTCAAACGCTGCCGCATTTGATACCGCATCATATCGAAGCAGCCGGCAGCTATGATATTTCTCTGTCATAGAGCTTAAATCTGCCGCAGCTTTAATGCCCTCTGAGGGATGCTCATTAAAAAACATAAAAACACAGCCGTCTGTATGTTCATAGGCGCAGGCCCTCAAATCCTCCCTATGCCCTTTGGCAAAGCAAAGCTGAACCGGCAGGCGCCCGGAAATACCGGCCACCGTCTCCGCCAGCGCATCCTCCCGGACAAGCGTACTCATATTCATCAGTGCCTCCGGGGAAACATGCCCGGATAAGCTGTTTTCCGGGTACTGATTCACAAATAAAACAGGAAATCCTGCCTTATGGGCTCTCTCAATAAAATCAGCCACCAAAGCAACAACATGGGTACAGCCGGGAATAACTATGCAGCTATAGCTCTGGCCCTCAATTTGCATACGTCCATTTTCAAACACAGCCTTATCTTCTGAAAGAAGATCACTCCACACTACATCACAGTCGATCTGCCGTTCCGATAAAAGCCTGACCGCCCGCTGAAACAGCTCCGTTTCGCCGCACCATTCCGACTCCCCATGGTAAAGGACCGCCGCAGATACCGCCATACGGCCGCCGTTAAACAAATGGCACAGCCGGTTCATATATTTCATAAGCTCTGCAAAATACCGGTACTGAGGATTATTCCCCCTTGCATAGAAATGCGGCGGGCAGTCGCGGTCCGGAAACTTCGGTGAAAAGGCATGAGGAACAAATGTATTGATTCCCCGCACCAGCATATGGTCTGTAAGCCATTTCATCAGCCATATGCCCTCCGCCCAGCCAAAGGAGCCGAAAATTTCACACAGGGCGCGCCCGGACTTATCCGGGTCTAAATGAGCCAGGGAGCTTCCCAGCTTTGCCAGCCCAAAATGGAAAAATTCTCCGTCCCGGTCAGAAGCAATCCACTGATGATCACAATATTTAAAGCCTGGAATAATTTGCAGATGCACGACATCAATCCCTGCCATGGCCATTCCCTGGCCAGCCCTGAAATAATGGCCAATACTGCAGCCCAGCCGCGCATGGGCATTATCATCCTCGATCACATGCCCGATATGCGCCACACCGTGAGCCTGGCACCAGTCGCCCAGTTGTCCGGAAAAGCACTCGCCCACAAGCTGCGACAGGCAGTCCATATAATCATTGCGAAGCTTAGCCGTACACGCTCCGGCGTGATACCAAAGCGCCGCAAGCTTTAAGGCAAACTTATCGCCCCACCGCATTTTCAGCCGTTTTTCAAGCTCACTGCTCCAGGGAAGGCGCACATTTTTTATTCCCAGCGTTTGTCTGAAATCGTAGCCGCAGACATTGCCAAGCTCCGGTTCATCCGAAAAGAATCCGGCAAAGGTTTTTCCAAAATCTTCTTTGTACCGGGCATAATGGGGCTCATAAACATAGTCAATCAGCACCCGCACAGATTCACGGTCGATCAGATTCATATAATCCTTGCGGCCGCCGCCATTTTGTGTCGTAAATACAACAAACAGACGCCAGTAGCCCTCGGGTACGTCCAAATAGGCTACACCTTCGCAAACCCGGCCCGTGACATCAAGAATATGCTCAAAAGAAATATCCGGCCGGTTTGGATCCGGCTTTTTGCAGGCATACACGCCCAGAAGCCTGCCGTCGTTTCCGAGAAAATTTTCAATCAGTACAGCGCAGTCTTTTTGTGGGCCGCACAAATCCATATGGCGCTCTGCCACATATATTTTGGCCTTTTGGGGCTGTTCTTCAAAGCCTCCCGCCGCATGTCCTGTGGGAAATTTATCATCATCCAGAAGCCAGACGCGCATCCCTCTTTTTCTTGCCTCATCCATAATCATATCCATGTCCGACCACCACTGTTTTCCCATAAAATCCGGATGAGGCCTGGATTCTACGCAAAACTCCCGGATTTGACAGTTTTCCATTTTATCAATTTCCTCCCGGAGCACATCATGGCTTTCTCCATGCAGCCAGAAAAAGGGCAAAATATAGCTGCCGCCACGGCCCGAAAGTACCTCGTTTAATCGTTTCACAAAATCCCTCCTAATTCAGCTATTTTGCCACGGCTTTGATGCTGCCACCGTAATCGTACGCCACTCGCCATAAAGGCTTGTGCTGTCTGTCTCCCGGTTTTTCCGGGTCGCGCAGTAAAAATGATATAATATCCCGTCTTTATAAAATATTGACGCTTTATGGGCGTGATTTTCATCAATATCGCCCTTTGCCCCGTAGGGCAGCACAGGGTCCGGCGCCTTTTCCCATGTCAGCAGATCCGAAGAAAACGCCAAACCTTCCTGGGCATGGCCATTTTCATAGCCAAAGTAGAAATTCAGCCACAGCCCCCCGTCGCTGTCATCGAAAACAATATACGGATCGGATACAAACCGTCCGTCCCAATTTCCCGGGGTCACTTTCAGCAGGGGCTCATTTTTCTTTCCGGCCTTTGAAGGCGAAACCCGTTCCCAATGCAAAAGATCTGCAGAAACCGCGGCCCCGGTCTGCTCAATCCAGCGGGCTTCCCGATTTTTGGCATTATAAAACATATACCACAGCCCGTCCTTTTGAATAATACATGCCTTATATAAGCCGCCCTGCTCCCATTCCCCTCCGTTTTCACACGTTAAAACCGGAGCGCTAAGACGGTGCCAGCTTTTTAAATCCTCATCCTCGCACCATGCCAGGCCAATGGCCGCCGGGCCTTCCTCATAGCCCTCCCCGGGATAAGCGTGATAAGCCAGCCAGTATTTTCCAGCAATTTTTTTAAGCTTTGGTATATCATACAGGCGGTCGCTTTCTTTAATGATCCATGTTCCAGCCACGCTTTTTTGATCCCAGCGCCCACTGTTTAAGCTTCTTTTTAAAATAATGGCCTCATGCCGCCAGTTTAGCAAGTCATCGCTCACAGCCAGGGCCGTTTGATAGCCAATGCCGTCAAATCCCGTGTACATCATATAATACTGTCCATGGTGCATAAACACAAAAGGAATATCCACACCTTTTTCATCAAAGGCTCCGGCACGTCCGGAGCCGGCCAGTACCGCACGTCCATACTTGTATGGCGTCCTATATTTTTCAATCGTCATTTTTCCACCTTCTCATGCGCTTTTCTCATAAAGATGCACATATACTTTGTCATAAAGCAGCTTTATATATACTATTTTAACAATATTCAGAGGATTGAAAATGGTACTCTATTCATATCTTATGGTAAATTATGAATCCTTTCACGCCTTACAATGAGCAGCCAGTCTGAGTGGTCAAAATCCCCCTGCGGCGGAGTAAAATGAAGGAGCGCATCGGAAGTATTCTTGTGCCCGATATAGCTTCGGATACCGCTTGCAGGATCCAGCCACCATGCCCGTAATTCCTCATTTTTCGGAAGCTTTAATGTGACTTCCTTCCCCTCATATGTATAGCATAACAGATAGTCTCCGGCAGCAAAGGCTAAAATCCGTTCCGCCCGCTGTTCCTCCTTCCATGCCGACGCTCCGGCCAGCAGATTTTCACATGGCCCGCATACCGACGACACATAGGCTGACGGCTCCACACCCATACGCAAGGCTTTTCCGGTCACCTCAGAAAAAATCTCCCTCATTACCCGGGCCATATGAGCGGCAGCAGCCGCCGCAGGGGCATGAATGGCATCCTGCCACGGATAGCATACACAAAAAGCGCCCTCCTCTGCTCCTGTATAAAATTGCATAATCGAATTATGCCCATAGGTAAATCCCGCCGCGCCTGCCAAAACTGACCACCAGCCATAGCGCCGCACCTGCATGGGTGTCCAGAATGGCTCTGAGGCCAGATGAAGCCCCTGGGGAATATGCTCATAGGACGGCTCGCCGTCCAAAATAGGCTTGATCTGCACCTGCTTTTGCGCATCCCTGACGTACCGCCAGTTATCCTCGCCATAATACGGGCCGGAGGCGGTGTCGTCCCAACAATCCAGTGAAACCTGGCTGTATGTGCGGTGCCCGGATTGAAACATATGAAAGTCCAGCCATTCCTCCCCTGCAAAAAAATCCAGCGACGATGTTCTTCCAAAGGGATGATAAGAAATTAACTGCCCTTGCCCGTATTTTTTTAAGAGCCTGCCCATAGCCCGCCAGTACCCGGGCCGCAAATCCCCCCGTATATCCCCGCCGGCTAGCCATATAACATTTTGGGCATTTTTATAACGGCCAATCAAAAAGCGTACATAGCTTTCCATTTCAGAAATTGTCAGGCGATCTGAAACATTCCCCCAATGGGGAAGCAGGGCAATATAGATGCCTAACTGTCGTGCCCGCTCAATCGTCCAGTCGATCAATGGCCAATAGCCGTTCCCGTCCGCCTTGGAAACATCTGGTGAAGTCACTTTATCATCCCAAAAAGCCCTGTTCCCATAAGCATTGACCGCAGGTAAATGATGAACGGCCACAGTCTGAATGACATTAAAGCCTTTTTCGGCCCTGTTTTGTAAATAAAGATCGATCTGGGAACGGGTCAGCTTGTGGAACATAAGCCAGGCGGTATCGCCCAGCCAGAAAAAAATCTCATCGTTCCGCCAAAAATAACTGCTTCCCGGCTTCACGCTTAAAGTCATGTCACAATCCGTCTGCATCACATAGGTTATCGTGTAATCCCCGGAGCCCGCTCGCCCCTCGGTTATCCCATTTGAATTTTCAAAACGAATACCGCCGTCATTCAAAATCGCTTTACAGCGGTAAGGCCGGATCACAGCCTCCGTGTTCACAGGAACATGGAGCTTAAGCCTGACCTTTGGCGAGCCTTCGTCCTCATTAAGCTCCCAGCCTGCTGAAATTGCCCCGTATACACTCTTAAAGGAGGCTTTCGCCCATGTCAGCCCGCCGCCGGGGTGGGGCTGCACGATAAAACGCTTGTACCCGGGAGCACTTTCATCGATTTCAAGGCCGGCCAAAACCCGGTACAGCCATTCGCCGATAGCACCGTAAGCATAATGATTAAATGAGTTCATATCCGGGCTCCACATCGAGCCGTCCGGGCGTATGCCATCCCAATGCTCCCAGACTGTTGTCGCCCCCATTTTCACCTGGTACAGCCATGAAGGGAAGTCATCCTTTAAAAGCAGCTCATAAGCCTCCTTCAGATAGCCGTTCTGACTGAGGGCATGGCAAAAGTAAGGTGTTCCCACAAAGCCTGTCACAAGATGGCCGTTTTCCTTTTTAAGCAGCCTTACGAGGGCTTGGGCTGTCTTTTTTCTGTATTTTTCAGGAACAAGGCCAAAATACAGGGCAATGATATGGGCCGTCTGAGTCTGGGCCGTCATATTGCCTTCGCTGTCAAAAAAACGTTCCTGGAAGGTTTTTAAAATCGCTTTGTAAAGCGCTTCATATTTTTTTGCATCCCCGGTATTCCCAAGAATCCCCGCAATCTTTGCAAGGGTTCGGGTAGACAGCGCATAATACGCCGTACATGTCAGATCATTAGGAGTTGCTCCGAAATAACTGCCCTCATGGGCATCAAGAGCCACCCAATCCCCAAATTGAAGACGGTAATTCCATATATTATCCTCCGCGTGGGTATGCATAAACTCAATCCAGCGTTTCATGCTGCCGTACTGGGCCTTTAAAATTTCCTGATCGCCGTAGGTCAGATACAGATTCCACGGATTTAAAACAGCCACATCCGCCCAGCCGGCGGCCGAGTGGGTTCCCTGGCTTAACAGCCAGTCATTTTCCTCGTGCCCGGAAATCAAATCCGGCACTACATGGGGTACGCCGCCCTCCGGCGTCTGATCGGCCTCCACATCCTTAAGCCATTTTGCAAAAAAAGGATGTGTATTCATTAAATAGCTGGCCGTCCGGCAAAAAATCTGAGCGTCTCCGGTCCAGCCTACCCGCTCATTTCTCTGGGGGCAGTCCGTGGGAATATCTAAAAAATTACTTTTCATGCCCCACAATATATTATGCCAAAGCTGGTTTAGCGCCGGTTCTGAGCATGAAAAGAAGCCGGTCCTCTCCATATGGGAATGCACTGTGTGCGCTACAAAGCTTTCGGCTGTAGGTTCGCCATAAAAGCTGGCAATTTTCGCATACCTAAACCCCTGGAATGTAAAGCTTGGATGCCAGGAAAATTCCCGGTCATCCCTGCAAATATACCGGATCGTTTCCTTAGCCCCCCTTAAATTGTCCAAATAAACATTGCCATCAGCATCCAAAGCTTCAAAACAATTCAGCTCAAATACTGCGCCCGGAGCGCCTTTTCCCCGGATTTCCACCCAACCGGCCATATTCTGTCCAAAATCCACAACCAGGTCGCCCGCCGGCGTCGTAAAAATCTCTGTGGCCGGAAGCGTATCAATCATTGCTACATGGCACCCTGGCTGAGGAATAAGAATCCCTTTATCCTTTGGAACGATTTCCACCGGATGCCAGCCGCGCCCGTCAAACCCGGGGCAGCTCCAGCCATCCTGTTCCATGCGGGCGTCATAAGTTTCCCCGTCATAAATATCCGAAAATACAATAGGGCCCGGGCTGCCCTTAAAATGGCTGTCTGTGCATACATTCTGCACCCGCCCGTCCTCATAGCGGATCACAAGCTGAGCCAAAAAAGCCGTCTGCTTCCCGTAATTATTGATGCGTTCCAAAAAGCCCATTTTCCCTTTATACCAGCCGGCCCCAACCATAGCCCCGAGAATATTTTCCCCCTGGAGCAGATATTTTTTAATATCCCATGTCTGATACATCAGCCGCTTATTATAAGATGTCCACCCCGGCGCCATTTCATCGGTTCCGACCCTGCTGCCATTGAGATAATATTTATATACTCCCAGGGCTGTCGTATAGGCATAAGCCTCCCTTATTTTCCCCTGGACTTCAAAGCTTCCCCGAATAAGCGTAGCGTTAAATTTCCCATAATCCCCGGAAGATTCAGCAGATACAAAATCTCCCGTCCACTGCAAAGGCTCCGTCAGCCCTGTCACAAACCAGCTCCAATCTGAAAATCCGGTATCTCCCGGCCCGCTGTCACTTTTTGTAAGTACCCGGACTCTCACATAATATTTTCTTGCCGGCTCTAACGTCAGAGTTCCTTCCGTGAGCAGCACATGCGCGGATTCCCCGCTTTTAATCATCCCGCTGTCATAGACAATCACCTTTGGTGCACCTGGCGCTTCCGGCATCCTGGCAAGCTGAAGCTGGTACGCCTGCTGACGGCAGCAGCGCTCCCCTTCACCATCAATCATCCAGGAAAACTGCGGCTGCTTTACAAGCCCGGCCGGATTTTTCATATAATCCATTTGAATTTGTGTTACTTTGACCATATATACCTCCTGTAAAATAAGACGATCGGCAAAAATATTTTGCCTTTGATAAGCAGTATTTTAGCATGTTCTGCGTTATTACAAAGGCGATCTGAAAAATTTGCTGTAAAACCCGAAAAATTTCAACCTCAAAAACTTGTATAATTTTTTATAATAATAACAACA
>JAGZDD010000118.1 GCA_018369015.1 Clostridiales bacterium | reverse complement strand
AGTGAGGCTGATGTTGTCGGTTTTTCACATAAATATCAGCTTCCGGTATGTAAAAGTCCATGTCCGGCTGACGGCTTTACAAAAAGAGAATATGCCAAGGAATTGGCCCGGCAACTTAACAGAGAACACCCGGGAGCCGCGGAACATATGTTTAGCGCAATCATAAATGGCAATATTCCCAACTGGCCGACACGCACGAACCGCTCTGTTTGAATTTAATATATAGGGGCATCTGCATAGTAAGGCACGATAATGAGCTGTCCTGGGTAAATATCCGTGGAATCCATCTGATTTGAAGTGATGATTTCGCGGATATACTCATTTGTACTTTTATATTCCGGAGTCATATAGTCACTGGCAATATCCCAAAGTGTATCGCCGCTTTTGACAACATGGCTAGTAAAAAATTTCCGCTCATTGACCCGCAGGTTAGAATCTGCTGAGGCAGTCGTGGAACCAAAAATAAAAACTGCAATAAAAATAAGAATAATAATGGTACAAATAGTAATAACTTTTTCCTTTAAATACCTGTTCATTCTTCAAATCCTCCCTAAATGGACATGCCGCCTGGCAGCACTTCTATAAAAACAGAACGTTTGTTTGTGCTTTAATTATAACGAACAAATGTTCTTTTGTCAATTGGGATCGAACATATTTTCGCTAAAATTGTAACTATTCAGCCATGCATCTCGGATTCACGCTGCTATTGCGGCTGAATTGTTTGCAGATGAATGACTGTTTTATGAAAACAAATGTTTGCAAAAATATGTTCGGTATGGTATGATAAATAATATAAATATTGTTGGGGGCATATTAAAATTCTTGTATTTTTGCGGGTCAAACAGATATGTTTTTTGGCGTAAGCATGAAAAACATATCTGTTTGACTCTGGTATCATAGCAAACAGACATGCGCCGCCCGACGGCACCACCATAAATGAAAGTTCAGGAGGTCATTTTCATGGATAAAGGAAGAATCAGCCCTAAGCAGCTTGAAATACTGGAATATATAAAAAAACAGATATTGGCGAAGGGATACCCTCCCGCAGTCCGGGAAATATGCGAGGCTGTTCACCTGCGTTCGACCTCGTCTGTACATTCCCATCTTGAAACCTTAGAGAAAAACGGCTATATTCGCCGTGACCCGACAAAACCAAGAGCTATTGAGATTGTTGACGATGGCTTTGCATTGTCACGCCGAGAAGTTGTTAATGTGCCTATTGTAGGTACGATCACTGCCGGAGAGCCGATTCTTGCGGTAGAAAATATTCAGGATTATTTTCCTATCCCTGTCGAGCTAATGCCTAATGCAGAAGTATTTATGCTAAAAGTGCGGGGCGAAAGCATGATTAATGCCGGTATTTATGACGGCGACCAAGTGATTGTACAGCGTCAGGCTTTTGCTGAGAATGGAGATATTGTCGTTGCCCTTCTTGAGGATTCTGCAACTGTAAAACGTTTTTTTAAAGAAAAGGGATACTACCGCCTTCAGCCAGAAAACGATACAATGAATCCTATTATTGTCGATTCCGTAGAGATTATCGGCAAGGTGATTGGGCTGATGCGTCTGAGTATGTAGTAACAGTTCAGCCAGCCGGGAGTGATAGGCGAAAAATCGTGTTTACATGATTTTTCGCCTATCACTCCCGGCTGAGGGAGCGTCAGCATATGAGCAAAGACAGCCGCGAAGCGGCGGAAAGCGCGTTAACGCGGCTTTGCGAATGGCGCGGGCCAAACTGTTACATATTTGTATATTTTAGGGGGTTAAGTTAATTTACTGGCTAAATTAACTTAATCCTCTTCCATTTTTCGGAGTTATACGCTATATTTAGATGTGATTTAAATGGTACTCTGAAAATGAGAGGAGAATTTACTTTATGAAAAAAAATATTCTTGTGGGCCAGTCCGGCGGCCCTACCGCTGTGATTAATGGCAGCCTTTATGGTGTTGTTGCCCAGGCGAAAGAACATAAGAAGGATCGTATTGACCATATTTATGGCATGATTAATGGAATTGAAGGCTTTTTAAAGGACCGTTACATGGATATGGAAACCGATATGTCTTTTGAGGAATTTGAAGCTCTGAAAACAACGCCAGGCGCTTATCTGGGTTCCTGCAGGTTCAAGCTTCCGTCAGATCTGAATGATCCTGTATATGCCCGGTTGTTTGATAAATTTAACCGTATGAATATTGGCTATGTTTTATACATTGGCGGTAATGATTCCATGGATACTGTCAGTAAGCTTTCACGCTGTGCCAAGGCGCATAATAGTGATATACGTATTATAGGAATCCCTAAAACAATTGATAATGACCTTGTGTGTACCGACCACACGCCCGGCTTTGGCAGCGCTGCCCGCTTTGTGGCAACCAGTGTCAGAGAGATTGGTATTGATGCATCCATTTACGATACAAATTCTGTAACGATTGTGGAAATTATGGGCCGTCATGCCGGCTGGCTGACCGGAGCCGCTGTTCTCGCAAGAAAACACAAAAAGGATAACCCCGTTTATATTTATCTTCCAGAGGAGAATTTTTCTACAGAACAGTTTGTAGAGGATATAAAAAAAGCACTGGAATATCGGAAAAATATTGTTGTCTGTGTATCTGAGGGAATCCATGATGCCCAGGGGCGGTTTATTTGTGAATATGAGGCTGCTGCCGGAACGGATAACTTTGGACATAAGATGCTGGCCGGCTGTGGAAAGTATTTGGAGAACCTTATTCGTATCCGTCTGGGAATTAAAGTCCGTTCCGTAGAATTGAACGTGAGCCAGCGCTGTTCTTCTGTTCGTCAGTCTAAAACAGATCTGGACGAAGCTATAGAAGCCGGCCGCTTTTCAGTGGATTCGGCAATGCGTGGGGAATCCGGGAAAATGGCTGCCTTTGTCCGTGTATCCGATATGCCTTATAAGATGGAATGTGGGCTTGTAGATGTCAATGATGTATGTAATAAGGAAAAGAAAGTGCCTCTTTCATGGATCACGGACCACGGAACGGATATTTCCGAAGATTTTATACAGTATGTCCTTCCGTTGATTCAGGGAAGCATTTCACTTCCCGAGGAAAATGGGATTCCGGTATTTGCTTACCGCCGTGAAGATTTTGCATAGAAAATACAAAGAAAACAATAGAAAAAGCCAGGCAGTAAATCCTTTCGATTTATCCGCCTGGCTTTTTCCAGAACAAAGAGTTCCGCCGAGGAACTCTCGCGCCGAGCGCGGTCGCTTGAGCGACAAATTTCAGTTTTGCGTGAGTGCGCATCTTTTTATTTAATAGGAAACTTCATTTCCTATTAAATAAAAAACTATGCCGCCATCTGCTGCCAGGAACCAGCCTGGTTAAAGCTCATCCCGGCTCATCTGCTTCCCATCGCGCCAAATGCGCTCAAGGTCATAAAACAGTCGGTCATCTTCTGAAAATACATGGACAATAATATCTGTATAATCCATGAGTATCCAGCTTGCACTCTGATAGCCTTCTACCTGCTTCGGTGAATAACCGGCTTTCCCAAGAGCTTCAGATACATTGTCTGCAAGTGCCTGTACCTGGTTTTTATTGCTTCCGCTGGCAATGATAAAATAATCTGCAATTACGGAAACTTCCCGAATATCAATGATTTTTATATCAATGGCCTTTTTGTCCTCCAAAGCCTCTGTCGCCAGAACTGCCATTTTTTTAGCATCACTCATTGGTACGTTCTCCTTTCGCTTGCTACAAGGCTTAAGAAAAAGTAATTGAAACGTTTTTTCTATTTGCCGTCCACAGCGTTTCTTTAAGTCTGCCGTGCTTTATAGTAACTATATGTTATTTCTGTCGTTTCGTCAATATCTTGGGGGGTACTTTTTAAATAGTCAAGGGTCTGTTCTAAAATCATGCAGACAGCCTGATTAAGATCTGTAAAGCTTAACTGGCGAAGTATTTCCAAATTTGGGGCCTGGTTACGGCCCGGCTCAATATAATCTGCTGTAAAAATGATTTTTTCCAGAAGGGTCATTTCAGGCCTTCCTGTTGTATGCCATTCAATAGCGCCTAAAATTTCTTCATCCTTGATTCCGTATTTGGTACGTGCAAGATAGGCGCCTACACGGCCATGAAGCAAAAAGGGATTGCGCTCCTGGGCCTTAGATATTTTAAGCCCCTGCTTTTTGCTTATCTCAAGAAGCTTTTCCGGCTTCATATGCTTGGCACAATCGTGAAGCAAACCCGCCATTTGCGCCTTATTTACATCAGCGCCATAACACATAGCCAGGCAGGCGCTTGTATATTGGACGCCCAAAGTATGGATAAAACGCTTCCCGCTCTGTTTTTCTCTTAAAATATCCTGTAATTCCATAAATGAATAGGACATAACAGCCTCCTGCTTTCTATTGCTGGGCTTCCTTATATAAATGATGATCATAAATATAATTTCTTACCTTTTCAGGAACCATAAAGCGTATTGAAGCTCCAAGGGCAACCCGCTCCCGAAGCTCCCTCGATGAAATATCAAGCTCCGGTGCCCCTAAAAGGGATATTTTGGCGGCATATTTATCTTTTAATCTTTCCGCCTCATACTTAAGCGCTTCAATGTCCGTGTCACCCCTTACCGCCGCAAGAATGTGGGCCAGATTTAAAATAATTTCAGGGTGGCGCCAGCTCTCCAGGTCTTTTACCGAGTCTGCGCCCATAATAAAATAATACTCATTTTCCGGCGCTCTTTTGGTGAGATAAGAAAGTGTTTCATAGGTATAAGAAAGTCCTGGTTTCTTTAACTCATAATCCGAAACATGAAAATAAGGAACCTCATCTGTAGCCAGTAAAAGCATGGCCAGGCGGTCCTCGTTTTTTATAATGTTTTGTTGCTGCTTATGGGGCGGATGACCCGCGGGCATAAACAATATATAATCCAGCCCGTATTCATGGTAGCTTTGCTCGGCGATGAGCAGGTGGCCAATGTGTACCGGATTAAATGTGCCGCCCATGATGCCTATGCGTTTATGCATTTTTTTCATAAATTTAAGCTCCCGTCAAAGACTTGAGCCAAAGCGGATGTTTGAAATCCTTCAATCCGCTTCGTTTAAGGTTAAAATGTGGCATTTTGTTTACATAATATTTTTATGTAAACTTTCTTGCTTATGGGAGGATGATTTTCTTTTTATTGTCCTTTCCCTCTCTGTAAAGAACAATTTTTTTCCCAATAACTTGGACAACGTCAGAATGTGTTCTTTCTGAGAGGTAGCTGGCAATTTCTCTTGGATCATCTGTACAATTTTGCAGCACAGATATTTTAATGAGTTCTCTGGCACAAAGCGCTTCTTCCACAGCCTTTGTCAGCTCCGGAGTCAGAGACGCCTTGCCCACCTGAAAGATTGGGTCAATGTTCATAGCAAGGCTTTTTAAATAAGCGCGCTGTTTTGTTGTTTTTATCATTGCGAATCTCCTTATTTATAATAATCAAATTGTAAGTTATACATACGTACAGTGTCGCCTTCCTGAATACCAAGAGCTTCCAGCTCATCAAGAATACCATTTTCTTTTAGGAATTTCTGGAAAAAGTCAAAGCCCTTTTCAGACTCCAGATTTGTGTATCCAAGCATCCGGTCAATGCGCGGACCTTCTACAACGAAGACGCCATTTTCATCTTTTTCAACGGTATAAGGCTCCTCAAAACGTACATTTTCCGGGAAAAATTCCCGTTCAAATACTGTAGGCTCCTCACTGATCTCATCAAGAAGCTTGCGGACATGATACAGCAACGGCTTTAAGCCCTGGCCGCTCACTGCGGAAATTGGAAATACTAAAATTCCCTTGGACTCAAATTCATCTTTAAGAAGGGCAATGGCATCATCGTTTTCCCCATTATACAGAGCGTCGATTTTATTGGCGGCAATGACCTGGGGGCGTTTTAAAAGATCCGGGTTATAGGCTTCAAGCTCTTTGTTGATGGCATAAATATCAGCAATGGGATCGCGGCCTTCTACCCCAGCGGCATCGACGATATGGATAATAACCTTTGTCCGTTCAATATGTCTTAAAAAATCATGTCCAAGCCCCACACCCTCCGAGGCTCCTTCGATAATTCCAGGAATATCTGCGATGACGAAGCCTTTTCCGCCATCCAAATCTACAACACCGAGATTCGGATTTAAGGTTGTGAAATGGTAATTGGCAATTTTAGGCTTCGCGTTGGTCACACGTGACAAAAAGGTCGATTTGCCTACATTGGGAAATCCTACCAGACCAACATCTGCGATAACCTTGAGTTCCAAAGTAACATTCAGCTCCAGCGCTTTTTGTCCCGGTTGGGCGTACTTAGGCGCCTGCATTGTAGCTGTTGCATAATTCATATTGCCCTTTCCGCCGCGGCCCCCTTTTAAAATAACTTCTCTGCGGTTGTCACCGGACATATCGGCAATAACAAGGCCGCTGTCTGTATCGCGGATGACGGTTCCTCTGGGAACTTTGATGATCATGTCCTCGCCGTCCTTGCCGTGGCAGCGGCGTTTTCCGCCGGGTTCCCCATCCTGGGCACAGTATTTGCGGATATGACGGAAATCCATCAATGTATTTAATCCATCGTCAACGACAAATATAACGTCGCCGCCCTTCCCGCCGTCGCCTCCGTCAGGCCCTCCGGCAGGCACATATAGTTCGCGGCGAAAGCTGACATGGCCGTCGCCGCCTTTTCCTGAACGTATAAAAATATTCGCTTTATCGACAAACATTTTATTTCACCTCTTTTTCTGAGAACAACAAACGCTTAGCAACACAGGCACGCAGCACCCCACGCTCATACCGTCTTGTCGGCAAATGTCCGCGCATCCGGCCAAGCGAGCTTGCCCGTCTGTGCGGACACTTGCCGAGCTTTCATAGCAAACTTTCTGTAAGGTAAAAAACGACTTCAAATTTCCGAAAAAATCTGAAGCCGTTTCGTATTATTATTCGTTCATAGCAACTGGATAGACAGAAGCCTGTTTTTTGTCTCTGCCTTTTCTTTCAAATCTTACTACGCCGTCAACCAGCGCGAATAATGTATCATCGCCACCCCGTCCTACATTGATTCCTGGATGGATCTTTGTTCCGCGCTGTCTGTAAAGAATATTACCAGCTTTTACAAACTGTCCGTCCGCTCTTTTAGCTCCAAGTCTTTTAGATTCAGAGTCTCTGCCGTTCTTTGTAGAACCAACACCTTTTTTGTGAGCGAAAATCTGAAGGTTCATTTTTAACATCGTCTACACCTCCTTGAATATAAGTCGAATATATTCATTTCCGTAATCTTTTTCGATTTCCTGTAAACCAAGAATCATGGAATTCATCAGCAGTACAGAGCTGTCGGAAAGCACATCATTAAAACGACATTCAATGTAGCCGTCCTTTTGTTTCACATGAAACGTGTCGGAAGTGAACGATTCGATGGAGTTGATTGTGTTCACTGTCAGCACGGAAACGGCCGCACAAACAATATCATACCCCGCATCAGCGTATCCGGCATGTCCTTCCGATGTAAAACCTGCAAAGCCTTTGTCATCCTTATAAACTGTTATTTTTATCATAACCTGTCAATGACAACTTAATTAAGCATTGATTTTTTCAATCTTTACTTTTGTATAAGTCTGTCTGTGACCGTTCTTTTTGTGATAACCAGTTTTTCTCTTATACTTGTAAACGATGACTTTCTTGCCTTTAATCTCGCTTACAACGGTTGCAGCGACATTAGCGCCTTCGACTGTTGGATTACCAACTTTAACGTCGTCACCGCTTACAACAAGAACCTGATCAAATACAACGGATTCTCCGGCTGCTGCGCCGAGTTTTTCAACATTAATGATATCGCCTTCGGCTACTTTGTACTGTTTACCACCTGTTGCAATAATTGCGTACATATGGCACCTCCTATTATCATTACTCGCTAGTTACGGTGGCTATTAAAAAAATAACACTTGAAACCTCACTATGCGGCACACTATTGCATGATACCATCAAAAGGGCTTAATGTCAATAGATGTTGAAAAATAAATTCTAAATTTCATAACTATTCAGCCATGCGTCTAGTGACACAAAAAATCCGGCGCAAGACATTCCGGGATGAGGGCTGGATAGTTACGAAATTCCCTGCAAAATTAATCATATAATTCCTCTTATTTGGCTAAATTAAATGCTTGCGTCAAATTAGGGTTCAGATCAGATTTCGGAGTTCCAGCGCTGGCTGCGGCTGCTTAGCGAAAAAAAGCCGCCGGAAATCCCGGCGGCTGTGCAGCTTTTGAAGAATCTGACGTTCCGGCAGCCAAAGCGATAAGCCTTTATTTTAAAATCCGTCCATCATCCGTTACTGCTCAGGTGCTACAAAATCCGGCCATTTTCTGTGAACAAGATCGACAATCAAATTAACTGTGCCGTCCACACCTAAGAAGCTGCTGTCGATAGCCATCGTCTTGCCGTCCACGCCGCCCCACTTGTGGTCTGTGTAGTATTGGTAATAGGAACGGCGGATCTTGTCAGTTCTGGCAATCTCTTTGCGGGCTGCCGCGTCGGTCTCAATCAGGTAACGGTCCTTAATGCGTTCAATACGTTTTGGAAGCGGTGCGAAAATATATAAATGCATACAATTTTCAAACTCTTCCAATACATAGTCGGAACATCTCCCGACGATGACACAGGATTCTTTGGACGCCAGATCTTTAATAATAGCGGACTGTGTCCAGAACAGGCGGTCATTCACTGTGCCGTAATCCGTTCCTGTAGGCAGGTAAGCACTGAAAAACGGGTTGGATGCCTTCTCATCGGCCTGATAGAGCAAATCCGAATTGATACCGCTCTTTTGAGCTGCAATATCAATTAAGTTTTTATCGTAGAAGTTGATGCCAAGTGCTTTGGCTACCTTCTGGCCAATCTCGCGTCCACCGCTGCCAAACTCTCTGCCGATGGTAATAACGATGTTTTTACTCATAAGAAAACCCCCTTTGCTGTTACCTTGTTTATGGTTTTATTATAGCACGGAAGCTTTAAAAATTAAAGTGTTATTATCAGAAAATTAACGGGTAAAAACCAATAAGTCCAACAATTATGCCAAAGATAAGACCTGCGGCTACATCGGAAATATAATGCATCCCTGAAAGTACCCTGGATAGGGCAACAAGGGCGGCCATAATAAGCATGACAATGCCAAGCCACGGCAAATAAGCAAGGAAAGCCATGGCGATAACAGAGGCGCTGGCCGTATGGCGGCTTGGGAAGCTTTTTCCCGATTTAAGCTTATCGTCGAATTTAATCGGTGAAAACTCCAGTGCTTCATAAGGACGCTTACGGTGAACAATGATCCTGGCCAGAGAAACCAACAGAAAGCAGGCCAGAGGAACACCTATAATACGTGTAAGAAGCTGCGGGTTAATAAATAGGAATAAAACACACCAAAGCCCATAAAGGTTAGCGATCAGCACAGGGATAAAACGGCATAAAAAAAATAAAAGATGGCTGCGCCAGCCAGGATGGCGGAAAAAATCTGTTATTTTGATATATTGCTCACGGTTCATAGCCATATTCCTCCTTGCAGCGGCCCTTCATTGCCTGAGGACTGTGCATTGCCGTAAATCCGACCCTGGCCGCGGCAGGCGGGGCAGGGTTTTCCTAGAAGCTCATGTAAAGGACGGTGTTCTTTTTTTCGCGTGATTTCCATAAGGCCCAGCCGGGTTGTATCTACAAGGGTTGTCTTTACTGTATCTTTTTCAAGAAGCTCTTTCATTTTTGAAAAGAGCGCCTTTCTCATATCAGGGGATTTCATATCAATAAAATCAATGATAATAATGCCGGATAAATTCCGAAGCCGAAGCTGGCGTGCAATCTCCTGGGCAGCCTCCATATTTGTCTTGAAATAAGTTTCCTGATCATTCTTCTTCCCTGCATAACGCCCGGTATTGACGTCAATAACGACCATGGCCTCAGTGGGCTGGATCATTAAAAAACCGCCGGATTTAAGCCATACCTGGGGATTTAAGGCTCTCTCCATATGGGTTTTAAGGCTTTTTAGCTTCACAAGAGGCCATGTATCATCCTTATAAAGGATAAGCGGAATTGAAAGGCCCAGATCCATAAGCCCGGATTTTAGGTTTTCATAAATCTCTGGAATATCTGTTGTAATCTTTTCAATATCCGGATGGCTCTGGATATATCTTAAATAAGAGGGCATGGCGGAATATATTTTCAAAAAGCATTTGGAAAAAGCTGCTTTTTTTAAAATAGCTTCATACTGCCCGGAAAGCCGGGAGGCTTCCTGGCATAGCGTTTCTTCACTGGCCTCTATAGCCTGGGTACGTACAATAAAACCGTAATCCTTTGTGACAAAAGGCTCAATTATTTTTTGAAGGCGCTGTTTGTCCTTTGGAACGGTAATTTTTGTGGAAATACCTACAAAGCTTTTTTTTGCTGTAAGGATCAGATGCTGCCCGGTTAAAGTGAATCTCCCCGTAAGCATCGCCGGTTTTGTTTTTATCGGCTCTTTGATAACCTGGACAAGGAGTTCATCGCCCGGAACGAGGGCGGTTCCTTTTTTGGGATTCATAAAAAAATGCTCCGTGTTTTCCTTTAGAGAATAATAGCCGCAGCGGCGCTTTTCCTTGTCAAATTCCACAAAGGCGGCGTTGATATTTTTGACAATATTTTGGACCTTTCCCACATATATATCGCCAAGCACAAGGTCATCCACAGTATCAAGAAGAATTTCAGCAAGCTTATCGTTTTCGTAAACAGCAGTCAAAAGGCGGCCCTGCCAGAAAATAATTACAAGCTGGCGGCATATTTGTTCCTGGCTCATAGCGGCTCCTGCCCTTCCTCCTGGCGCACCACCTCACAAAGAATTTCTTCCCCGAGCATATCAAGAGAAACAAGCTGGCCATCCTCGTTTTTTGCGTACATTTCCAGGCGGCAGATCAAAAGCTCCATGGCCGGATTAAAGCTTTGGCCTAAAGTATTCATAAAGGTTCCTATGACAAACTCAGGTTTTAAATTATCTGTACTTCCAGTGGAAAGCTTCATAAATATTTTTCCGTCACATACGTTGGCCTCAAAAATCAACGGACGGATATCGACTTCCTTTTCGCTCTTTTTTGTCTTTTTGCGCACAAGAATATGCTCCTGCTGCAAAAATTCAAGAAACTTTTCCTGCATAGTGACATCGAACACACTGGAATCTCTGAATGAAACCTCATAATCCGCAGCGGCGATAATGGACATGGCATTGGAATTTTTTGTTTCATCCTTAATATGGTGCCAGCTTAACACACGGACACCCTCCGACATTTCTTTGTTGAGCAGTTCCACCATTGTTTTAGAATCCTTTGTTGAATGGACAAAAATATCCATATATTCGCCGCGGCTTGTAAGGCCGACGCCTAAGGGAGCAGCAAAGGAAATAAGCTGGTGCGGGGAGAAGCCTTTGGAATAGGCAATATCAATGCCGCTGCGGCGGAAAGCTTTCTGGAAATAACGCATCATATCCAGATGACCAATGAATTTCATAATTCCTTCTTTAGAAAATTTAATTCTCACCTTCATAGCATACGCCTCCTTTGTAAATTTTTGAACCGCAGCCCGAGCAGCGCTGGCGGCAGTTTGGTGTGACTGTTTCATTCATTGCCTGCTCCCATTCCCGTTTTAAAAAGGCTTTTGTCACCCCGGCATCAATGAAATCCCAGGGCAGGATTTCATCAAAATCCCGGTTCCTAAGATTGTAAAAATCTGGATCGATATGATTTTCCTTAAAGGCAGCCATCCATAAATCATAATGGAAGCTTTCCGACCAGGAATCATAAAGGCAGCCCTTATGGTAAGCTGTAAGCAGTACATCGCAAAGGCGGCGGTCGCCCCGGGCAAGAATACCCTCAAGCTGCGTCAGCTGGGCATCATGCCAGTTATAGCGGATACTCTTATGATTAAGCTGTTCCCGGATTTTGCCATTTAAGTAGCGCTGCTTTTCAAGGAACTGGGCATTGGTATTTTGGGCAACCCACTGGAAAGGGGTAAACGGCTTTGGAACAAAGAAGGAGGTGCTTGTCACAACATCCACTCTCCCGCCGCCGGG
>JAGZDD010000117.1 GCA_018369015.1 Clostridiales bacterium | reverse complement strand
GGAAAACTATGTATAAAAGACATCACAGCCGGCCTTAACGATCAGGGTCATTTTCTTGAAAACTTTTCCGCATCAATTGCAAGGACAACCATAAGCGCCATAAGCCCGTCCTCAGGATTGGCCACCTCAATCGAATAGGTATCCGTCCAATTAAACACTTCCTTTGTAATCAGCGCTGTCATCTGACCGTCCGCCCCTAAAATCCGGTAATCCCATTCAAGGAAATTCCCGTCAATAGACCATCCATTGCAGTCAATATTGTACCTTGGCTTAAAAAACGAAAATTCTTTTGAAATACAGCCTGCATACTGTTCCCCAATATACAGCTCAAACCGTGGAAGAAATGTGAGCATAACTTCTTTCACCGTCGCAATATGCTCTCCTACGCTGTTAAATATATTCAGACGATGCCCCCAGGACAACTGCCCTTTCACAACAAATACCGTATTGCCTTCTTCATCATAAATATCATAGCTGTCAAACCATGAAAATAACCTCTGTTTAAATAATAATTTCATACTCATCCATCATTCCTCCTAAAAATTATAGCCGAGTACCGTAACAGCCCGGCAAATGAGCATTAACGGTACATTATCCAGACAGTAGCTATTATATACTATTTCGTCAAAAATTGCTCGTAAAATATAAAAAGGTTACTAAATCGGATAAGGGAAGATTTTCTTCCCCTATCCGCTGCGATACAACAGCCAACTCACAGCAAAGCTGGTCTTCGCTTCGCTCCGGTCGGCGCAGGGCGCAGCGGAGCGAAGACCAGCTCGTGCAAGCACGGCGGCCGCTTGCAGGGATTATCGCACAAAAATACTGCTGCTTTCCGGCCATCAGAAAGCAGCAGCAAAATCTTTAAACCTGTATACGATCTGCAATTTTCCCGTCAATGGCAAGCCTTGTATTTCCCGTACTGATAATCATGCCACCGCCGAATTTTTGAACAATGCGGACCGTACTCCCCTCCTTTACATCCCGGCTGCGCATAAATTCTAACACCTCCGGCACGCCAAACATCCATTTAATCGTATGCAGCTCCCCTGCATGTGTCATTGACAAAGCCTGCATAAAAATCCCCCCTTTTCTCTGATCATAAGAAAAGGACTGCCGGTTAGTCAATGGTAAATTCCACAGTCACTGCGTAATATTTCACAGAGCCATCCAAAGGAAGCTCTTTGGGCGAAAAATAGTCTTCAATACCGGGTGAAACGGCAACAGCCGCAGCCCCGCTGTCATCAATCCATTGGAGCATCTGCATAACTACCGGTATCTCCTGTCCATAAATAATTTCTTTTGAATTTTGCAAAAAGGCCGCCGTTCTTGCCGCAGGGCGGTCACTTCCAGACAAGCTGCCGCTCTCTTTAAAAGAAGCGGCAATACCGCCATTATTTTCTTTTGTGCCAATATCCGCCGGAGTATCTGAATTTTCAATGCTAAATCCATCGCCGCCCTCATCGCCGTAAGCAGAAGCCCAAAAGCGTCCGGGAAGCTCATCGGCACAAACAGCGATACGGCCGCTCTCCCGGTTCATCTGTGCCATAGCCTCGCTCATAAGCTCCCACTGGCCCTGGCCGTCAAGCTGATAAACACGCATTACCGCCTGGCTTTGGGAGTCTGCCAGAGTAAATTGAAAAATATGAGCCTTCCCCGACATATTCAGCAGACGGACAAGATCCTCCTCCTGTGGGCTTAAATCTGCGGGAGCCAGAACCATAGCCTTATTGCCTGAAAAATTTTTGTCAGCGCATCCTCCAGTCATTCCCACCACAACCGCCATACCAATGGCTGCCAGCAGCCTTAAAGCCTTCCCCCGCCTCAGCATTTGTTTTTTTAATCCCCCCATCTCCCTGCCCCTTTCCTCTATACGCCGTTTTTTTCACGGCATCAAGTTATCCCCTTGAGGGGTTTCCTCTGTATGCCGGCTTTTTCACGGCATAGAGTCTGTAATTAGCTCCAGCGCCCGGGCCAGTGATGATACCTTTATGGTTTCTTCCGGACACCGGGCAGTGCCGCTGCGGTCCAGTAAAATAGCATCAATACCTGCCCTTCGGGCACCTTCAACATCCGATGCATAAGAATCTCCGATATGCACAACTTCGGATTTGTGAAAGCCGCATACATCCAATGCTTTTTGAAAAATTTCCGGATAAGGCTTAAATGCCCTCACACTGTCCGCAGAAATAATTCCAGCAGGCCAAAGCCCCTTGTCTTTCATGGCTTCCTCCACATATTTAGCACTGTCATTGGTGATCACATAGACCGGCAGCGGGCAGTGTTCAAAAAATAATTTTACATCCTCAAAAGCCGGGGCATACGCCCAATGCTTTTGCCATAAACAATGCAGCCATTCAAAATCCCCGGTTAAATGAATATCCCTGGCACAATCCTCAAGAATCTTATCGACAATGGCATCCTCGGTCATAAATTTTTCCTTATAACATTCCTTTTCCAGACGTTTCACCTGACTCCATACATAAGCTACAGCCTTCCCTGGCTCATGTATATCACTGTGCGTACAAAAATGCCGGATCACTTTTTCTATATATTCGCTTTCCTCCTGCGCAATCGTTCCAGTATAGTCTAAAAAGACAGCCCTATACTTTTTATGCATTATTTTTTCCATTTTTATCGGTCCTTCTTATTCATCCTTTTAATATTTATTGGAACGCCCTCTCTGCCAGCTCCGCGCTTATGTCCGCGTGACGTCTTTTCATTTATTTGGAAACACTGTGCCTGGCATGACTGACGAAAATAAACCGGCCGTTTGGGCCATTTTCTTCACAACAGGCACCCCGAAAGGACACCGGCTTTCACAGCCGCCGCAGCCAATACAATCTCTTGCATTTGCAGCAAGCTGCCCATAGTGCGCCTTTAATGAAGCAGGCACCTCCTGCTGCATCACAGCCAAATCATAAAGCTTATTCACCATAGCAATATCAATCCCAGCCGGACATGGCGCGCAGTGACCGCAGTAGGTACACTGGCCGTAGTACGCATGGGCTGGCGCATTAGCCAATACACTGGCATAGTCTTTTTCATTTTCAGATGCCGTTTCATAGGCCACTGCCGCATCCACATGGGCAATCGTGTCGTAGCCTGCCATAATGCTGGCCACTGCGGGCCGTGTCAGGGCATAATGGATACATTGCACCGGTGTCAGCGCTACACCAAAGGGCGAGGTTTCCGGCAAAAACAGCCGGCCGCCGGCATAGCCCTTCATTACCGTAATCCCAACCTGGTTCTGCTCACAAAGGCGGTACAGCTCTTCCCGTTCAGGATTAATACCGCGAAGGGAATCATCATAGCTCTCTTTAAAATAATCTTCCATATGCTCGCTTGCCGGAAGGAGGTCAAAGGCCGGATTGACGCTAAATAAAAGCATTTCAATCATTCCGCTTTTTGCCGCAAGCTTGGCGACCGCTGGATTATGGGTACTCATGCCAATGTGGCGGATCGTTCCCTGCGCCTTAAGCTGACAGACATATTCAAAAAATTCTCCATCCATAATTTTCTGAAACTCCAAAATCTCATCCACAAAATGAATCATACCAAGATCAATATAGTCTGTTCCTAATCTTTGTAAAAGATCTTCAAAAGCCGGCTTTACTTTATCCATCTGCCGGGTACGCACATATTGGCCATTTTGCCATGTAGAACCGATATGCCCCTGGATAATCCACCGTTCTCTTTTTCCTGCAATAGCAGCGCCGATATTGGAACGCACCTTTGGTTCTGCCATCCAGCAATCTAAAATATTAATGCCCTGTCCGGCGCAATAATCAATAATCTCCTTAACCTCCTTGCTGTTATGGCGTTCTAGCCATTCTGCCCCAAGCCCGATCTCACTCACCTTTAACCCAGTTTTCCCAAGTGTTCTGTAAATCATCAACTTCTCCTCTTTTTCTGCCGCCGTCTAAACGGATGTTGCTGTCCACGGTTCCTGTGAATAGTTACATTTCTAATGCTTCTTAAAATTAATCCTTGCCATCTAAAAGCTCTCCCTCATTAGCCGCCTCAACGCATATGCCTCCGTCATCTTTCTTGTTTATCAGAGACAGCTCAATCACAAGCTGGCCAGGATTCATAGACATATGTACATATTTTCCCCGAAGGGCTGCCTCTTTTGCGGCAGCCTCAAGAATCCTGGCAAGAAGCTCGCGGTTTAGTCCGCCTCCCCGCCATTGAAACACAAAATAATCCTGTTTTTTTCTCAAAACAGCACCAAGCCGCCTGCCTACATCCTCCACCTTTGTCAAGGAAAGCCGTTTTTCCCTATAATAGCAATGTCCATCCTGGGTACACGGCGGCAGGGAATACAAAAGCGGCTCATGGTCACGAAAAATCTCACGGTCGCAAAGATTCAGGTAATCGAAGCGCTTTGCTCCGTAGCGTCCAAGGGAATTATCAAAGGTGGCATCCATGTGGTACCAGCTCCCTTGTATTTTAACAATATTCCATGCATGACGGTATTTGATTCCCTTTTCCTTATTTGCCCCGCTTACTGCAATGATACAGTCAAGCCCTAAACGATTGCAAAGAATTTTTACAGTCTTAGCAATCCCCTCGCACACACCTACGCCTGCGGTAAGAGGCCCGATGATTTCATGGGAATACTGTTTTTTCAGCTTGTCATAGGTCACATTATTGCAAATAAAATCATGGACATATTTTTCCTTTTCCCACACATCCATCGCCTCAGCCCCGCGTACTAATCGGGCAATGCGCCCTTCCAGCGCTTTTTGATGTTCCTTGATTTTCTTTTTCTCAAACATATACTCTGGAATCATTTGAACATATTCGGCCTCGGCAGTAAAGCGGTAAGTAAATGTATTCACATAAAAAATTTCCGGGTGGTCCAGCCTGAGCCTGAAAAAAATATCGGTCAGCTCCCTGCCGTCAAGCCGTGGAACAAAAAAGCCCGGAAGTATTTGCCCAAAGCCTTCATACATGGCATAATATACCGCCTTCTGGGCTTTATTCATTTGTTGATAGTAATATTCTTCCTTCATGTCATTGTTTTTTCCAAAAGCTTTGGAATATTTTCCGGACGTACCCCGGAATAAAGCTTTCCATCGATTTTTATGTTTGGCGATACTGCGCACTGTTTCAGGCAATTTTGAGTTTTCAGCAAAACACGGCCATCCCGGGACAGTCCGTCACTTTTAATTCCAAGAGCATTGTTAAGCGCCCTAAGCACATCCGGGCCCCCCTTTTGGCCGCAGCGCGCCCCTGTACAGACAACAATTTCATGGTCATAATCCGCAGACTTTAAATCAGGATAAGCGCGGATATAAAGCTCAATTACACTCATTTTTACACCTGAAGCCTCGCTTGCCCCAGCCTTTATTTCTGGTGTCAGGAAACCGGCAATCTCCTGCAGCTCCCGGAGCATCTGCACAACGGTCTGCTGCTCGCTCCGGTCACGCTGGGCAGCATAATAGCTTAAACAAGCCTGTAACTGTTCGTTTTTATCAAGCATTTTTTCTCCTCCTAAAAATCTCAAAGGACGGGCCATAAAGCTTCCCTGGTATCATAAAACTCAAAGCTTTTTATAATTTTAACATATATACAAGGGCTTGCAAACCTCCATAACATTTTTTATTATGCCACGCATATCATTTTTATTATGCCAGCACTTCTTTTATTAAAATACGGTACAAGCAATAAGCCAGCCATACAATCCACGTTAATTCCCATTTCTGCGTTATTAAGCTTATTGTTAAATATAAAAGCGCAGTTGCTATTGCAATACACCAGTTCATTATTTTTTTTCTCCGTGTGACTGACGCAGAAGAAACAGAAATGACATCCGCTATTGTTTTTTCCATATTTGTGCTGTCTGAAGCTTTCCGCCGTTCCCCATTAAAAAGCTCTGCAATTGATATATCCAGGCACTTTGCCAAAGGCTCAATTAATGTAATATCTGGAAAACCGATACCTCTCTCCCATTTCGATATTGCCGCAGAAGAAACATTCAGCTCCCTGGCTAAATCCTTCTGGGTTTTCCCGCTTTCTTTCCGTATTTCAGCAATTAAAGCGCCTGTTTTTTTCGCATCCATATTTAAAGCCTCCTCTCTATATAAAATAATTATATAGCTTTATGAGGGAAAAAGCGATCAATGCTTCGTTGAATTGTTATTAAAATCTGTAAACGGGATATAAATTCTGTAGTTTTTCTTTCTAGTCGGCAATTTTTTCCCGCAGGCGTTTAGGCAAGCCCGCCTCCTGTGATATTCAAGCAGTTTCTGTCCATCATAATCTTCCGGTCATCTAGTCAATCATTAAACGTTTTTCTTTCGTCTATATCATACAGTATAGTGCTATTTTAACCTAACAAAATTTCTGCCACAGCTGCCATATCCACTTTTTCAAGTACTATATCAGCCATTGGCCTGTCCTCCTTGGGCGAAAGGTTCGAGTGTATGTACAGAGAATGAAGTCCTGCCGCCTTCGCCCCTGCAATATCACAAATTCCGTCATTGCCAATCATTATGGAGGCTTCCGGTGAAAGGCCGCACTGGCGCAGCAGCGCTTTAAAAAACCGGGAATCCGGCTTTTTAAAACCAAAATCTGACGATATAAATATTTCGTCAAATAGCGGATATATATTTAACGCCTTCATCTCATATTCTGTAAAAATCCGCTGGGCATTGGACAATAAATACAGCTTTTTCCCCGCAGCCTTAAGTGTCTTAAGCATTTTTTCCGTTCCTTCATAAAGACGAAGATATTCCGTGGAAAGTATTCTGAAAAACTGGCCAGCACAGACAGCCAGCCGCAAATCTGCACATATGCCTTTATTTTCAAACAACGCCTGAAACACATTTTCCAGCTTAAGCTCAGGAAATGCCTCATGGGCCGCGCCGTTTCCTGCCGCAGCTTCGGGAAGGGCCTCCTTGACCAGTTTTTCATAGGCTGCCTTAAGCTGAGACGGCGTATAGGCTGCACCGTAATAACCATAAAACATTGAAAGCTTTTCCCACACAACCGCCTTATTCTCATCTGTACGTATATCTACCAATGTACCATATAGGTCAAAAATACAATTCGTATACATTTTATTCCTCCATCACAGGCAGTACTGCAAAACATTGTTTCACTGCCTCTGAAAAATACCCTATCTTTCTTTAATAGTGGCTATATATGGATATACGAGTTCTGCAATAATAACATTTCTAAAGTCCTTATTCGCTTCACTCTCGTCATAAAATTCTTTTGATACAACCATATCTGCCAATTCTTCTCTTGCATGATCACTGCGGATTCTTGCGCACTTTTTTCTCTGGCCCGAGCTTATTTCCCGATGTTCTTTATATACTCTATATTTATCCTCCCCAATCATTTCTACTTTATCATATTTATCTTTTTCTATATTATTATGGTATACATCACTAATGCTGCACGTTTCTCTTCCATTATCAGATTCACACGCCACATGTTCCCAATAATATTCATACAACTTTTTATAGCTATTTACATAGCCGTCCAATACATAAAGATGAGAAATTAATAGAGTCCGATTTTCTCCTTCTGCGATAACTTCCGGGAACATACTTTCAGGCACATTGATTATATCTTTTTCTTTTTTATTCCAATTGATTTCAATCTTTTTTCCAACAATATCTTTTCCTTGTTTTAAAATATTTCTCTCCATCCTTTCCTTAAATTCAGAAAAACTTTCATTATCTATGGGGTTTAAGCCTGGTGTATTTATCTCCCCGGCCTGCGCTTTTGATGGAGTATATGTAAAAAATACATATTTAGGGCTTTTTTCTTTATCATTTGTAGTTTCAAAAAAATTTCTTGTATCAATTTCATCCAACCCCTTGAACGACCATTCGCAAAATCCGCCTTCGGTTTTATTATCCATATCATACTGATCAATTTTCCATTTTCCTCCGGCATCCTGAACTAATTGGTGTCTTTTCATATCCTCGGATTTTGTTGCTAAAATAGTTGTAGCTAATTGTCCTAAATAGGAGCCAAATGACATAAAAATTGTCGTATCCATTTTCTTTGACCGAATCATATTCGACAATTCAATCCGTGACAATGTTTCGATCCCGCACAGTTCTATACTATCTTTTCTTAGATTTTCCCCCGATAATTCCCGGGCATATTTTAATGCTTCTTTCTGATCGCAAATTAAATCATAGGATCCGGATAATAAGTCTTGATTTCTTTTATTACGCGCAAATGCTTTTATATTACTAACTTTAATCTTCCACATTTGCTCTAAATCCTCAGTTTCAAATGGCCATATACCTTTTTCAACATCCTGAAAAGCTATATTTTTTAAATTATCTGTATCAATAGATTCCTTAATATTTTTAAAAATTATATTCTTAACATTTTCCTCAGCAATTTTAAGATCATCTTTAATCGCATCTTCTGTAATATTAAATTTTTTTATTAAATATTCAATTGTCTTTTGTTCTAAGTCCAAAATTTCCTTTTGATATTTATCCTGGTTTTCGCAAACAGAGGTCAGCACAGCCGATATAATAAAACTGCGCCCATAGCCTGTATTATCCTTTTCTACGTTATATAATGTATAACCATATTTTCTCATTGCAAACATGTATAAGGTTTCATCATAAATCCATGGTTTCCATAAATCTGTATATAGCCCCATTTTTCTATACTGATCTACATTATTATATATTGCAAATAGCTCAATTCGTTTATCTTCTTCATTTATAAGATTTTCATTACTGCCATAACCTTCAAAATCCACTCCGGCCAGGCCACATATATGTTCCCCCATCCTTCTGAAAATATCTTTAGATTCTCCGACATAGGCAATTTTTCTAATAAACTGTAAAGCAATATATACTCCGTTAGCGTATTCTGGTTTTTTAATAATAAGCTCCATGAAACATCCAATCCCTTCTATAATATATCATATCCACTCCGGCCATGCCTCTAAAATATGGCCAAGACACTTCTATCAAAAGACATTATATCATACATTGCGATATATCAAAGGAAAAATCCATTATTTGTGTATATTGCACAAAAAATTCTTGAACATCTCCTTTCCAGGGTTTATAATATGTATGATAATTTCATCTCGGAGGAGGACACTATTATGCAAATTGGAATTGGAACTTATTCATTTGGAGGAATTGCCAGCTATCTTGGCCTTGGCCCCACACTTCTTGAAAAGTTCAAAACGATCAAGGCTCTGGGCTTTAACTGTGTGGAGCTTCTACCTGTGGACCTGGATAATGATGTCGAAGATATTCAAAAATGGCTGGATGAAACCGGACTTAAAGTGACATCCGTCCATGCAAAGCCAACAGAGGAGATTGTAAAGAAAATAGCCAAGCTCGGCGGTCAGGCTGTTATTTGGGCAGGCACACCGTTTTGCAGCAAAGCAGAGGCTATCGAAGTTGCACATATTTTAGATGATATGGCAGCAATGGCCAAGCCTTATGGAATAAAGATCGGCTATCACAACCACAGCCAGGAATTTTATTTTGATGAAGGCAAATGCCTCCTGGAACATCTTTTAGACAACAGCTCTCTGTGCTATGCCCAGCTTGACTGCGGCTGGGCCCAAAATGGCGGTATGTACCCGCCCTATTTTATCCGCAAATATAAGAACCGTATTCTTTCCATCCATGTAAAGGAAAACAGCAAGGTCAACGGCCCGGGGCCAAAGCCTGCCTCCCGCCATGACGACCAGCCAGATCCGGCGGCCGCATTTGCCAATGTAAAGCAAATGCCTGTTGAGCAGCGCCAGAAAATACTTGACGACTTTACTAAAGCCATGGCTGCGGATGCCGGCAAGTTTGCCGTACAGTGCAAAATGGGCGCTCCGGAATCCAATATCAACTGGCAGGAAATCAAAAACGCCCTTGACGAGCAGGATTTTGAAGCCTTCTGGATTGTGGAAAGGGAAGGCTTTTATGATGAGCATGACAAATGTATTGCCGACGACTGCGCATGGCTGACTCAAAATATTCATTAATTTTGATCTCTGGTTAATTTAGGGGCCTTCAAAATAAACAACAGCTCAATACACATATGCGTATTGAGGCTGTATAATGTCTATATAGTAAACGAATTTCCAGGAGGTCAAAATTATGAACATCAGCGAACAGATAAAAACAAACAGAAAAGCACTGGGTTTTACTCAGGAGCAGCTTGCCAGTTATCTTGGGGTTTCAGCTCCGGCTGTAAACAAATGGGAAAAAGGAAGCACCTACCCGGATATTGCTCTTCTGCCCGCCCTGGCCCGTTTGTTAAAAATTGACATGAACGAGCTGTTTTCCTTCCGCGAAACCTTAAGCGACCGGGAAATTGCCCTGTTTGCAAACAGGCTCTCAGATATTTCCATGCAGGAAAATATTGAGCTTGCCTTTGAGTCCGCTGAGAAAAAAATCCAGGAATACCCTCACTGTGCTTCCCTGATCTATATGGCGGCGACTATTCTTAATGGCGCCCTGACTTTAGCCGTTGTAGATGAAGCCTCAAAAGACAGCTATGAAAAAAAGATTATCTGCTGGCTTGAGCAGGCCGCAGACAGCCAGGATGACAAAATAAAGCTTTCAGCCATTTATATGCTTGCTTCTAAATACATCCATCTGCATAATTATGCTCAGGCCAGCCGGCTTTTAGAGGAAATTCCGGACACAAACATTGATAAAACAATGCTGACCGTTTCTATTCTAATGCATCAGAATAATGAAAATGAAGCCGCAGTTTTGCTTGAGGGAAAAATTATCCAGAGCCTTACCGCTTTGCAGGGCTATTTGTACAAGCTTACCGAAATTGAAGAGCACACAGGAAACTCTGACAAGGCCGATCAAATCGCAAATATTGGTGATAAAATGGTTGAGCTTTTTGGCTTATGGAAATATGGCGCTGTTGTTCCTCATTTACTCACAGCAGTTTTTCGCAAAGATACAGTCCAATGTGTACAGCTAATAAAGGCTGTGCTTGAAGAGGCCCAAAAGCCTTGGGATATGCATGAATCTGCACTGTATTACCGGTACCCTTCAAAAAAATCCTTTGAAAATGTTGGAGCAAGCTTTACTGCCGCGCTCATTTCAGAAATAAAAAGCCAGGAGGAATACCGTTTTCTAAAGGATCATAAAGAACTTAAAGAAATACTTGATAAATACAGTATGCAAAATCCCCCGCTGTAAGCAGCGGGGGATTTTGACAAACGCCATGATCGGCCGATTTCCAATTTATTTATGATACGGCGCCCCAGTCATAATCCTATACCCCCGGTAAATCTGCTCCAATAAAATGACTCTCATTAGCTGATGTGGGAAGGTCATTTTAGAAAAGCTCAGCCGCGCGTTCGCACGTTCAAGTACCCGGGGTGAAAGGCCAAGGGAACCTCCGATAATAAACTGTATATGGCTTGTTCCCGAAACACCAAGCATTTCCAGCTTCTTAGCAAACTCCTCAGAAGAAAGCATCCGTCCGTCAATGGCCAATGCAATCACATAGGCGTCCTCCCGGATGTACCGAAAAAGCCGCTCCCCCTCCTTCTGGCGGATCTGGGCGTCCACGGCAGCACTGGCATTATCCGGCGTCTTTTCATCAGCTACCTCGATAATTTCCAGCTTACAATAGCGGCCAAGCCGCTTGGAAAATTCATCAATCGCCTGGGTATAAAATTTCTCCTTGATCTTCCCCACGGTCAATAAGCTTATCTTCATCGCGGGCCTCCCGTCCTCCTGAAAATCATCGTTAAAACAACGATAACAACAATCAGCGGGAAGAAAAAAGCAATAACCTTTGTAATTGCAATAAGCACAACTAAAATGATAAGAATTACCAGAGCAATGATTCCATACAGCTTTAAACGGCTGCTGCCGGCTTTTTTACCAAAGCTGCCGCCCGAACCGCCAAAAAAAGAGTTCCCGGCTCCGCCAAAGCCGCCATTTCCAAAAGAAGCGCCCCCCGCCCCATTTTCACCGCTGCCGGAGGCTGCCCTATCCTTAGACGAGGCTCTCCGCCGCCCGGCCGCATCAACAATACTTCGCCCAATCATCCGCGGATCTCCAAGCGAAGCCACAACATCCGCCTCAGCCTGTCCTCCTTTTGCCTGGTCATTAATGTAATTTTCATAATACTTTATAGAATCC
>JAGZDD010000116.1 GCA_018369015.1 Clostridiales bacterium | reverse complement strand
GGCGGCTTTGAAAGACAAAGCTCTGATAAAAATGGAACAGCAATTTCATCCCAGGAATTTTTTGACGGCTCTGTTGAAAACGGGCTTTCCTGTTTGTCCTCGTTTAGCTATGAAGATACGGCGGTATGGCGTTTTAACGTCCATGGTGTAGAAATCGTCAAAGAGATGGCTATGGCCCAAAACGAAAACACAACGGCAATCCGCTATAAAATTTCTAACATGACTGACCGCCCGTGTACATTAGAGATCACTCCTTTTTTACAGTTCACCAAAAAAGGAGAGGATCTCAAAGACAGCCAGTCCTTTAAAGCGGCTGTTTCTTCTGACGGCAGCAGTGCTGTGATTTCCTCTGGCGGGCTTTCTATGGATTACCGGACAACCGGAGCCTGTATCCTGTGTGAAGCGTGCGAACGCTATTATTATAGCTACGATGCCTGCGATGGCCGGCGCAGCATGGGCAATGCCAAAGCATTGGTAAAAACGTTTGTCACAGTACCCCAAAAAGCTGCCAGGGAGCTTGAGCTTATTTTTTCTTTAGACAAAAATAAAAACAGCGCTTCTCAGATTATAGAGGAATTAAAAGCGTTCCGCCGTGCATGGGCAGATTGTTCAGGCTTTAGGGCGCCCCTGGCACGCGCCCGTGCCAAAGCGGCTAATCAGTTTGTTGCCTTCCGGGAATCTACCGGAGGACAGACAATTCTTGCCGGGTTCCCATTTTTTGAAGACTGGGGCAGAGATACAATGATTGCCCTTCCCGGTGTATGCATTGCCACAGGACAGCTAAAAACAGCGCAGTCTATCCTTCGCACCTTTGCGGTCAACGAAAAAGGCGGCCTTATGCCGAACCTCTTTCCCGAAGGAGGCAATGAGCCGATGTATAATACGGCCGACGCCGCACTGTTATTTATCAATTGTGTCTGGCTTTATTACGAAGCCTCTAAGGACATTGATTTTGTCCGGGAAATGTTCCCGGTGATGGAACGGATCATCGCCGGGTATAAAAATGGAACAGCTTTTGCCATTCATATGGACACCGATGGCCTTATGATGGCCGGCAGCGGCCTTGACCAGGTAACATGGATGGATGTGCGGGTGGGAGAAATCCTTCCAACACCGCGCCACGGAAAACCGGTCGAAATCAATGCCTATTGGTACAATGCCTTAAAGATCATGGATATTTTATCCGGTGACATTGGTAAGGACGGCAGCGCTTACGGCGAGCTGGCCCTTACCGTACAAAAAGCCTTCCGTGAAAAATTCTGGAATTATAAAGCCGGATGTCTTAAGGATGTTCTTTCTGGCACCGAGGCAGATATGCAGATCCGGTGCAACCAAATCTGGGCTGTGTCCATGCCGTTTACAATGCTAAAACCGCAGGAGGAACGCCAGATTGTAGAAACCGTATTTGAAAAATTGTATACCCCTTACGGGCTTAGGACGCTGGCTATGGATGATCCCCAGTTTCATCCGTCCTACGGCGGTGAAATGATCGACCGGGATCTGGCTTACCACCAGGGAACCGTGTGGGCATTTCCGCTTGGGGCTTATTATTTAGCCAGCCTTAAGGTCCACAAAAACAGCCCGGAGGAAAAACAACATATTAAAGAACAGCTTGAAGTTATGGAAGCTGCCATGAGAGAAGGATGTATCGGCCAGCTGGCAGAAATTTATGATGGGGCGAACCCCACGGCCTCAAGAGGGTGTTTTGCCCAGGCGTGGAGTGTCGGGGAAATTCTCAGGGTTTATCAGGCGATCGAACGCGAATAGCAAATCCCTCAGGGGGATAGCCTGGTGCCGCAAGAAGCTGCGGCAGACAGAAGAAAGGAGTTTTATTCATGGAAAACGCATTAGTACAGTTTTTATCCGCCAATTATCATAAAACAATCGAGGAGGCCTCCGACGCGCAGATTTATGAGGCTTTATTATGCATTATTAAAGATAAAATGCAGGGAATGGCGCCAATTACGGGGAAGCGTAAGCTTTATTATATATCTGCGGAATTTCTAATTGGAAAGCTTTTATCGAATAATCTCATCAATCTTGGGCTTTTTGACGAAACACGGCAGGTTCTTGAACGCCATGGAAAAAGTCTGACGGCGATTGAGGAAATCGAACCGGAGCCATCTCTTGGCAACGGGGGCCTTGGCCGTCTGGCAGCCTGCTTTTTAGATTCCATTGCCAATCTTGGCCTTTGCGGCGACGGCGTTGGCTTAAATTACCACGACGGCCTGTTTAGGCAAACATTTGTCGATTTAAAGCAGAGAGAAGAAAAAAATCCGTGGATGACTGAGCAAAGCTGGCTGACAAGGACCGACTGCCATTTTGAAGTTCCCTTTAAGGATTTTACACTGACGTCGATAATGTATGATATCGACGTTCCCGGAAGCTTGGGAGGATGTAATAAGCTTCACTTATTTGATGTCGATTCTGTGGATGAAAGTATTATTTATGACGGAATTAATTTCGACAAAAATGATATTCAGAAAAACCTTACGTTATTCCTCTATCCTGATGACAGTGATGAGGCCGGCCGCATACTGCGCATTTATCAGCAGTATTTTATGGTCAGCAACGCCGCCCAGCTTATTTTAAAGGAAGCAAAAGAGCGGGGCTGCGATTTATACCATCTCAACGAATATGTTGCTGTACAGATCAATGATACCCATCCGACAATGGTGATCCCTGAGCTGGTCCGGCTGCTCATGGCGGAAGGCTTTAATATGGATACTGCCATTGATGTTGTGCGCAAAACCTGTGCTTATACAAACCATACAATCCTTGCTGAGGCCCTGGAAAAATGGCCGGTGGATTATCTTGAAAAGGCAGTTCCTGTACTTATGCCGATCATCCGTGAATTAGATGCCCGGGTGCGCCGCGACTATAGTGACCCGAGTGTCTATATTATCGATAATGAGAACCGGGTACACATGGCACATATCGATATTCATTATGGATATGCTGTCAATGGCGTTGCTGCTCTCCATACGCAAATTTTAAAGGAATCTGAATTAAAGCCGTTTTATGAAATCTACCCGGAAAAATTTAATAATAAAACAAACGGAATTACCTTCCGCCGCTGGCTCCTTCATTGTAACTATCCTCTTGCCGTCTTTATTGAAAGCCTTATTGGCAAGGATTTCCATAAAGACGCCTTACGGCTGTCACAGCTTATGGATTATATGGATGACAAAGCTGTGCTTAAACAACTTATAGATATTAAAACGAGTGCAAAGCTTGAACTCAAAAATTATCTGAAGCACACACAAAATGTCGATATTGATGAAAATTCTGTTTTTGATATACAGATCAAACGTCTCCATGAGTATAAGCGCCAGCAGATGAATGTCCTTTATGCGATTTATAAATATAAAGAAATTAAAGCAGGACGTCTGCCAAAACGCCCCATTACAATGATTTTCGGTGCCAAGGCTGCCCCGGCATACGTTATTGCCAAAGATATTATCCATTTGATCCTTTGCCTTGGCCAGCTTATAAACAATGACCCTCAGGTAAGCCCGTGGCTTAAAATTGTCATGGTTGAAAATTACAATGTGACCCAGGCAGAAAAGCTGATACCGGCCTGTGATATTTCTGAGCAGATTTCTTTAGCCTCTAAGGAAGCCTCCGGCACAGGAAATATGAAATTTATGCTTAACGGCGCGGTAACTCTTGGAACTGAAGACGGAGCCAACGTAGAGATCCATGAGCTTGTCGGTGATGAAAATATTTATATTTTCGGCGAAAGCTCCCAAAAGGTTATTGACCTCTACGCTAAGCAGAGCTATTGTGCAAAAACAATCTATGACAATGATGAAACGATCCGCGGCCTTGTGGACTTTATTATCAGCAAGGAACTACTCCTTACCGGCGATCCGGCAAGCCTTGTACGGCTCTATAAAGAAATTGTCTATAAAGACTGGTTTATGACCCTTTTGGATCTTAAGGACTATATCGAAACAAAAGAACGGATGCTTTGCGACTATGAAGACAGGGAAGCATGGGCTAAAAAATCCCTTGTGAATATTGCCAAAGCAGGCTACTTTTCATCCGATCGTACGATCAGCGAATATAATGCAGATATTTGGCACCTTGCATAGCCCTAAGCCCGGAAGAATGGAGATGGATTATGAAAGAAACAGGTATTTTAATGCCCGTATTTTCTCTGCCGTCAAAGCACGGCGTGGGAGATTTAGGAGCACAGGCCCGGGAGTGGATCGGCCTGCTTAGTAAAAACGGAATAAAAATCTGGCAGATATTGCCCTTAAATCCTGTAGGTTACGGCAATTCCCCCTATCAGCCCTATTCCTCCATGGCTGGCGATGAGCTTTATATCAGCCTTGAAGCCCTTTTTGACCAGGGCCTTTTAAGGACCGAGCCAAAGGGCTTTATGGAGCGGACAGAGCGTGTTGTTTATGATAAGGTGAGAGCCTATAAAGAGCCTTTCCTTCGGGAGGCCTTTGCCAGCTTCTCTGAAAATGAAGACTATAAAGCATTTATTTCCCAGCCGTGGGTGAAAAATTACGGTGTTTTCCGGGCGTTCAAATCGGCCAATGAAAACCGCTGCTGGAACGAATGGCCCGACGAGCAAAAAAACTGGCCCAAAGACCCGCAAAGCCTTCCGCCTCAGCTTGAGGCGCAGGCCCGCTATCATATGTTTCTGCAATATATTTTCTTTACCCAGTGGCAGGCAGTTAAAGATTATGCCAACGCCCAGGGCATAAAGATTATGGGGGATATTCCTTTTTATGTCGGCATTGATTCTGTGGATGTGTGGGCATCTAAAGAAAACTTCCTTCTGGACGAAAACGGGTTCCCGGTATTTATTGCCGGGGTTCCGCCCGACTACTTTTCAGCTACAGGACAGCGCTGGGGAAATCCCATTTATGACTGGGATTACATGAAAGGCCATAACTATGAATTTTGGATTGAACGTATTGGCTATAACAAAAAGCTTTTCGACATTATCCGTATCGATCATTTCAGAGCCTTTGATACCTATTGGAAAATACCGGCAGCATGCCCTACAGCCATGGAAGGGGAGTGGATTGAAGCTCCGGGTTATGAAGTACTGGATACCATTTTTGAAAAGCTCCCCGGCGTTTCCCTTGTCGCAGAGGATTTAGGAATGCTGCGCCCCCAGGTGCATACGCTGAAAAACCATTATCATCTTAAAGGCATGAAGATTGTTGTTTTTTCTCTGGATACTTCCGGAAAATATGCCAAAGATATTGAACCTGAGCAGGAAAATATGATTATTTATACCGGTACCCATGATAATGACACAGTCATGGAATGGTATCACAACCTTTCGGCAGCCTCACAAAGAAAACTGCGCCGCTATTTAAAGCGGCAGGGAATTAAACAGGGCAGTATTTGCCGCCGCCTTATCACATATACCCTGCAAAGCTGTCCTGAGATTGCCATTATTTCCATGCCGGATGTTCTGGGGTTAAATGCGGCAGGCCATATAAATACCCCGGGAACTGTAGGAAGCCCTAACTGGGAGTGGCATATGCCGGATTTTGATAAAGCCCGGCGGCAGCTTTCATGGCTTGGCCGGCAGCTCAGGCATTAGGAGGCACAAACATTATGGACAAAAACAGCAAATGGTGGAAACAAAGTGTTGTCTACCAGATTTATCCGAGAAGCTTTTATGACAGTAACGGCGACGGTATTGGAGATATTCCGGGGATTACAAACCGGTTGGACTATTTGTCAGAGCTTGGCGTTGACGCCCTGTGGCTTTCGCCGGTATGCCGTTCTCCCCAGGATGACAACGGTTACGATATATCTGACTATAGGGATATAGATCCGATGTTCGGTACGCTTAAGGATATGGAAACGCTTATTTTAGAGGCAGGAAAGCGTAATATACGTATTATTGTGGATTTAGTCCTCAACCATTCCTCAGACGAACATCCGTGGTTTCTGGAAGCCAAAAAAAGCAAAACAAACCCATACCATGACTACTATGTATGGCGCGATGGGGAAGAAGGTATTTTACCAAATGATATGAAGGCTACCTTTGGCGGTTCGGCGTGGACCTGGGTACCAGAACTTTCGCAGTATTATTTCCACCAGTTTTCCGTAAAGCAGCCGGACCTTAATTGGGAAAATCCAAAGCTGCGCCGGGAAATTTACGATATGATTCTCTGGTGGATGGACAAAGGCGTTGGCGGTTTCCGGCTGGATGTGATTGACCAGATCGCAAAAGAGCCTATGAAGGGCATTACAGCCAATGGCCCGAGGCTCCATGAATTTATCCGCGAGCTGTCTAAAGAAACCTTCCAAAAGGGAAATCTCATTACCGTCGGCGAGGCCTGGGGCGCTGATATAGAGAGGGCAAAGCTTTACAGCAGCCCTGACGGAAGTGAATTTTCCATGGTTTTCCAATTCCAGCATATGATGCTGGACCAGCAGCCGGGCAAAGAAAAATGGGATCTTGCCAAGCTTTCACTGCCAAAGCTTAAAGAAAATCTTTGCCAGTGGCAAAAAGGGCTTTATGGCTGCGGCTGGAACAGCCTGTTTTTTGGGAACCATGACCTTCCCCGGATTGTTTCCCGCTGGGGTGACGACGGGAAATTCCGTGAAAAATCTGCGAAAATGCTGGCAACCGTCCTCCACGGTATGCAGGGAACGCCCTATATTTATCAGGGCGAGGAGCTGGGTATGACAAACGCCCACTTTAAGGATATTACAAAGTACCGGGATATTGAGACTTTAAATGTTTATAAAGAGCGGAAAGCGGCCGGTTACGGCGAAAAAGATCTGATGAACTCCATTATGGAGAAAAGCCGGGATAATTCCATCACGACAATGCAGTGGGATGACAGCGTTAATGCCGGATTTTCCTCGGGAACACCGTGGATTCAAGTCAATCCAAACTACAGGGAAATCAACGCCAGGCAGCAGCAGGGCGACCCGGATTCTGTATTTCATTATTATCAACGGCTGATTGCCCTGCGCAAGCAGTATCCGGTCTTTACCGAAGGCCGCTTTGACCTGTATTTGCCGGAAGAACAACAAATTTTTTCATATATAAGAAACGACGGCTGTCACCGTCTCCTTGTATATGCCAATTTCACCCGCCAGGAAACCTTATTTCCTCTTCCAAAGGAATGGGAGAGTGCCAAACTGCTGCTTGGCAATTATAAAGTGTCTTTCCTCCCGGAACAAAAGGAGCAGAGTATACAAGCCCCGGGCGGACACAGCTTGTACCGGCTGCGCCCCTATGAGGCAGGAATACTTTATATTTGAATACTTTGTACCCTTTGTGCGGTATACGCATTAACCGCAAAGCGTTTTTTTCGACACAAAGAGCTCCTAGAACAAAGGGCTGAATAGTTGCAAAAAAATCCCCCGGAACCTTCAATTCGTAGAGGTTCCGGGGATTTTTACTTTTCAAAAACATATTTTATAATGTATCACGGCGTTTTACATAACCGGGATTTTCAGGGCGGGCAATTAATTCGTTAGAATGAATGACCTTAGCGCCTTTGTCAACAACAAAATTTTCAATTCTGACATTCTCTCCAATAACCGTTCCAGGAAGGAGGACGCTGTTTTTCACAACAGCTCCCTTCTTTATGACACAGCCGCGGCCGATAACGGAATTTTCCACAGCCCCCTCAATATGACAGCCATTGGAAACAACGGAATTTTTCACGCTGGCAGTTTCAAAATATTGGGTCGGACAGGAGTTATTTGTCCGCGTATAGATCGGCCATTCATCATCAAAAAGGCTCGCTGCATTCTTAAAATCAATGAGTGAAATATTTGTATCATAAAAGCTCTTAAAATCTGTAATTGCCGCGAAATAGCCCTTGTGGGAAATTCCGCGGACATCATAGTCGCCGCAGGTTGCATTGATAATATCCGTCAGCGTATACATTGCAGAAAGCTTATGGGCGCGTTCAATCAGCTCTATGAAAAGTTCCTTCTTCATTATGTAGGTATCCATAAAAATATTTCTGTTTTTGGCAGTTCCGCGGTTTGGAGAGATAGAAAGTACGCCCTTTTGGCGGTTTAAATCCAATGTATTACAGTTAAAGAAGGCTTCATTGGCATTATCTACAGTGTGATAAAGCAATGTGATGTCTGCCTCGGAAGTAATATGGCTCTGAAGCAGCTTATCAAAGTCTATGGAATAAACCATGTAGCTTGGGGCAATGATCACATAAGGATAATGCTCCCGCTCAATACACTCGATATTTTCCTGAAATGCAGCAATATCTGTATTGTAAATATTTTCATTGTCCAATCCGTCCTCCGCATAAAGAATACGAAGCTTGCCTCTCTTAGAGTTAATGTTATAATGGCGCCCGGTTCCCAAATGCTCGGTCAAAGAACGGGGTTTCCTGCGGATATACACCTGGATATGGTCAATATCGCTGTTGCTCATATTTGAAATAGGAAAGTCAATAATGCGGTATCTTCCAAGGAAGGAAAAGGCTCCGATGGGCCGGTAGGTCTGCATCCCCTTCACCCAAATATGACTTCCCGAAAAATTAACAATGCCAAATGCCTTGCTCATATTATTCTGCCCCCTTTACACGTTTTGCCACAAGCTCAATATGCTCGCTGTCCGCGCTGCCAACAACAGCCTGCTTCCCGATCTTAACTCCGTCGGCCACAAGCGCCCGCTCAACGACGGCGCCTTCCTCAACCTCAACGCCAGGCATAAGGACACTGTCAATAATCCTGGCGCCCTCGCCCACCTTTACACCGGTAAACAATACGGAATTGTTAACTTCACCGGATATAATACATCCCTGGGTAATAAAAGCTGATTTAATATCTGCGTTAGGCCCTATGTAATGGGGGAGTGTTGTGGCATCCTCCGTGTAGATCTTCCAGGAAGGGTCGCTAAGATCCAGTTCATTATTTTTATCGATCAGATCCATATTGGCTTCCCAAAGGGAATCAATGGTTCCTACGTCTTTCCAGTAGCCCTTAAACTTATAAGCAAACATCCGCTTACCCTCAGCAAGCATTTTAGGAATAATGTCCTTGCCGAAATCATGGCTCGAGCTGTCGTCCTTCATATCAGCCACAAGCATTTTTCTCAGCAGCTTCCAGTCGAAAAGGTAAATCCCCATAGAAGCGAGGTTACTCTTTGGATGCTCTGGCTTTTCTTCAAACTCTACGATCTGATTGTTATCATCCGTATTCATAATACCAAAGCGGCTGGCCTCCTTTATGGGAACCTCAATAACTGCAATCGTGGCATCCGCCTTTTGCTCCTTGTGATAGGCGAGCATCTTGGCATAGTTCATTTTATAAATATGATCACCGGAGAGAATGAGAACATGCTCCGGGGAATAATTATCTACAAAATCAATATTCTGGGAAATCGCATCAGCAGTTCCGCGATAAACGTTGAGATTTTCTTCTGCCTTTTCACGGGGCGGCAATACGAATACACCGCTGTCCTTAGCATCTAATCCCCAGCGTCCTCCGGCTGCAACATAGCTGTTTAATAAAATAGATTCATATTGGGTCAGCACTCCCACAATATCAATTCCACTGTTAGCGCAGTTGCTCAGCGGAAAGTCAATGATGCGGTATTTGCCGCCGTAAGATACGGCTGGCTTGGCAACCTTTTTTGTCAGGTCGTGGAGCCTAGAGCCCCGGCCGCCGGCTAAGATCATTGCTAACATGTTGTTTTGCTTCATAATAAGCCCTCACTTTCATTTTGATGCTGTTGACTATATTATACAATTTTTTGGAAGAAAATAACATATTTTTGTGTAAAAAAATCATAAAATTTTTCGATAATTATTTTTACATGTATAGGATATAACTATCAATGTTACTTTTTTAACGGAATAAAAACTAAAAAATAATATCATTATCAAATAATTTGCAACTATTCAGTCATACATCTCGGATTTGCGCAGCTAACGCTGCTAAGCGCCGCATATGCGGCTAAATCCTCGATTCGGGCAAAACGCCCTATGGCGTAATAGTTACAATAATTCCGATATTTTTACAGAAATCCATGCCGGATTTTATACCAAAATAAAAACAATCAAAAAAATAGTTGATATTTATTTCACAAAACCTTGTCCAGATTATGGACGGTTACTTGACCAGGGCGCACACCACCTGAATGTCAACGTTTTTGACCGTGAAAAACTCGTTGATACAATGGGTGCCTTTAAGCAGGAAAAGCTGGGTCCTTTTCTATCCACTAGAAGACAGATCCGCCCACGCAGGAGCGGGTCTTAAATACCAGAGGGATTCTTAACGGGGGAATTTTTGCAAAATAAAAATCTTGCCGGCCGATTCAGTATTTTGTAATGACACTGGATCAGCCGGCAATTTTTAGTTTTGAAGCGCCGCTTCTTCCGGCATTTTTTAGCCTGGGAGCGCTGTTTATTACCATTCCTTCATTTTGGCTTTTTGTCTGTTTTTAATAATTTGTGCTTGATATACAATAACAGGAATTAAACAAATCGCAGCAAGCACACCGAAGATAATGGAGAGCTTAACAACAGCCCCCAGTAAAAACATAATGAAAATTAAAAGCCATGGATTCCGTAAATTGCTGTAATAGTTTGCCTTATCCTCATAAGAAGTATGGAGTTCAAAAGGTTTACCATCATTATCTTTCTCCACAATCAGCAGTTCCCGGTTAAATGTGGTGGCGTTTGTTGCAATTTGTCCGCCTTTTTCAGCCCATGGCCGCCAGCGTATCTTACCAATAGAGTAGTTGAGATTAAGATTTTTATAAAATACCTTATAGCCCAAATCTTCAAAAAAATTATAGTAATCTTGTGCATTTTCTTTTGATTTTTGTCCAATAAACTCTATGCAGTATTTAACTTGATTTGATTTGCAAGCTTCAAATTCATATAGCATTTTCTTTGTACGAATAAGGCGATAGCCTTTTTTAGACATTTTATTTAGCCAATTTTCCTGAGCTGTCAGAAGACCGCCAAAGAAACGATAATACTTTTTACTCATACCAAACCTCCAATAATCCCATCTGCAACATTTACAAGCTCCTTAAGCCTTTCAAGCTCTCTTTGAGCAATCTCTTTCCCCTGAGAGGTAATGAGATATTCCTTCTTTCGACCATCGTCAGCTTTGCATAAGGAGATCCACCCCTTGTCCTGCAAAGTGTTCAATGCCCCATATAAAGTGCCTGCTCCCAGCGAAAGTCTCCCTCCTGTCTGCTTCTCGATAAACTGCATAATGGCATATCCATGTTTCGGGGTGTAAACAGAAAGTAAAATATAGAAGGTCACTTCTGTGAGCGCACCGCCTTTTACATTATCCCGCATAGCTTCCCACCGCCTTTTTATTATGTTTACTGTAATAAATATATCACTAACCGTAATAGTTGTCAATAGGGGCCAAAACAATCCCAAGCCAACCATATAGTGAGAAAAACTCTCACTTTTTCTTATGTCTCTTGCGCTCATATATGTGTTTCAATTATAATAAAAAAGAACTTTTCAGGCAGGGCAGAAAGCTTTGCATGAACAAGGAACAGACAGGAGATGGTAAGGTCATGGTAAAAATTACCGTAGGCATTGATGGTATGGCTTGTGAAATGTGCGAGGCTCATGTCAACGATGCCATCAGAAAGGCATTTAAAGTCAAAAAGGTCAGCTCATCTCACCGGAAAAACCAATCGGTTATCATCGCTGACAGCGATATTAGCGAAGACGGACTTCGCAAGGCTATCAGTGAAACAGGGTATAGAGTGACCTCGGTGCAGAGCGAGCCTTATGAAAGAAAAGGATTATTTTCCTTCCGCAAGTAAATATGGCCAAAGATCAGCGCAGGCAGCCCGGATACACTAAAGACAGTATATCCGGGCTGCCAGTTTTTTGTTTGCCTTTTATCTTTGTTTCTTGAAAATATTTTTCAAAAACCTTATACTTATATCAAGGTTTTTATTGCAAAGGAGGTCGAAAAATGAAGCTTCTTACTATAGGACAAATGGCACTTTTAAACCATGTTTCAGAGCAGACATTAAGGCTTTATGACCGTCTTGGTCTTTTAGCGCCTGCATCCCGCGGTGAAAATGGCTACCGCTATTATGATATTAAGCAAAGTGCAGTACTTGAGATTATCCAGTATATGAAAAGCCTCGGATTTTCCCTGAAGGAAATCCGGACACAGCTTTAAAAAAAGGATATTGGACAGATTGA
>JAGZDD010000115.1 GCA_018369015.1 Clostridiales bacterium | reverse complement strand
GGAGTGGAACGTAGACATACCGTCGGCAGATGGCGGAGTGCCGCAGGCACGGAACCATCTGGCTTTCATGCGTAGTGGAGCCGCGCGCAGCGCGGCATGGAAGTTTACTATGAAAGTTTAGTTACTATTCTTGGCTTTGCCGGGAATAGTAACTGTATTTATGGCCATGCTGTCATAGGCGGCATGGCCCTTTAAGATAAAAATAACAGGAGGATATAAAAATGACAGTGATCGAGGGGTTAATCCGCACCGAAGATGACGGAAGCTTGAGCTTTGGAAATTATGAATTAGATACAAAATTTAAGGTATCTGATTTTGAGCATTTTGGAGACAGCTATAAAGTAAAGACATTTAAAGAAATTACAAAGCTGGAATGTAACGATCTGTTTGTATACGAATCTGTGCCGGGAACGGTTGTCCAGAATTTTAAAATGGACGGCGATGAGGTCGAATTTGTAGTTGAAGGATATGAGGATACCCAGATTGCTTTAGGCCTTGAGGCTGAGAAGGAGTACCGTGTTTATGTTGACGGAGTCGATGTAGGCAGCGGTGTGACGAATCTTGGCGGTAAGCTGATTTTTAGCGTTGAGCTTGGCAATGGAGCAAGAAATATCCGGGTGGTATAATTCATGGCAAAGGCAAAGACGGTTTTTTTCTGTCAGGAATGCGGCTATGAAAGCGCCAAATGGATGGGGCAGTGTCCGGGATGCCGGGCCTGGAACAGTTTTGCTGAGGAGCCTGTGACTGTAAAAACAGGCGGCAGAGCTCAGGCAGCCCGGGATATGGTACTGGCTGTTCCGACAAAGCTGTCAGATGTGAGCCTTGCCGCCGACGCGCGGATCATGACCGGAATTAACGAGCTGGACCGGGTGCTTGGCGGCGGTATTGTTTCCGGTTCGCTTGTCCTTGTGGGCGGGGATCCGGGAATTGGAAAGTCTACATTGCTTCTTCAGATGTGCCGCACCCTTGCGGGCCGGAGCGTTTCACTTTTGTATATTTCAGGCGAAGAATCTCTTGCGCAGATTAAAATGCGGGCGAAACGGCTTGGAAGGTTTGAAAAGGATATTATGATGCTTTGTGAGACAAATCTGGATGTTGTAGAAGGCGTTGTCCGCAAGTATAAGCCGGATATTGTGATTATTGATTCCATTCAGACGATGTTTAAGGAGGATGTTTCCTCTGCTCCGGGCAGCGTCAGCCAGGTCCGGGAGAGTACAGGGATTTTAATGCAGCTTGCCAAGGGGCTTGGGATTACAATCTTTATTGTGGGGCATGTGACTAAGGAAGGCGTTGTCGCAGGGCCGAGGGTGCTTGAGCATATGGTGGACACAGTGCTTTATTTTGAGGGCGACCGGCATGCCTCTTACCGTTTGCTGCGCGCTGTTAAAAACCGTTTTGGTTCTACCAATGAAATCGGCGTTTTTGAGATGCGTTCAGACGGACTGACGGAAGTTCCCAATCCGTCTGAATATATGCTCAATGGCCGCCCTCAGGGGGCGTCCGGCTCTGTCGTTTCCTGTGCAATGGAAGGAACGCGTCCGATTTTAGTGGAGGTTCAGGCGCTTGTGTGCCGGACAAACTTTAATATGCCCCGGCGTACGGCGGCCGGCACGGACTATAACCGGGTAAATTTGTTGATGGCTGTTCTTGAAAAGCGCCTTGGTTTGTCTTTAGATAGCTGTGATGCTTATGTGAATATTGCCGGGGGGATGCGCCTGAATGAGCCGGCCATCGACCTGGCGATCGTGTGCGCTGTTATTTCAAGCTATAAAAATTTTGAAATCAGCCCCAAAACGATTATTTTTGGCGAGGTAGGGCTGACAGGCGAGGTGCGCGCTGTCAATATGGTCGAGCAGCGGGTCATGGAAGCAAAGAAGCTGGGCTTTTCTATGTGCCTTGTTCCCCAGGTGAATATGAAATCCCTTGGAAATGTTGAAGGAATTTGTATTATTGGAATCAGTACTGTGCAGGATATTTTAAAATATATAAAAAATGAACATTAATAAGCATCATCCCCCCGGGGCGGTGTCAGGTTTTGGCGGTCAGGAATGGATTTTTGACCGCCAAAAAACCGGCGCCGCCCCGGGGGATTTTAATGCTGATACTTTTCATAAAGCCGGCGAAATGCCGGAATACTTCTTTCAACAACGTTGTAAGGTACGCAGTAGGAGATACGTACAAAACCTGGTCCGCCAAAGGCTGTGCCGGGAGCCATTAAAAGCCGTTCCTCTTTAGCCCTGTCGCAAAATTTTGCATCATCAGGCTCTAAGGAGCGCATGAAAAGATAGAAAGCGCCGTCGGGATGGATGCAGTCATAGCCAATGTCTGTGAGCGACTTGTACAGCAGGTCGCGGTTGCGTTCATAAATGCTTACATCTACTGTGGCGTCCACGCATTTTAAAAGCATTTTCTGCTGGAGCGACGGAGCGTTGACATAACCGAGATAACGGATGGAGGCAGTAATGCCGGCGATGATATTGGCATAATCGGTGACATTGTCAAGCATGGCAATATAGCCGACACGTTCGCCGGGAATGGACAATGTTTTGCTGTAAGAATAAACAACAATTGTATTTTTATAATAATCCGGCAGATAGGGAACCTTAAGCCCGCCGTAGGCGAGAAGCCGATAAGGCTCATCGGATACAAGATAAATGGGATGTCCGTACTCTTTTTCCTTGCGGGTCAGGATTTCAGCGACTTTTTGGATCGATTCCTTAGTATACACGGCGCCGGTAGGGTTATTCGGAGTATTGATAAATACCATGCGGGTTTTTGGGGAAAAAGCAGCCTCGAAAGTGTCCGGGTCCGGCTGGAGTGTCGTTTGGTTGCACAGAGCGGGAACAAGTCTGCCGTACATTGTTTCCACATAGCTTTTGTATTCCCAGAAATAAGGAGCAAAGGTGATGACCTCATCATCCTGGTCAAGAAAGGTATTGCACAAAATAGCCAGGGCAGAGGCGGCGCCGCTTGTCATAATAATGCCGTCCTGCGTGTAATTTAGCCCATAACGGCTGTTCAGGTGCCCTGCAATACACTGGCGTACATCGGGATGTCCCACATTGGCCGGATAACCGTGGAGGGTTAGGGGATCTTCGCTGTCAAGAACTTGTTTAAGCGTTTCATTGACAATAGCCGGAGGGGCCACGTTAGGGTTCCCAATACTGAAATTAAAAATGTTTTCTTTGCCGTAAATGGCGGCAAGCTTTTTTCCTTCTTCAAAAATATCACGGATACAGACGGCACCGTCTAAGGATGCCTGTAAACGCTTTGAAATCATTGTCGTTCCTCCTAAAATTTTTTTGGCGCGGCCATCGGGCTGGCTGAGACGCTGTTTTTTTCTTTAGTGTAATATTCCGGCTTCCGGAATAGTTATGCTTTAAACATGCTTTGATAGATATTATAACGGTTTAACGCGTTAATGTAAATAAGAATTTTGAATTTGTTAAAAAGACTATAACTATTCAGCCATGCGGCTACGCCATAATCGATGATTTAGCTGTGTAAGAAGCGAAAAAGCAGCGTCAGCTGCGAATCCGAGATGTATGGCTGAATAGTTACAAAAGACTAAGGGGGGAGAAGGATGTGGGAAGTATTTAAAGAACTCAATGACAGCGAAAAAATATTTAAGAAAATTTATCAGGAACAGGAAGCCGGCTTTTTGGAAGAAAATTTAGATATTAGTCAATATGAGACATTACTTGAATGTTATCCATGTCTGCCGGATTTCAGGGCAAACAAAACTGCCAGTTCATTTTCGTCGATTTTTAAAATGGAGCCGGGGAAGGGAGCGATTCATGTCATAAGAGATGAGCGCTATGTCTATCCTGTTAAGCACAGCCATGAATATGTAGAGATTTTATACGTCTGCCATGGAAAATGCCGGCATTATGTGAATGACTCCTGCGTAGAGCATACCGCCGGGGATATATGTGTTATTTCTCCGAATGTATGGCACTGTACGGCGCTTGTATCGGATGACAGTATTTGTTTTTCAATCCAGGTGGAAAAAAAGTTTTTCTTTAACAGTTATGTGCCTGGGCTGCAGGGGAGCGATTGCCTTTCCAGGTTTATGAACGAAGCGCTGACAAAAGATATGTCAGGCATGTATCTTTTGTTCCAGACTGGGGAAAATACGCCGTTTGATCCGTTAATTTTTTCAATGTATAAAGAAGCCTGCTACCGGCGTGCTTACAGCGATGAAATGCTTGAGCTTGAGCTTAACCGCCTGCTTTTGTCGCTTATTCGGGATTATTCTGAAAGATCTGTTGGAACAGAACCGGTAAATACAAATATCCATAAAAATTTATTTGAAATGTTAGATTATATGCAGAAGCATTATGCGGATATAACTTTGCAAAAGCTGGCGGAAAAATTTAATTATAATAAAGAATATTTATCGCGGTTTTTTAAGCAGTATACAGGAAAAACATTTTCTGAGCTTTTAATGGTTATAAAAATGCGTAATGCCAGAGATTTAATACTTTATACACAGATGAGTATGACGGACATTAGCTGCGCGGCAGGTTTTTTTGATTTGAGCCATTTTTACCGGTGTTTTAAAAGCTATTATGGCATTTCGCCAAAGCAGATGCGTAAAAACGCAGGAAAAAAGGATTAAATTTTGAAAAACAGGTCATATTTATACATTCTATTTTTCAGGCCTTTCCTTACAATGGATTTATGAAAAAGAGGGGAGGCGAAAAGGCTGTGAAAGAGCGGATTGATGATATTTTATGCGGAAGGGAGGGAAACTATGTTTATTCCTTTGTAGAGCTCCATCCGGATATGGCTCTGGCGGAAGTACAGCAAAAAATTGAAGAACTTTATCGGAGCGGTATAAAAACAGTGGTTTTTGAGTACAGTATGGGGCTTGGCAATGGTTTTGCCGGGTTTACGCAGCACTGGTACGAAATACTCCGGGATCTGACGGCTCTGCTTAAAAGCCTTGGAATGTCATTTTATATACAGGACGCAGCGCCCTTTCCGACAGGGGCGGCCAACGGCTGGTTTAAAAAAGAGCCTTACAGAAAATACCGGAAAATTTATCTGGCGGAAGGGCATATGGATGTGGGAGGGCCAAGACCGGGCGGCTGTTTTTTGGCGGAAGACTTTCTCAACGATAAGATTTATGAATATATTCCCAATCCCTGCCTGGAGCAGGAAGACGAGCTGAAATATGTTGTCGCAGTAAAAAAAGATCAAAACGGCGAGCTTATCCCCGGAACTGCTATTGATTTGACGGGGAATGTAACCGATGGGAGGCTTCAATGGGATGTGCCGGAGGGGAGATACCGGATTTTTTTCATTTTTACAACGCGCAACGGCGGAATATCTGACTATATGAACCTTTTAGACAAAAAATCTGTGGAAGTTCTGATTGAATCCGTGTATGAAGCGCATTTTCGCGAAATCAAAGATGCGGCAGGAAAAACATGGCTTGGCTTTTTTTATGATGAGCCGGAAGTTGGCAATCTTAAAAAACATGATTTTTATGCGAAATTAGGAAAACGCTATATGCCATTGCCGTGGTGTGATGAGCTTGAGACTGTGCTGAAATTGCTTTTTGGCAACGCGTTTGCTTTGTGGCTGCCTTTTTTATGGTATGGGGCTGAGGACAGCATTGCCGGAAAGGTTCGCTATGAGTATATGAACGCAGTTACGCGGATGATCCAGGAAAATTACAGCCATCAGATGTATGCGTGGTGCCAGGCTCATGGGCTGCTTTATATTGGGCATGTGCTTGAGGATGAAAATTCCCATGGGCGCCTGGGCTGCGGCTGCGGCCATTTTTTCCGTGTTCAGAAATATCAGCATATGGCCGGTGTGGATGTGATTAGCGAACAGTTAATTCCCGGAGCCGACAGCAATAACGAATCCAATGGGTGCCACTGGGCGGCTGACGGGGAGTTTTATCATTACGGCCTGGCAAAGCTGGCGTCATCGAACGCCTGTTTAAATCCCGCGATGGACGGTCAAAGCTTTTGCGAAGTGCTGGCCTTATATGGCATGATTGCCGGGCCAAAGTATAGAAAATATATTTTCGACCATATGGTGACTGCGGGAATTAATCATTTTATTGTAATGCAGGGGAGCCATGAATCAAATCCTTTGTTCCCTTTTGGAAATGCGCTCTATGCCCCGTATTTCACCTTGTTGTATAAATATGTCAATCGTCTATGCCATTTGATGAGCAAAGGAAGGAGGAGTGTTCGCGCGGCGCTGCTGTACCATGCGGAGGCTGAGTGGGGCGGCAAGGCGATGCTTTTTCAGAAGCCTGCCAGAATATTAGCGCAAAATCAGATTGATTACGATGTTGTTCCGGGGGATTGGCTGTTGGAGGGCCGGGTATTTGATGCCGGAGAAGTGAAAGAGCTTCGTGTCCACAGGGCGCGGTACCGTGTGCTGATTGTTCCGGAAAGCTACAGGCTTCCATGCAATATGATGTATAAGCTGAGAGATTTTTATCATCAGGGTTTTCCTGTTATTTTTATAAACAGCTTCCCGGAAGAATATTCAGACTTTCAATACGCGCAGTATTCAGGAAATAAAGTATGCGGCCAGAAGGGATTGTCAGTCTTACGCCCAGGGGAAACGGTAGCTTTGAATGATCTTGCCTGGTGGATCATAAAGCGCAGGGAGCTTCAGGACATCTGTGTTTTGCCCGCCTGCCCGCAGTTGAGGTATTGCCTTGTCAGAGATAAAGACGGGGAGTGTCTTTTGCTGCATAATCAGGCAGAATTTCAGACGTTGGAAACAACGCTTGTTTTGCCTGAAACATGGGAGGAAAAAAGCCAGATATTTTCCATGAATCTCATCCGTGGTGATATAGTGCCTTTTGGGGAGAATATCCAAAGAAATGGAGAAAACAGGCTTGAATGTCAGCTTCGCCTGACCCAGTGGGAAGCACTTGTTTTAGTTTATTATTTTGATAAAGAATCCGCGGCGGTATTAAGAAACAATGGCACTGCCGATAGGAATCCGGAAAAAACGCTGGAAATCAACGGCCCGTGGCAGCTTACATTTATCCCATATGTGGAAACTGGGATAAAATATGATCCGGTGTATATGCCAGAGCCTGAGGATATTTCTTTAATCCCCGGATACGAAAATTTTAGCGGCGAAATAACGTATACGGCCTGTTTTGAATGTGCGGACGCAGGAATAGCCTGTTTTTGTGAAAAGAGTTTGCTGCTGGAGCAGGTATATGAGTCGGTCAGCGTATGGCTGAATGGAAAAAAGCTCGGAAGCACGTTTGCGGCGCCTTATGTTTTTCCTGTTCCTGCAGGTATTGTCAAAGAATGTAATGTGCTGACGATTAAAATTCAAAATTCTATGGCCCGGGGCTTGAAGGACGGTTTTATCCGCAGCTCAAAATATGTGCCTTTAGAGCCGTCAGGATTGTGTGGAAAGGTAAAATTAATATATACATTGGAAAATTAAACGTTATTATTCACAGCTTGGCAACTGGCGCGATCTGTTGAAGTGAAGCGTCAACGGGGGGCAAAGCAAAAACTCTAAATGAGCCGGCGAAGTTACGATTCTTGGCGAAGCCGTGAATAGTAACAATGAAACAATAATGATGTGAGGAGGTTTTTATGATGAAGAAATTCTTTATTTTATCCGCTGTTTTGGCAGCAGGCCTGATGCTTGGGGCTTGCGGCAACCAGGAAACGCCACGGGAAACATTGGAGGGAAATGCCGGGGAAAACAGCAAAGAAAAAGGCAGCGAAGCTTTAGGAGAAGACGGGGAGGATATTTCTGAAATTACAATGGCATTTTTTACAGGGGTGGAGCCAAATTCAGAGAGCCTGCAGGCTGTGGAGGATGCGATTAATGAAATCTCAGAAAATAAAATCAATGTTCATGTAAATTTGCTGCCCTTTGGGATGGGAAGCTATGATCAGCAGGTGAATTTAATGATTGCCGGAAACGAGGATTTGGATCTGATGGCCACATTTTTTGCCGGGTCTACAGCATTTTCTTCGATGCAGGCTCAGAATCAGTGTATGCCTCTCAATGATTATATGGAAGAATACGCACCGGACGTTTTATCGCTTTTTGAAAAAGATGAGCTGGAAACATGTTCGCAGAATGGCGAATTGCTGGGCGTTCCCATGTATAAAGACAATGTGAGCAACATTTATTTTACGATGCGCACGGATATTCTTGAGCAGCTTGGGCTGCTTGAAAAAGCACAAAACATTTCGTCAATGGCAGATATTGAGGAAATACTGTTAGCCGTAAAAGAAAATACAGATCTCACTCCAATTGCTTCGTCGCAGGCAGCGGGGCCGCTCCATTTTACGAATGTTTTATTTGAGAACGAATTTTTTGCTGCTTCCGTATTTACTAAAATGGCCAATGATTATATAGGAACGATGGACAGCCAGCCGGAAGCGGTTGTTTGTCTGTATGAAACGCCGGAATACAAGGCGTCTGTGAAGCTTGTTAAAGACTGGTACGATAAAGGGCTGGTGTATAAGGATTCAGCAACAAGCACGGACAGCAATTATACCCAGATTGCCAGTGGGAAATTTTTCAGTACATTTTTTACAGCGCAAAACGCTACTAAAATTTCTACGATTGCAAGCTGTGAATACGATATGACGACTGTGATGATCTATTCACTGCCTTTGGAAACAACGTCCTACAATACGAATACATGGGTTGTTCCTGTAACGTCGAAGGAGCCGGAGGCAGCGGTAAAATTTTTGAACTTGATGTACACAGATAAGGAGGTTGTGGATCTACTTAATTATGGCATTGAAGGAAGCGACTATGTCGTAAAGGACGACGGTACATACGGGTATCCCAAAGGGTACGATTCTACAAATGCCGGATACCATATTGATATGACATGGCTGTTTGGAAATCAGTATTTAGCTGGCGTATGGGAAGGAGATGACCCAGAAAGCCGTGAAATCAGCAAAGAAATTAATGCAGAGGCATCGAAATCTGCGACCTTTGGGTTTTCGGCGGATGTTTCAGAATTTGGAACACAAATCGCGGCGATTACAAGCGCAGTGAACGAATATGCGGGAACTCTGCAAAATGGCCTGGCCCAGGATGTAGATGCTACATTGGAGGAATTTTTGCAGAAGCTTAATGCAGCAGGTATTGACCAGGTGGCTGATGGCGTTCAGGCGCAGCTTGACGCGTGGATTTCACAGGAATAAAAATATATATTTATGTTAAAAACGTCCGTGTTTCTCTTTTTATGGTCAGAAACACGGATGCTTTTTTATGAGGGTAAGTATTTTCAATTCTTGCTGTCTTTCCAAAATTCCATAACATTGCGCATAAATGTTGCTGTTTCCCAGGCGCTATGTCGGGCAAGTGCAGAGGGCAAGGATGGATGTACAGGTTTTTTGCCGGGCAGATGGAGTACGGATTTACCATTTTTAAAATGCATCCCTACCCAAAAGGTGACTCTTTGTTCATAGCCTTCTGGAATTAGTCGGTAGTAGCATAATTCAGTTATATATAAAGGCTCTGCGTCCGGCTGATGGAGAGGCTGGCACAAAATATTGGCGCCGGTAATTCCGATATTTCCGTGGTCATGGATTGGAGGATTTGGCATACCTATGGAATCACCATTAAGACCTTCAATAAAGCGGAGCTGTACCATGCCGAAGCCTACATCCTCGACAGCCATGTCTGCATAGTGGCGGATATGGCCGCCAGGAAACCAGGCTTTATAATATAAGTCCTCTGGCGGATTGAAATGATGGATAAAATGGGTCATTATTTCAGCGGTACATCCCGGCATAAGGGTTGTGGCGGTGCCAAAGCCTACGCCGTTTGAAAGTATACAGTAGCCTGTTTTTAATGGATTGCAGCCGTCAACATCCATATGATTAACAAAATCCTCAATCATAAAGCCCTCGGATGGGGCGATTGGCTGCTGATACTCTGTGGCTCGTATATTTTCCTCGCAGGGCATTGCCGGGCCGAGATTAAAATATTTTGCAAAAGCGGATGATTTTTCCGTGTCGGATAATTCACAAGAAAGCCTGTACAACTCATTGCGGTCGGTAATATCCGAAAATGTGCGGCCGCAATGCTTAACAAACGGAATAGGGCGCTCCGGATCAAAGGAAATTTCCCATTTACGACGACGGCCTTCAGCGATTAAATCATTTTTATTGTTCATAATATCTTCCTTTCTGTAATTGTCGTTTTGAGGATAAGCCGGTGCTGCCATTACCAAGGATGTGTTCCGTCAGAGGAAAAAGGCATTAACAGCAAAGCTTAAGCGAGCAGACCTTTAACAACTTAGGGTAAATTGTGTTACCGTTTATGGGGGATCTGCAAATAGTAACTAAACTTCCATGCCGCGCTGCGCGCGGCACCACTACGAATGAAAGCCAGATGGTTCCATGCCTGTGCTACTCCGCCATCTGCCGGTGGTATGTCTACGTTCCACTCCGGTCGGCGCTAAACGCGTGTCACAGGCACGCAGTACCGTGCGTTACGTTCTGCCTTCGGCATGTCTACGCTCCGGTCGGTGCTGGACGCGTGGTCTACGTTCCGCTTCGGTCGTTGCTGGACAAGCGCCACCGGCGCTTAGCAACACTGGCACGCAGCACCCCGCACTCATACCACCTTGCCCGTCCGATGTCTATGAATCATTGCGTGCAAGCACGCCCTGCCTCATAGCCGCCGTCCGGGGCTTTCATAGTAAATTGTTAGGAGTTATGAATTAGCCTGTCGGTGCAGTTTTGACAGAACTGTTATTTGTATTCTATAATAAAAATAACTATTTGGGAAATAGCAATAAGGAAAGATAGTATTCCAAAATGGAAAATATTATATTGGAAAGAGGTTACGGTTTTGAAAAGATGGAATTATTTTGATATAAGCATATATCAGATACAGCTATTTCTGGAGGTAGCCAGAGAAAAAAACTTTTCAAAGGTGTCTGAACAGATGAATATTACTCAGCCAACATTGAGTAAGAAAATCTCTGCTCTTGAGGCAACTGTCGGATTTCATTTATTTGAACGGTCAAAGCGCCCGGTAGCGCTGACACCGGTAGGAGAGTATTTGGCTTCTCAATGGACAGGCTTGCTGGAATGTTTTGAGGCGTCAGTAGCCAAAGCCGGCGATATGCAAAAAGATGCGGCAAAGAGTTTACGGGTCGGATGTGTAGATTCGTTAGATATGAAATATTCCCGTTTGATCCGGGAGTTTTTTGAACAGCATCCAGGGGTTGCATGTTATATAGAATTTTGTCAGTTTTATGAAATGAAGAAAAAGCTGTTAGAGGGCAGTATAGATTTAGTTCTCTGGCCTGAAAGCAGCGGCGAATGTTGGGGGCAAGATATAGAGAGCAGGAAAATCGCTTTAAGCCCGATCGTGGTATGCATGCTTAAGAGCAATCCCTTAGCACAAAAAGAAAAGCTTAAGCTTTGTGATCTGATAAATCAGAGGTTTATTCTAATATCTCCGGGAGAGAAAAGTGATTCTTATACCCATGTCGCCCAAATTTGCAGCAGGGCTGGATTTGCGCCGAGGATTGCCAGATATGTACCTAATGCCCATGCCCTGATTTTGGCGTTGAGAGGAAAAGACGAGGTTGTTTTGTGTGATCGTTTCTTAACAGGTACAGATAATCCCGAAATTAAATGTTTTGAATTGGATGGATTGTATAGCTCTATGGATATTATATGGAAAAGGGAAAATAATAATCCGTCTATAGCATTATTTATCGAATATTTTGTGAAAAGGGTGTAAATGCAAAAATATAAGGTTATTCATGTCTTAGAAGAGATGGATTTTGTGTGGTGTTATAAAAATATCAAAAAAGAAGAAACTATTCAGCCATGTGCCTGAGGAGGACAAAAAATAGAAAAAATTTGAAAAAAGGTGTTGACATATGCAAAATAAGATGATATTATATGAAAGCTGTCTGCGAGAGATGGCAAACAAAAGAATCTCTTGAAAAAAGAAATTCAAAAAAATAGAAAAAAGTACTTGACAAAAACTGACAAGTATGATAATCTATCAAAGCTGCTTGAGAGAGCGGCGGGAAATAAAACAGAACATTGATAATTAAACAATAAAACAATCCCGAAAATTCCAAAAGCTGTCAGTCAGAAGGCTGGCAGGAGAGAATTTTTAAGAACAAAAACCAAAGTAAAGAACGGGAATGATAACAGCTAGTTGTCGTTCTGGTTCAGAATCAAATGAACTTATCAGAGGAAACTTCCTTC
>JAGZDD010000114.1 GCA_018369015.1 Clostridiales bacterium | reverse complement strand
GCCTACAATCGTATATCCTTTTTCAATTAACTGATCAGCTCTTTGATCAGTAATTTCAAATCTTGTATCGCAAACCGTTGCGTTCCGCTCTGGATTGCCGCTGCTTAATAAAAGTGACATCCATGTGTTCAAATCGGCAACACCCGTCACCGGAATTTTCATCTGATCCTGGAATACCTGTACTTCATGCTGCAAAATTACACTCCATGTATCATTTGTATCAAAAAGCGCCGTGCCATTACATATCAACGCATATTTTAACAGCTTAATCGCTTCTGTATTGTCATCAGGCGGGATAATTGGGCAAAGGCTTTTTGTTGTCGGGCCAAAATTCCCATTGGCTTCGGATGGTGATAATCCTTCGATTGCCTGAAGCACTTTAATTAATGCCTTATTCATCTCACGGCCATACAGGCCATCCGTCGGCATCAATCCGACATAAGCTTCATACTCTCTGTTGAGTGTCTGCTGTATCGTTCTAATCGCTTCTGTGCCCCCGAGACTATCCAATAAAACATACTGGTTCATTGACAGCAGCGCTATCATAAGATTTAATGTTACCGTAGAATTATGCGGCATAATATCAATTCCTAAAGCATCTGACTTTAATGCAATAACAGCGCCGCCGGTTCCCGAATAAAAATGCCTGGTAATTTCATAATTACCCGTACTATAACCTTTACACCACAGCGCGCCTTGAATAATTGCATATACGTTGTCTTCCTCCGGCGCTTCATCTGCCTGCTGAACAATGCCATTCGGCCATCGTGCAGAAAATTTCGCCTGTGTTGACGGGCCAAAATTATCTGCAGTCACAGATATTCCCAGTTCAATTTGCAGCGCCCTAATCAAGCCATAAATCGTTTTCCACCCGGTTTGCCCATCTTCTGAAACATAATTGTAACGTGAATCATTTCCATAAGTCTGGTTTAACCACTTTTGAGTTTTTAATACCATTTCATCCATATCATTTTCCTCTTTTCTTTTATTTTATAAACGCTTATATAAAATATAAAGAGTTCATAACTCAAAATGTAAACCTGACTGTTAATTTTTTTAACTGTGGATCAGCTGATATAATTGGACAGCAGAAATTTCCGTTACTACTGTAACAATACCCATCAAAATATTAGAAAAGATTCTTGCCTTCGGCTTAACTCTGAGCGGTGCGCTTAAAATGAGCATAAAAAAAGTAATACTTCCCTTTATTTTATACAACAAAGCCGTATGACTTAATGCCAAATCTCCTATAGCTATGCTTCTTTTATTCAAATATGAACATTGATAATCATTTACCAAATGAAGAAGGATTAATAAAATTACTAAAACAATATAGGCCACCAACGATATTCTTTTGCGAGAACTCCATATTAAACCAGATAAAATAAGCATTAATAGCATATAGATTCCAATACCTATAAATATCCAGACCATTATTATCATTTTTTCACTCTCCGTTTTTTTAATTATATATCCGTTCATCATAAAACGCTGTTCTTCAAAATATCTTTTAACAGAATCATTATAAGCCCTGCTTACAGGCAATACAACTTTATTTTTTAATTCAACCTTTTTATTCACACCCAAACCTAATCCATATATTTTACTAATCTTTTCCTTATTTCATAAAAATCCCCTTAAAACAACTATATAACGCTTTTTGTAGTCGTATTATTTTTTTTATAAGAGGGCCTGCGCCCTCCTATATACCTTACACAATATAACTCCCCTCCACCGTAACGGAGGTTGAATTGCCGTTTTCCACAAACACCTTATAATATCCCGAAGAAGGCGCGGTAAACGGAGCGTAGAGTACTCCGCTGCCGGTCACATAATCTCTGGTGCCATCCGGCCATATAACACCGGCCTTCACTGTCTTATTTGATGGTTCTATAGATACTGTTACCGCAATTATACTCCCGGCAGATACATAAAATTTCCCTGTAGACTTCTGGGTATTTGCTCCCACTGTCCACTCAATATTCGCGGTTCTCGGAGTTACCTGTTCAAATCCGTCTTCTTCTACAATAATCCCCGGAGCCGGGCCATCGTCGGTATAGTGTGGAAGGGGTGCTGGCGGCTCTATCTCATTCATTACTACCGTCGCGTCAAACCATTTCTCATACTGTCGGGCAGTTTCCGTCGTCGCCGCGAAAACCGAAAGCGAGGCCCCAAAAACAAGCACGGCGCTCAAAGCCAATACCCACACAAGAGGCTTTTTCTTTGTTTTTCTCATTTTCTGCATAAATTTTACCCTCCTTAATAATTCCGCTTTATCTTCAATTAAATGGGTGCCAAAACAAGCCGGTGACATTCCCTTGCGCTCCGCGATTTCCAAAATGCAGCCAAAATATTTTTTCGCCCCGCCCGACAGTTCACAGGCGCTGGCATCACAGGCGTATTCTCCCCAACGCTGGAGCTCTCTAAAAACAAGCCATACTAAAGGATTATAAAACTGTGTGATCGCTGCAAAAATTGCCAAATGCTTCCACAAAATATCCTTGTGGGCCGCATGGGTCAGTTCATGGATAAAAATCACGCTTAATGCTTCTTTGGAAAAATTGTCTGCCGGTAAAATAATCTGCGGCCTGAAAATTCCCTTAAGTACCGGTGAGGTTATCCCGTAATTTTGAAGCAAGCCAAACCGCTTCGGATTCATCCCCAGCTTTTGGCATATCTCGTCCAGAAGCTCCCTCTTATCTAATTCGACACAAATACAGGCACGGCACAAATGTTTCTGATGCCGCATTTCAAGCATATATTTCACGCATACTAAGGCGCAGCCTAAGAGCCATAATGCAAGAAAGCAGCGGCTCACCTGCACGAGCAGCGGGGTCGCTGAAAATAATATGCCGCGCCACATCTGGTATTTTTGTGCGGTATAAATCAGCAGCACCGGCGCCGCCGGAACAAGGAAAAGAAGAACCACGCCTTTAAGTAAGCTATAGTACCAATGCAAATGTCCTATACGCTTAAACGCAAAGCCAAGCACCTTCCACAAAAGCAGCGCTATACTTCCGGTCAGGCTCGTCAGCAAAAGCATTCCTACAAGTTCAATCCTCAAATCCATCTAAAACCTTCCTTATCTCATCAGCATCCTCGCGGGAAATCTGGCCGTCGCTGTACAGCGATGCAACCAGAGCCGACGGCCGGCCGCCAAACCAGAAATCCATTTCCCTGTTCATTAAGCTATTTTTATAGTCTTCTTCTTTTTTTATCGGATGAATATAAGAGTTTTTCCCATTTCGGTAGGTTTTCACAAAGCCCTTTTCGGACAGGCGCAGTAAAAACGTACTGACAGTCGTTCTCGAATAATCTTTTCCAAACCGGTCCTTTAAAACACTTTTTAGTTCCATTAATGAAATATCCTCCTGTGCATCCCAAACAGCTTTCATAATTAACGTTTCGCAGGCACTCAGTTCCCGGCCCCAGCTTAATTCTTCTTCCACTTTAATCTCCTCCTTTTGGCCATTTCTGCTATTTCGAGGATATAGCTGTACCACATCCCTGAAATATATAAGGCTATCTCAATGCGTCTAAATTTGTCGTCACATATAGAATACTACATTTGTCACCTTTTGACAACATTCTTCCATATTTTCCCAAAACAGATATTTTAAATCTCTATTTATATTTGTTTTATATATTTAAAATCGCAACCCTGTATTTCATTTTTACTTATAATAATTACATGTTAAGGAGAATGTTATGGAAACAAAAGAAAAAACAATTAGTGAAAATTTTCAGGCCAACTTAAATAAGCTGCTTCTGGAAAATCATCTGTCAATGCGCACATTAAGCCTTGATATTGGTAAATCCGAAAGTTATATTCAAAAGGTTATGGATAATAAAATCAGCCCGCCTTTAGACACTCTTGTCGCCATAGCAGAATATTTTCATATTCCATTTGCCGCCCTGTTTAGCCAGGGAACAGATTCTATGGAAATCCAGATTATTAATGATAAGCTCAGGCAGCTTCCGACAGATACGCTTTTGTTACTATTACAAATTGCTGAAAAGCTTTTAAACAGCTCCAATGACCAAAAGACACCATAACTTTAAATCGTTTTTTTATTTTTGTAGTGTCATCTTGTCTCATCGCTTCGGTAATTCTTTTATCCCAACGGTGAGACATTATTTTTCACCTCAAACGACTATGTTTTTAGTCATTTTTTTCTTCTATTCGTTTACATTTCATAAAAATTTCCCTTTTTAATTCAGAAAAGGGGGTTTTTCTATGGACACCAAACTTTTATCTGCCTATATAGAACAGTATCACCACAGTGATCCCGAGGCTATGGAAAAAATCATTTGTAAAATGTCACCGCTGCTGCGAAAATACGCCCACAAATTTCCGTATTGTGACCGTGAAGATGCTTACCAGGAATTTTCAATAACACTCATCGAATGTACTCAAAATATCCCAGACTACTCTGTTGAAGCAAAGTGTCTGGCCTATTTTAAAAAAGCAATTTTAAACAAATATATCTGTTTAAAGGATCAGAAACCCGATGAAGATTTACTCGGAGATGATCCAGAGCTTCGCCTTCCTGTCAGCCATCTGTTGTCAGAGGATACCACAGCGGTCACTGAACTGGCCATTTTTCTTCGTACTTTTAGTCAAAAGCTTTCGCCGCGAAAGCAGGCGATTTTTAAGGGGCTCCTTGGCGGGCTGTCCTGTATGGAAATCGCCAGAGAGCTGCATATATCCAGGCAATACGTCCATAAGGCACGGCAAAGCATACAAAAGGAACTTAAAAAGCAGCTTATACCTGAGACAAACTGCCGCAACAAGCCACCTGTCCGCCAGAAAAAGGACAGCCAGTAAAAAGCAGGGGAAGAACCAGATGCCGTTAAAAATCCGACAGACAGAGGAAAGGAGGTGATTCGATATGGATAAAATCATTGATACTTACAACGCGCTTGTCGGCGGATGTATCGCACTTTTAGGAACTGTTTTAGGAAAACACTGGCCGCTTTTTGCGATTTTTCTTCTTTTTAATGTCATTGACTGGCTTACTGGCTGGCTAAAAAGCCGGATTAATCACAAAGAAAACTCTATTGCCGGATTAAAAGGTATTTTAAAAAAGCTGGGCTATTGGCTTATGATTGCGGCCGCCTTCGGCGCCGGAGCCGTTTTTATGGAAATCGGCGCTGTACTTGACATAAATTTGCAGATAACGACACTCATTGGCTGGTTTGTCCTTGCGTCGCTGGTTATAAACGAACTGCGTTCCATCTGTGAAAACTTTGTTGAAGCCGGCTTTAAGGTTCCGCAAATTCTTATCAAAGGCTTGCAGGTTGCTGATCAGGCTGTAAATCAGAACCATGACGGTACATCCGATAATTCTGGTGCAGAAAAAAAGTAATTGTTTTAACAAAAAAATTTTAATTTAGGTTTACATTTCGATGTAAAAATTAGTTATTTATAAGTGTAATCGATTACAGCAAACAACAAAATCATTTAATCACTAACCACATTTAAAAGAAAGGATGTTTTTCTATGGCAAATTACGCTCGTGTCAGCTTATCAACCGGTGCATTTAAAGTTTATTCTGAACCAGAAAGAATCAATCAAATCGGACTGATGTATCCCGGGGAGTGTTTCACAGAAAACGGCTTCTCAGAAACTGATCCTGTTCATGTTGTCCTCTTTAGAACAGCTTCCGGAACACTACGGCAGGGATATATCCATAATAGTATGAAACTGGACTATTTCAACAAATGGACAGTTTCCAACGGAAAACTTGTTGCTAATAACCCGGTCAATGGATATTATGTCCACACAATCAAATCCGGCTATAATATGAACTGGTATATCGGCGAAGCAAAACAGACATCGCCGCTCCCGGGAGGCACAAAATTGTATTTTTCCGGTACTGCTATCGGAGCAAGCGCAAACCACCCGTACAGAATTATGTTTAACGGATTTAAACGTCCGACAGATTCTGCAATGACAAAAATAGATTTCTGGATCGATTTTTTGACTTTAGGCTCTCTTATTAGCAACAGGGTTATTTTATAAGCCCCAAATGCTGGTGCCTCCGCAGTAAAAATCTACTGCGGAGGCACCAAAATATTGCCCTATTCATTTAATTCCATAATATTAACCTTCCCTTCTGCCGTATCGTAATAAAAGAGCAGGTCATTTTGAATATCCATAGTATTCATCTGGTGCAGCAGTCCTGCACTGCCTGATGTATAAAGGCACTGATTTTCCAATGTATGTATATTCACTCGATAGCAGGCTGCTACAGCCTCTTTGCTGCTTTCTGACGCCGTATAATATAACCACTCTCCGTCAAAATTCATAATCATGCCCGCCGCTGAGCCTTCCTTTTGAACTAACACGGAGCAATTTCCATCGGTATCGGAATAATATATAGGAAAAACATTTTCAGCATTATATGAAATATCCGTATAAAATATTCCAGAATCAACAGCCAGGGAGTACCATATGGGATTTAGATCATTTGAAAGTATATATTCCATATCTTTCTCCCAAAAAACAACCTCTTTATTTTCTGCTTCCGATTCAAACTCCAGCGACACTTTTCCTTTATCATCAATATCGTAGCAATAAATACCGTCAAATTTTTCCAATGAAATTAAAGGGTTTAATACGTTAATTTTCTGAGGATATATTTGCAAATTTTCATCCTTATAACTTATTTTAGAATAATTACTCATTATTACAGAGCTTACATTATCTATTTCTGAAATATCTGCTATCGTATATGTTTTATTATCCACCCTTTTTCCAGTTTTAGGATTTATTTTATATCCGGCGTATTCCCGCCCTTCTGTCGGATCCCCTGGCATATATGTAAACAGATAGTCTTTATAAAAATCGCAGACAACCTCCCCGTCACCTATAATTGTTTCATCCTTATTTTCAATTCCAACACTATGTATTTTACTATCAGAATCATAATAGTATAATCTATCCTGATAACAAAACAAATTAACACTTTCTATTTCGACAGGATAGTACAATTCATCATTTCCATCTGAAAACAATCGATGTATGCCTGTATTATCCATATAAAAAATAGAATCCCCATAATTTACGGTAAAATGATTATTGACTGCTTCCGAATATGTTTGTTCATCTTCTTCTGTAAAAACCGTATCTGATTCAAAAACACCTGATTTCTGCCCGCTATTTTCTATACTATCACTCTGAAAGCTCTCTGAACCTCGTTCTTCACTTTCTATAGCTTTTTGTGATGTTCCATTATCAGCCCCCAAACAGCCAGAGCTGCTTGATACTGCCAGACCAATCAACAATAATCCCAGCAGCCGAGTCCTGAGCATAGATTTTCTTTTTTTATTGTTCACTTTTTTAGCCTCCTCCAAACAACTAATTTTGTAGTCATATTATACTATATATTTTTTCTAATTACAAGTTTTAATGTCAAATAAAATATTTTACGCATCAAGTTATTATGTTTTATTTACATTTCTATAAAAATATAAAACCAAATTCTTACAATCATCAATCAAGCATGTCGGCCTTTGGAACAACCAGTCTTATAAACACCTAGAATGTTCTCCCCATCCAAAATACTTTTCCACGCACTTTCAGTCAGTACAACATCTTCATCCTGTATCACCCCAAAATATCAGCTTTCCGAAAAATACATTTATCAATATCTTTGTACTCGTATTTCCTCTGATAATTTTTATCGCTGGCAATAAAGAAGTTATCATAAAACTCCGCCCTGTATTACTCCAAGTATCTTCCTTAACACATTTTATACAAAATCGCGGGCCTTATAAAGATTTATTCAGGAAATTTCTTTAATACATCTTTATTTTACAGCCCAAAACAGTATAATAATATAAAATAGTTTAAGGAGGAGACAGATAATCTGTGAGTATTATAAAGAACGAAATACCGATTTTAGAATTTGATACCGAGGAAACCGCAGTGATCAATCCGGATCACGATGGACTAAATTTATCACTTCCGCCCAAATGTGTTTTTGCTTTTCTCGGCGAATACATAGATGAGTATGCCAAACACAGCGAAACAAGGCAAGTGGAAACCTTTATAAGTGCGACCAAGCACTATCCAATTTATATCACCCAATATAAGGGAACAGAAATCTGCCTTTGCCAGGCTCCTGTAGGTGCTTCCGCCGCAACCCAGCTCATGGATTTTTTGATTGCCTATGGTGTAACAGAAATTATCTCTGCCGGCTCTTGCGGTGTATTGGATAAATTTCCCGAGGGAACATTCCTCGTTCCTTATAGGGCATTAAGAGATGAAGGAACATCTTATCACTATGCTCCGCCTTCAAGATTTATTGATATAGATACTTCGGCCCGAAATGCTATTAAGCAAACAATTTTAGAACATGGAATGGAATACTCTGAAATTCTCACTTGGTCCACAGATGGCTTTTATCGTGAAACAAAAGAAAAAGTTACTTATCGTAAAAACGAGGGGTGTTCAACTGTAGAAATGGAGTGTTCCGCATTAGCCGCCTGTGCCAGGCTCCGCAATGTTATTTGGGGTATGATATTATATACGGCAGACAGTCTTGCTAACGTGGAGCAATATGACGAACGAAATTGGGGCGGCAATGCTTATGAAGCTGTGTTTGGATGCAGTTCTGAAAATTGAAAGCAATTAGAAAAATTATTTGCTCCGACAAGCTTCATAAAAAATAGGGCTTCTGGCTGCGCATAAGAATATGTACTTGCAGCAGGATAAATATCTTCAATCAATATCAGGTTGCCATTTTCAGTTATTTTCTCCTGGGGCAGAGACAAACAGTTTTTTGTCAAAAATATGCCGCCAGCCAGAATAAGTCCAGCAAATCGCTCAAAAATTTCCATTCCTGGCCTCTTGTACGTATTTAACAAACATTTCCCGGTTCCCAGGTACACTAAATGCCTCCATAGGAATAATTACACCCTCCTTACATGTCAAAATATAAATATCCTTCCCATCATCCAGCCATTTGTCAATCTGAGAGTACGTATATGATCTTTTATACCTCTTTCCTGTAATAACAAATTTATCTTTGTAAAATTCCGCTGTATAGTCCGCCCGAAATTGTTTGTCAGGAAGCATATTCTTGTAATAAACAATATATACAATATTTCCAACAATGATTGCCGCAGCAATCCAAAGAACAAATGTACGATTATTCAATGGAACCAAAATCCACAAAAGACTTTCTGCAAATAAAACCCAGCATACAACATACTTCAAAAAATAATATCTAAAAAACTGCTTTTTTACCAACCTTTTAGCAGACATATCATCCATTTGCCAAGAGAATGAAAAATCAGCCATTTCTGTTTCCCCCTTTTTTCTTACTATTAAAAAAATAAATAACTTTATCGATTTCTCCTTTTCCTACAATATCCGCATACAAAGTAATATAGTAAAAAGCTCCTGGACTAACCCGGTCAAAAGGCTTTAAGTCGCCGGCAAGCTTGCAAAGCAGCGTCAAATTTCCTCCTTTATCTACAACATATTTCGTAATCTCGTTATAATAAATCGTCCGAACAGTATCGTTTCGCACTTCTCTCAAATAATCCCCCCAAAATTCAATTGTATATAAGCATTTCCGATTTATTTTTTTATGGAGCCTTTTTTTATAAATATGCCAGCAGAGCCAAGGGCCTGCCAACAGCCAAATCCCACATAAAATATAATATACCATTGTACATATTCCTCTTGACGAAAACCACATTTCTTTGCGAAGCAGGCTATCACATACAGGAAAAAATGATAAAATTAATATAGGCAATGGGATCATTATATTTCGTCCCAAAATAGCTAAATACTTGCGAAGCCCATCATTATATTCAAATGCAGCAGTAGAAAATTCAAACGTATATTTATATATAGGCATATGTACTCCTCCCTTTCTCCTCCCCTTCTCCCAGGCAGCCTCCAAAAAACCAACGCCTACCTGCTTTTATCAGCTTCCAAAAAAACATCCTCGATTTCCTGGAAACGATACCTTTGTTTCCAAAAATCATCCTTATCAATCAACGCCAGTTTAATTATATCCTTATCTTTGCCTGTAAATATCCGCAGGGCTTCTACAGAACTGTTCCAGTTTGTTGGAATAAGGTATTTGTCGCCGTAGGCGCCGATAATTTCAGGATATATAACGCCGTTTAAAGGTCTCAGCCTTTTTATTATCAGTTTGTCTATATCCAGAACATACTGTCCTTTTTGGCACTGAATAATTATTTTATTTTCCCGAATATCTGTAATTTCGGCAATATCCCCAATTTCAATGCCACATTCCGAAAAAGCCCCAATAAGAAGCTTTTCCTTGTCATTTTCCAGATCAATCACCTTCAGGCAATCCGCTGCCGAATCAAAAGCATAGGCATTTTGGGCCTTATAACCAATACTTTTATGATGGTACTGCCACTGTGATAGCTTCTCTATTTTCCCATTTTGCAATGAATATCTATAGAGAACATACTCTGTCTGCTCAAGGCGTTCATTATAATCCGGGCAATCCTTCGCTGATGGGCTGTCCGATGACTCAATGATCAGGCAATCGTCAAAAGCGCTCTTGATCACAGATTGGGTATGAGAAAATTTATGTAATTCTTCAACACGTTTTTCCTTTATAAGAACTTTTATAAGCAGCCCATCTCCGGACAGATTTCTATAAATCATATAAAAAGCCTCTCCGTCGCTGGCCACACTATTCTCAAAATAATGGCAGCCTTCAAATTCAGCAAGCTTTTCGTGCTTTCCCTTCACCGGGTCAAGCCGGTAGAGAAATCCGGGTACATAGTTATTGCCATCAGTTACCATATAAAGCGAGTCCTCAATAGCAAACACATTCGGGGCCTCGCCAGCCAAAATATCCCAATTTGTTCCATTCTCCGAAATATAGCTTAAATCCAACTGCACAGGTAAAATATCCCTTTGGCCCTCCGAAATATCCGTGTAATAAATGTTATACGGCGCTTCCTTTGAAATCTCATAGCACCCGTTTTTTGTCACCGCCCAGGGATTGTATTGCTGCTCTTTAATCATCCTGACCCCCTGGTATTTTTCAAAATCACCGCCACTATCCTCTGTTAAATACGGCTCGCTAAAAGCTTGCGTAGACGCTTGCCCCGAGCCTTCATCGAAATTTTCCATACAAGCCTGAAGAAATAAAATGGCCAATATCCCAAATAATATCATAAGCTTTTTCTTCATTATTAACCCCCTCGTCCAGATCATATCTGCGTTCCAAGTCATGCGACTATATTTATAGTCATATAAATTTTATCATACTCCTTTGACTTATTCAATTCTATTCCATAATTTTGCCAAATCAATTTTATGGCAGTTCAATCATCTAAATCTTTATCATTATCTCCCATTGGCTTTTGGCTGCCTGTGTAAACATGGCAGCCGCTTGCAGGGCTTACCACAAGCGGATAGGGGAAGAGTTTCTTCCCCTATCCGCTGCGATACAACAGCCAGCTCACAGCAAAGCTGTTCACTGTCCGTTGCCCTGCAAATGTTGCTGCGTGCCAGTGACACGCGTCCAGCAACGACCGCAGCGGAGCGTAGACCTGCTCGTGCAAGCACGGCAGCCGCTTGCAGGGCTTATCGCACAAAAAATGACAGAAAACGTTTTCCGCGCTTTCTGTCATTTTTTTGTAAAGGAAATTTATCCCTTACTCTACACATGATACCTTTTTCTCATTCAAAATCTCCACGGCTCTTTTACATAGCCATTCAAAAATAACGTGGTACAGGCAAATAAATACGATACCTGAAAGATTCATCAAAATTCTCAGGCCAGCAGCCTGGGGAAGGCCAAAAAGCACTGCTGCAATACAAAGTGCTCCAAAACAGTTAAATATTGTACTCCATGCATAATCAGCACAAAGGCCAAGGCAAAGGCCGCCAAGAATACCAAAAATCGTCCTCAGGCTTTCCGGCGCCATCCCATAGAGCAGTAAAAAAGCGGCAGAGCCTATAACAACACCTCCGGCCCGCTTTGCTGCCCGTACCTTCAAATTATTTTCGTAAGGGCTTATCACACTCAAGGCGGCAAAGCCCATCCACATAAGTCTTGGCAAGCCTGTAAGCTGGCCAATCAAAAGAGCTATGCTCACCCCGGTAGCCAGCTTAATCTGCCACCGCCCCACAGGCAGTAAAATCCCCTTCTTTGGCAATACATCCCGGAATCTCAATTTATAGATTTTCTTGCGGTGCTTTATGAAATAAACCGTACCGCACAATATAAATCCGACAGCCATCTCACAAATTCTCAAAACCAGCTCATGCCCCT
>JAGZDD010000113.1 GCA_018369015.1 Clostridiales bacterium | reverse complement strand
TGCGCTGGAAATCAGTGCTGTCACACAAGTACCGATGTTCTGGCCCAACGTAATAAATACTGCGCTGTTCCATGTTACCATGCCATTAATCGCCAAGGTCTGCAAAATACCGACCGAAGCACTGGAGCTTTGGATTACCGCGGTCACTGCCAGCCCGGCTAAAATACCGAGAAACGGATTTGAACCAAGCACCCGAAACGCCTCTGAAAAGACAGGCGCATCTTTATAGGGCGTAATTGCCCCGGACATGAAGCTTAATCCAATAAATAAAACGCCAAATCCTACGAGTATTTCCCCGACCTGCTTTTTTGTATCTTTTTTCGCAAAAAGCATGACAAAAGCGCCAATGCCAATAAGCAGAGGTGCAAAAAATTCCGGTTTAAAAAAGGCTCCCCACTCGCTCATGGATACAAGCCAGCTTGTCACGGTTGTTCCCACGTTGGCGCCCATAATAACGCCTACGGCCTGGGTCAGATTCATAATGCCAGCGTTGACAAAACCTACAACCATAACAGTTGTCGCTGACGAGCTTTGAATAATTGCTGTCACAAGCGTACCTACAAGAACGGCCATTAAGCGGTTATTTGTAAGAATACCCATAAGCCGTTTCATTTTTGCTCCGGCTGATTTCTGGAGTCCATCGGCCATAATATGCATACCATAAAGGAACATACCCAGCCCGCCAATGAACTTAAAGATCATTTCCACATCCTGAATAGACATTTTTATCCTCCTGTATAAAATTCATATAACTGTTCATTTTCATAATCATATATAGTATAAACAGGTTTTGTAAAATTTAAGCGGCAGTTTTGTAAAATTTATGTAAAATACGTAAAGCCGCACAGAGCAGTCAGCTTTCATCCGTGGCGGTGCCGCGTGCCGCGCGGCATGAAGGTTTACGTTGCAACAGCCCGCCGCAGAGAGTATAATAAAAATATATTCTATAATCAGTGGTGGTGCCGCGTACAGCGCGGCATGAAATTTTATATTCAGGGAGGGTTGTCTATGCAACTTACATTTCTCGGCGCCGCACATGAGGTTACAGGAAGCTGTACCCTGCTTTATGCCTGCGGACATCACATTCTCATTGATTATGGCATGGAGCAGGGTCCAGATACCTACGAAAACTGTGAAATGCCGGTGACAGCAGGGCAAATTGACTGTGTTCTTCTCACCCACGCTCATATTGACCATTCCGGCCGTCTCCCCCTTTTGGGCGCGCAGGGCTTTAAAGGAAATATTTATGCGACCGGGGCCACATGCCGCTTGTGCGATATTATGCTCCAGGATTCTGCCCACATCCAGGAATTTGAAGCAGGATGGCGCAACAGAAAAGCCCGCCGGGCCGGTAAGCCAGCCTATGTGCCTCTTTATACTGTCGAAGATGCCCTGCGCATCCGTGAGCAGTTTGTACCCTGTCATTACGAAAGCCAATATAATCTCTACCCGGGAATTTCCATTCGTTTTGTCGATGCCGGGCATCTCCTTGGTTCCGCCAGCATTGAAATAACAATTACTGAGGATGGTATTACGAAAAAGCTTATTTTTTCTGGTGATATAGGAAATACGGATCAACCGCTGATCAGAAATCCCCATTATTTAAAGAAGGCGGATTATGTCGTCATGGAATCCACTTACGGCGACCGCAGCCATGACAAACGAATCGACTATATTTCCCAGCTTACGCCGATCATCCAAAGGACCTTGGACCGGGGAGGCAATGTTGTTATCCCATCCTTTGCTGTTGGCCGTACCCAGGAGCTTTTGTATTTTCTCAGGCAAATTAAGGATGAGGGGCTAATTAAGGGCCATGACCATTTTACTGTTTATGTTGACAGCCCTCTGGCTGTGGAATCTACCCAGATTTTCAGCCAGAGTATGCACGATTATTTTGATGAGGATGCCCTGGCCCTCATTGACAAGGGGATCAATCCCATTAATTTCCCGGATCTAAAGGTTGCAATTACAAGCGATGATTCCATTACAATTAATGAAGATCCTGAGCCCAAAGTCATCATTTCCGCCAGCGGCATGTGCGAGGCCGGTCGTATCCGCCACCATTTAAAGCATAATTTGTGGCGTCCGGAATCGACCGTCCTGTTTGTCGGCTATCAGGCCGTAGGTACCCTTGGCCGCTCTATTGTGGACGGCGCTAAGGAAGTCCGCCTTTTTGACGAGCATATTCACATACGTGCGGAAATCTGCCAGCTTGCTGGTATCAGCGGCCATGCTGATAATAACGGGCTTTTGGCGTGGATTAAAAGTTTTGCGCCAAGCCCCGCCCGGGTGTTTGTCAACCACGGAGAGGATACTGTATGTGAGTATTTTGCCCGTCGTTTAAAAGAAGAGCTGGGCATTAACGCCACAGCTCCCTATAATGGTTCCTCCTATGATCTTCTTACCGGGGAATGTCTGGCCGAAGGCAACCAAAAGAAGCTTGAAGCGGCAGCGCCCTCTCCGGCCGGACGCCGCCATCAAAATCCGGTTTATCAGCAGCTTATTGAGGCCGGTACCCGGCTTTCTGAGGTCATCAGCCACAACGAAGGCGGCGCCAACAAAGATCTGCGCGCCTTTATCCGAGAACTTAACGATCTGTGTGAAAAATGGGACCGGTAGGTTTACTATGGCTGCTTTTTGTGCATCCATATAAAATACCGCGCCAGCAATACTGCTGTGGCGGCGCACCAGGCAACAGGGGAGGCCATACATATCCCCATATAGCCCATAAGGCCGGGCAGAACCGTGGCGACAGCCAGCCGCGCCAGCAGTTCTCCTAAGCCTCCAAGCATAGGAAACAGGCCATCGCCCATTCCCTGAAGACCGTTTCGGTACACATATAAAAGCCCTAATGCAGGATAAAAAACAGCAATTGTATTCAAATACGTCTGCGCGTAGGAAAGAATCTCTTTCGTCGGCTCTGTCATAAAAAGGGCCGTACACCAGCTTCCTGCAAAAATATTGACCGCCATAGCTACAGCCACAGTAACCATACACATCACTGTACAAATTTTCATTCCCCGGCGCACACGATCCCATTTTCCAGCACCTACATTCTGTCCGCAGTAGGTCGTCATTGCCATACCCAGGGCATTAAAAGGCTGGGTGACAACTGCTTCCACCTTAGAGGCCGCTGTATAGGAGGCAATGACTGAGGAACCAAAGCGGTTTAAAGCACCCTGCAAAACCATGACTCCGACTGCGGTAATCGAATATTGGAAAGCCATAGGCAGTCCTACCCCAAGTTCTGCCTTCGCCAATTGACGGTTCCATCGCATATGGCGCCGTGACAGACGGATCAGCTCAAATTTTTTGACGGAATAAATCGTACACAGTACAGCGGCAAGGAGCTGCGAAAAGACGGTCGCAATTCCTGCGCCGGCAACGCCCATGTGGAAAAAGATAATCAATACAAGATCCAAAACAATGTTCAGGCCTGACGAAAAAAGCAGAAAATACAGAGGCGTCTTGCTGTCTCCAAGCGCCCGGACAATACTGGCTATCAGGTTATAATAAATACTGGCCCCAATACCTCCATAAATAATAATAATATACACTAATGCATCCCCGATAATATCCTCCGGGGTATTCATAAATTCCAGCAGCGGCCGCGCCGTAGCAATTGCCAGCGCCGTAAGTACTGCCATTGTTATAACACTCAGCCAGATAGCCATGCCAATGCTTTTACGGACACCTTCCTCATCTCCTGCGCCAAACCTTTGGGCAATGATCACCGAAAAGCCCGCAGTCATTCCCATGGCAAAGCCAAGGACAAGAAAGGAAATTGCTCCTGTGGAACCTACGGCCGCCAGTGCTTTAACGCTTACAAAGCGGCCCACAATAATTGTGTCCACCATACTATAAAGCTGCTGGAACACATTACCTACAAGCAGGGGCAGGGAAAAGAAAAAAATCTGCCGCCATGCATTGCCTGATGTCATATCCTTTGTCAAATTTAACACTCCCTCTGTATTTAAACACTTTTTTCATTATAGCAGCAGACAGATGAATTTCAACATATTTTTTGATATAATCTAAAAAGAATCCTGCTTTGCAGGATTCTCCGCCTGCGGCGGGTCGCGCAAGCGACATCTTCCATTCCGCCGCAGTGCGATCCAAAGCGGAGCTTTTTTATTTAATAGGAAACGAAGTTTCCTATTAAATAAAAAAGCCCCCAAGGGGATGCCTAAAGTCCGTGGAAAGCACGGCAGGCAATGGAAAGGAGATATTTTTATGACACCAAAACAGAAATACTATGAAAATCTGGCGGACTCCCTTATTGAAAAGTTCGGCCAGAGGCAAATTGAAGCTTATTATGCCGCAGACCGGGATGAAGCCCTGGAAAAAGCCTGTCGTTATCTCTCCCCGGAATGCAGTGTTTCCTGGGGAGGTTCAGTCACCTTAAACGAAATTGGGCTTATCGATGCCATCAAAGCGTCTGACTGCATTGTTTACGACCGCTTTGAGGCTAAAACTCTTGATGAAAAGCGGGAAATGTTCGGAAAAATCGCAGCCTGTGATTACTATTTTATGAGTTCTAACGCCATTACCCTCGACGGACAGCTTGTCAATATTGATGGCAATGGCAACCGGGTCGCTTCTCTCATCCATGGCCCACAGAATGTCATTGTCATCGCCGGCATGAATAAAATCACTCCCGATGTGGAAAGCGCCGTTAAGCGCATACGGAACATGGCGGCTCCTCCAAACACCGTGCGCCTTGACTATCATACGCCCTGCCGGGAGCTTGGGCGCTGCGCAGACTGCTTGAGCAAGGACTGTATCTGCGACCAGATTGTTATTACCCGACGCAGCTTTATCCCCAACCGGATCAAGGTTATCCTTGTCGGCGAGGAGCTGGGCTATTAAAATAACAAAAGGATATTCCTTAAGGCACTTTGGCAAAGGAATATCCTTTTTGTATTATTTTAAAGCTTTCAATATTTCCCTTTAGTCATCCAAGGTCCGCTCCTGGCATGTAGAAGAAAATGCCGACGGCGCAATGGGAGCCGGACGTTCGCAGGTTGATGTCATTTCATAAATGCGCCCGGTCCTGCACGATTCCATAATTCCATGAATCACCTCAATGGCATGGTAGCCAATATCCGCATGGCAGCGCGGGCGGCGTCCATTGCGGATCGCATAACACATATCTGCAAGCCCTACGCCTCTCATAGATTCGTAAAATCCGTGAAGCAGCGGAAGCTCTACGGTGGCCGCCGGGGTAAATTCATTTAACTTTTGAACATCCTCGTCCACTTCACCAGACGCTTTCACGCTATCCTTGCTTCCCGGCTGCATTCCCGGCATAATCCGTTCAATCTGCGGTCTTGCCCCCGGCCGGGTTACTGTAAGCACATCACAAAACGCATTGGGATCGCCAAGGTTCATTGTGCCCTGGGTTCCTGTGACCATAAAGCTCCGGCTCATAGAGCTGTCCGACGAAATATGAAATGTTCCAAGAACACCATTTTCAAATTCCAGGGCAGCAAGAAGGGTTGTCGGCGTATTCACCTTAAAAACCTCTCCATATTTTGGATGCTTTGGATTTTCATAAATCCGCTCTGGGAAAAGGTTGCCCCCAAAGCCAGTCACCCGCTTAATACTGCCAAAAAGATTGATCATTTCATGGATGTAATAGCCTCCCAGGTCAAAAGGGAAGCCCCCGCCGTAATGAAGAGGGAAGAAATAATATTTAGGAGCCGTGTCAAAAAACGGCGTTTCAGGATTATAATGCATCGTCACCTGGGCATGGACAGTCACAGGCTTTCCGACAATCCCGTCATCCAAATATTTTCTTGCGGACTGCTCCCAGGCGCCTAAAAAGGTGTCCGGAGCAGTTGTATACATCAGGTTTTTCTCCTTCATCAGGCGCATCAGCTCCGTAGCGTCTTCAAAGGTCGGCGCCATCATTTTTTCACAATAAACATGCTTTCCATGTTCAAAAGCCATCTTTGTAACCGCAACATGGGATTCTGGATAGGTCAGATTAACAATCACTTCAATTTCGGGATCATTCATCATCTCTTCTACAGTCATTTTCTTTATTCCATAATGGTCAGCCATCCACTGAGCACGGGAATCGATTTGATCCGCAGCGCCTACAACGTCAATAATCTCAAATTTATTGACCATATTGTTCATATATGTAGCCTTGCAAATACCCCCACAGCCTACAACCCCAACTTTTACCTTTTGTTTCTGCATGAAAATATACCTCCTCTAAATCAAACGCTCTGCCGCCTGAAGGCGGCGCTGCTATTTATGAAAACCCGCAAAGCCAACTGCCGCGCGGCAAGTATCCGTGGCTTGGGCCATGCAGCCTTTCATATATAGACTATCGCTTTTTGAAAACAAAGTCAATCTTATTTTCCTGATTTTTTCCTATTTTTTCACTTTATTTTCCCTGTAGAATCACGGAGTATAAGACGGTGCTGGGAATAAATCCTGCAATTTTTATACTCACCGCCCTGTACAAGGGCAGCTAACGTCCTCACCGCCTGCATACCAATACCTTTCAAATTCTGATCCACTGTTGTAAGGCTTGGAACGCACCATGAGCAAAAACGTTCATTGTCAAACCCACAAACCATCATGTCCTCTGGTACCCGGAGGCCACGTTCATAAAGGGCGCGCACGGCGCCCAGTGCAATCTTATCTGAAATACAAAACAAGGCATCCGGGTATAATTTTCGGTTCAAAAGCTCCATAACGCAATGATAACCGCCCTCAAACGAAAATTCCCCCGCTATTACAAGGCCAGAATCATAGGCAATGTTATTTTCCAGCAAAGCCCGCATATAACCCACATCCCGCTCCACAGAAATGCGCACCCCGGCCTTATCTGCCCGGTCAGATGTAAGAAGGCCGATTTTTTTACAGCCCTGATGGATCAGATAAGCAACCATATCCCGGGAGGCGGCTTCATTGTCCGCGCTGATAACATAAGTGCCGCAGGGATTATATTCACCAATCACCACAACCGGATAGACGGCCTTAAGCTGTTCAATATCCGAACTATCATGGCGCATATCTAAAAGCAGTATTCCTGCAATTTTTTCCCGGATTTCCTGAAGTTCAGAAAGCACTGAAGATATATCCAGATTTTCCTCACGGCAGGGCAGCACCAAAAGCTCATAGTCCATTTCCCCGGCCTGAACCTCAACTCCTTTTAAAATATCTGGCTGGCATATACTGCATACAAGAACCATATATCTCTTTTTTTCATTTTTATCGGCTCCGGATTGATATCCAAGGACATCTATTGCCTCAAAAATCCTCTTTTTCTTTTCTTCACTGACACCTTTACTCTGATTAAGCACTCTTGATACAGTTGCAATAGACACTCCGGCATATTTTGCCACATCAACAATTGTTGCCATATTTACCTCCTGCTTGGGATGGAAATGATATAAACAAGGCGGGCCTTTGGGAGCCTTTTACTAACGCTCCGAAAAAGCCCGCCCCTTTTGGCAGATACCTATTCGGTGAAATAATTAATCAATCTTTAACCATTGCCTTACCATTTCTTCCATGGCACCCACATCACACCTGGCTGTGTGGCGCACCGGCGCTGTACGCAGCTCTTCCACCGCTCCCGGAACCGGAACATTGGCAATGGCGGAAAGCTCGTCAATCAGCTCAAAATCTTCCATACTGCTGTACTTTCCGTCAATGGCCGTCATAACGCTTCTTGCAAATTTGAACGGGCTGGCTGTGGAAGCGATCACTGTCTTTTTCATGTCCTTTGTATCAGCCACATATTTTTTATAAACAGCCGCAGCCACCGCTGTATGCGGATCGATCACATAGCCGGTTTCCTCATACAAATCATGGATCATCCGGGCTGTTTCTTCCTCATTTGCATAGTTGCCGTAAAAATCTTTTAACCGCGCCTTCATCACATCAGTAATCTCATAACGGCCATCCCTTGCCAGGGCCTTCATCATTTTATCATTAGCCGCTGGATCTTCACCGGATATTTTGTAGATCAGCCGTTCCAGATTACTGGATATCAAAATATCCATGGATGGCGATGAAGTCAGGATAAAATCCCGGTTACGGTCATAGCTGCCCGTAGAAAAGAAATCATAAAGCACCTTGTTTTCATTAGAGGCGCAAATCAGCCGGTCAATGGGCAGCCCCATATTTTTGGCATAATAAGCAGCCAGTATATTTCCAAAGTTTCCAGTAGGAACAACAACATTTATCGTTTCACCGTTTTTAATCTCCTCATTATGCACAAGCATTGCGTAAGAATAAACATAGTAAACAATCTGAGGCACAAGCCGCCCGATATTAATGGAGTTTGCCGAGGAAAACTGATAGCCGCCTGCATCAAGGGCCGCTGCCAGCGCTTTGTCATTAAACATTTTTTTCACGCCAGTCTGAGCGTCATCAAAGTTCCCATGGATTCCGACAACGAAGGTATTATCCCCCTTCTGAGTGACCATCTGCTTTTCCTGGATCGGGCTTACGCCATCCTTTGGATAAAAAACAATAATTTTTGTTCCTTCCACATCTGCAAACCCAGCCATGGCCGCTTTCCCAGTATCTCCAGACGTTGCAGTTAAAATAACAATTTCATGTTCCACATGGTTTTTCTTAGCACTGGTCGTCATCAAATGAGGAAGGATTGACAGAGCCATATCCTTAAATGCAATGGTCGGCCCATGAAACAGTTCCAGATAGTAAGCGCCGTCAGCATAAACCATAGGAGCGATCTCCTGGGCATCAAATTTGGAGTCATAGGCTTTATTAATACAGCTTAAAAGCTCCTCCTTTGTAAAATCTGTGAGATAAAGCTTCATTACCTCATAAGCTACTTCCTGATAGGTCATATTGGCTAGCGATTCTACCGGTACATCTAACGCCGGGATTTCACTTGGCACATAAAGGCCCCCGTTATCGGCCAGTCCCTTTAAGATAGCCATCGACGCGCTGACGCCCTCGCCGCCCCTTGTACTTTTATATATCAGACTCATTGGAAAACTCCTCGCTTTCGTGCTTTAATTGGTTATTTTTTTGAAATGATGTGGTCATTATAGCATATCGCTCCTGTCATATCAAGAGCAATATCACCCAAAATTACGTCTATCGCGTACAAATATCCGCTTATTGCGCACATTTCTCCAGTCACAATAGTGCTTCCCTTTCCAAGGAATCCGTGGTAAACTGGTACAAAGAAATACCCTGCCGTCTGGCGGCGCGGTAACTATTTATGAAAGCGAGGCTTTATTTTATGACATCAAAAAAATCCGGCCAGACTGCCCTACAGCTTCTATTATCTCTGGTCTGCGTATTTTTCATCATTTCTTTCGCGGTTGTCTTTACCTTAAACTTCCGTCCGCTGTACTATTTTGATATGGATTATCTGAATATTGCAGAAACCTCAGGCTATCCTGACAGTGAAATTAAACAAAATTATGATGTGCTCATTGATTATAATTCATTGTTTGGCCCGGACCGCCTTGAATTTCCAACACTAGCCATGTCAGACAGCGGGCGCATCCATTTCGAGGAGGTCAAAAATATTTTCGTCGCCGTAGAAATTTTGTGTATAATAACCTTCATTTTATCCGTCACAGGAATTTTATGGCAGCGAAAGAAAAAAGATGTGCGCTATCTGAAATATACGTCAATTTTAGCCATTGCCATTCCCGCCGTTTTAGGCATACTCATCGGACTTAACTGGGATCAATTTTTTGTCACCTTTCATCACATCTTTTTTAATAACGATTACTGGATATTCAGCCCGGACACAGACCCGGTCATCAAAATTTTGCCGGACACATTTTTCCTCCACTGTGCATTGATGGTTCTCGGACTTGTCGTTCTGGGAAGCCTTTTATGTTTTATTATTTACAAAGCCCTCAGTCGAAGCACCGCAGCAAACAGCAAGAAATTTGCCCCCCGCGGCAGCCGCTAAGGTCAAGCAAGCTTGGCTTTGGCGACTGCGCGCGGAAATAAAAAGAAGCGGCAGCGTTAAGCTTCCCGCAAAAAGTCCGATGGACACACAAACAGAAACGGCTGCCAGAAAATGAAGCCCGGCAAATTGTTCCGGTGCTTTTCATTTTCTGTCAGCCCTTTTTGTTCCTATACAGTATAGCTTGCCATCACGCCTTTCCTAATAAATTCCAAACAGCAGCCGTATCGCAGAAATGACAAATACAACCGCACAAATAGAAAAAATTGTGACAAAAATGTACCCGCGGCTGCTAAAGAGCCCAAATTCTTCAGCGTCAAAGCTGCGTTTCTTAACACAGCGAAGGATAGCGCCAATATTTAAAAGAAGAACAATCAGCATCCCGGCCAGAGAAAGAAGAAGAAAAACTCTCTGTAAAATCCCTACAATATTGGCCTTCTGTGCAAAAGAACGAACCTCGATAACCTTATTATGAGTAACGCATGTTAACACATTATAATCCTCAAGGACATTCTCATAATTATTATTTTCTACAAAATGGCCAGTAAAATTCTTCGGATACTGGAAACGGTAATAAAGCCCCTTTGTGGACTGTGAACCGCTCAAAAATATAGACAGATCCATTTTGTCCGTGTACGCATAGCTTACCTTATTAAGCCGGTCCTCGTCGGAGCGTCCGCCCTCTAAGGAGGAATTGCCAGTCATGCTGTTGCCGTCTAAAAAGGCACAAGTCAGCTCTGAGAGCAGCTTTGCACTGTCCGCCCTCAAGGTTACGGTGTAGACTGTATTGCTCCCAGATTTTGTCTTTTCATAAGTGATATTATCCCCGATCCGCTCATTAATGCGCTCCTCAAAACGGCCGCCAATAATACTGTCCTGCTCTGGTGTCAGAGTAAACCTGAGATTTCTCACAAAATCCTTTTCATTATTCATTATTGTTTCTACTTCAGCCTTATCAATGTCTACGCTGTAGCCCAGGGATAAGGTAATTTTATCCGACGGCGCTACTGTCACATAAGTGCTGCAATAGTCGTCTGTATTGTCAAAATTACAGCTTTTAATATATTTGTAAGCGCTCTCGCAATTCTCAAAGGAATGTTCCGGAGATGCCTTAAGAACATAGGTCATCACTGTATTTTCATCGGAAAAATCCAGAAAATAAGAGCCATCCAAATATTGGGTAATTTTTTTACGGGCTTTTAAAGTATCCAGCTCGTCGCTTTCCTCGGCCACCTCAAATACCGTATTATCCGTATGAAGCGCCTTATTCAGCTTCTTTACATAGTCTTGCGTACTGACAGCATTGACCTTAATTGTAAACACTGTGCCTTCCTCAGTAGTCTTAGAAGAGAAGGTGCCGCCCTCCGGCGTCAGGCCGCTCATAATCTGAGTCAGCTTCTGCCCCAGCTTTTCTACAACATCCGCTCCGGCATAATAATCGATAACCGCGTCAAAGCTTCCATTGCTGTTGAGTGTTGTTTCCACAGTCATCGTCTTTAGTGCATTGGCATCCATCCGGGAAATTTGGATCATACTCTCCGCCGGTATCTCTTCCCCGTCAAAAACAAGCGTCGTCGTTCCGGCCGTGAATAGTTCATCTGCCGTTTTTCCCGAAAGCTGCGGAATTTCTGAAAGCATCACATCAGTCAGCCAGAAAAACAGCTCTGTGGATGTAAAGTTTTCTTCCACCGCAAACCCCTTTTTCAACAGACTGTCCGAATACTCAAAATATACTGACGGCATGTGGTTCTCATCATAGCTGTTGCTTCCCGAAAAAATCTTCATAATTTTCTCATAGTATTCAGTGTAGGAAGCAAAAGGAATACTCAATGTAATTTTAACGCTGCCATTTTCCTCTAAGGTGGCCAGACTATCCATATCCACCGGGGAATTATCTTTTAAAAGCTTGTTCAGCCCGTCAAGATCTTTGTCAAAAAGAACATCAAATTCCTTCCCGGTCATCACTGCCGTCATTTCCCGCTGGCCCCGGAAATTTTTATCTACTGCCAGCTTTGTATCTACAGACAGAGGCTTTAACTGGGAGCAGCCGGCCAAAAAAAGCAGCAGGGCAAAACAAGCCAGCAATAATAGATTCCTTTTTATATTTTTCATCGCGTCACTCCATAGTAATACCGCATACAATGCGGCATGTCTATTTTCCGTACTTCATTACACAGCGCCTTCCAAAATCAATCGCCCTGGCTACAGAGGCTTCCCGGATCTTGGCGCGGTTTCCGCTGAAATGACATTCGAGCACTTCTATATACCCCTGCACATAGCAGCCAATATAGACAAGACCCACAGGCTTGTCTTTCGTTCCCCCATCTGGCCCGGCAATCCCTGTAATCGAAAGGGCGACATCCGCTCCGGCCGCCTTTGCGGCCCCTTTAGC
>JAGZDD010000112.1 GCA_018369015.1 Clostridiales bacterium | reverse complement strand
CACGCAGCGCCGCACTTTCCGTTGCCTGACGGCAACTCGTGCTCATACTTTGGGGTTATCAAATGTGCAGGCACAGGGTCAAGTAAACTTGCCCCTGTGCCTGCCCACTTGATAACTTTCATAGTAATATTAACACAGATTTCCCATTAGTCAACGCCTAAACAATGACTCAAAAAACAATTTTAGTAACTATTCAACCAGGCTGAGGAGGGCAAACTTTGACGCAAGACATCCGGCGGGCGTCTGCTCTGCGCCGGCCAAAGCACAGCGCCGACCGCAGGCTGGCTTGCAGAGAGTTTTTTCATCACAAGACTAGTGCGGCCCGGATCGAGGATTTAGCTGCACAAATCTGAGATGGCATGGCTGAACTGTTTCCAATTTTAAACACGCTCTAGCCCCGGATATAAAGGAGAGCGCCGCTTTGACTGCCCTTACGTTCAAAGCGGCGCCCCCCCCTGTGAGGAATTTTCAATTCATATTATAACTGCCAGGCGGCTCCGCCTTTGCAGTTCATTGTTCATAGCCATTGAAAATGGCTGAACGCTCATAATTATTCAGCAGTTGTTTCAGCAACAGACTCTGTGCCAGCGGCACTTGTATCTTCTGCGCCATCATCGGCAGCTCCGCCATTTCCTTCGAGATATGCGTCAAACTGTTCCTGAATATAGGCGATATATTCGTTCACACCGTTGGATTCCAGTTTGTTGATAAACTCGTTATAGTAGTCTTCTGTATAAAGACCGCAGGCAAAGGATGGGCGATACTCCTGAATTGTCTGTGTAATCGCTGCTACCTGGTTCTCGAAACCATCCGAATTAAAGCTGAAATCAGTATATGGAGATACTGTCGCGTTCATATTTAACTCTTTTGTTGTTTCTCTTAAAGCAGGATCATTGCCTGTCCAAACCTTTGCAAGGAAACCGTTTCCAAGGATTGCGGTTTCATCCCCAAGATAATATCCAGATGTATTGCCATCCTGGCCGTCCATGAAGTCGATCGTTCCGTCTTCAAGAACCTGATAATGAGTTCCTTCGATCCCCCATGTAAGCAGATTGAGAACTTCTGCATCTGTGAAAAGAAGGTTCATAAATTTAACGGCAGCTTCAGGCTCTGTCGCTGTTACAGGAACTGCCCAGGAGAATTTACGGAGCATACCTGTATTGATTTCCGGAGATTCGTCGATATTAATAATTGTCATATCATATCCGCATGTTCCGGCTAAGCTGCTCTCTGCGCCTGTTGCAAAGCATTTGAACAGACCGAAGCAGGCACCGCCGGCGATAAGGGCTTCCTGAGTTTCCTTATAGTTTGCACCATCCTTGTAAACCCAGCCGTTTTCATACCATTTAACAAAACGCTCCGATGTAGCGAGATATTCATCTCTTAAATAGTTATTTTGAATCGTTGTTCCGTCGTCGCCCATAAGACCTACAAGCGAATTATCGCCGTCGCCAAGGCCATCATATTTTACGAAATTTCCATCTGCGTCGATCAGATAAGGTGCCGTCAAAATTTTCTGGGAACCTGTAGCTACAGGAGTCATTGTCGGCTCAATTTCAACAACCTTTGCAAATAATTCTTCAAAATCATCGGCAGTCTTTAATGTTGAAGGATCAATCCCTGTCTTTTCAAGAATATCTGTACGACATGCAAAGCCAAGCGGTGTGGCTTTATCACCGTAGGATGTTACGGATAAAATTTTTCCATTAACAGTTGTTCCTGCCAACCAGCTCTCTGGTACAGTTTCTAAAAGCTCTGGTGCGTATTCCGGCAAAAGCTCTGTAAGATCTGTAAGCTGATTCTGGGAAGACATGGAGTTGAAGTGGGCGGAGTCACCAGGCAGCGTTACCATGAGATCCAGCTTTTCGCCGCCGGAAATCATCAGATTTAACTGCTGCGTATAGTTGCCCATTTCAATAATATTCAAATTGACTTCTGTATTAATTTTTTCCCGTGTAATCTCGTTGATGGCTTCCTCTACCATATCCACATCCGCAGGAATTTTGTTGAGTGTCCAAAATAAAACTTCAATTTCTGCCGTATCCTCGTCGCCAGCATCTGCGGCTGGAGCGTCATCGCCGGCAGTACTATCCTCTCCGGCAGCGGAAGAATCAGCGGCAGGCGCCTGTGTATCAGCCTTTCCTGCCCCTTCAGAATTACCACAGGCTGCGGCGCCGGCAGCAAGCGTAAGTGCCATAAGCATTGCTAATGTTCTTTTTAACTTCATAGTGTTTCCTCCTTGTATAACCCTATACTGTATGCCCCATAACTGTTACTGTAAGCCAGTAACCAGTATTTTCCTTTGGAACATGAAATAATTATATGCTCAATTTATAACAAATTCTATATTAAAATTAATATTTTCTCACATATTTTTTTCATATTTCAACTTTTGTTACTTTTTTCTCATTTTTCATTAATATTTTAATTGTAAAAATTAATATTTCCTTGTCTGTCTTACAGGGATTTGATACAATATAAGTCATAAGATAAAGCTTTGCCAGATTGCCAGCGAAAGCTCAAAGTATAAGGAGGTTTTTATTATGAATTCCAAAACCGCACTTCCATTTGAAATTGCCGTGTGCGACAATTACCCAGCCGGACGGGAGCTTAACCAAACGTTTACGGTGGTTGCTGTCCTCAGAGGCAAAATGGTGATTACATGTGACCAGACGATTCTGGATTTGTCCGAGGGCGAGCTTTTTTTCCTCCAGCCTCAGGATTATTTTTCTGTCCATATGCCAGATTCCGCCAGAACTGTTGTGGCATTTATTTCATTTCATTATAATTTCTTTTTAAAAAACATTCCTTATGCCATCGGCGGTCTTGATCTTGACAAAAAAAACTATAGCGACGAAGATTACTCTGAAATATTTTCCCGAACCTTGGAATTTATAGATAAATATTTTAATGATACCGCATCTCCCTCCCTTTCCGGCAATCTTAACGCCTACGACTATGTCTGTTTTTTACAGGAACATACAGCCGGACGCCAAAAAAACCCCCGGCCGGTCAGTAAAAAGGAGCAGCGTATTTTTCATATTAAAGATTTTGTAGAACGCAATTATTCAGCAACTATTACCCTCAATGACCTGGCCTCTGAGCTTAGGATCACCCCCCAATATCTGGCAACCTTTATACGCCAAAATCTCAATATGACCTTTAACCAGTATCTATATAAAGTAAGACTCTCCTATGCCGTGCGTGACCTGGTCCATACATCTGAAAGCATTACCCATATTGCATTTAATTACGGTTTTCCTAATTTGGCGGCATTTAACCGGATTTTTAAAGAGGAATATAAAAAAACGCCCCAAAGCTACCGGACGCAATATCAAAAAAACCTGGCCTATCTGGATATTCTCCCGTCAGGCATATTTGATTACGAAAAAAGCAAAGCAACCTATCTGGCCTATCAAAAAAAGCACCAGGTCAGCCGGAAATATCATACCGATGTTTTCCTTGATCCCTCCTTGGGCAGTTCCCTTCCCCATGTGTGGACAAGGGTGCTTAATGTCGGCTATGGTAAAGAGCTTAACGATTTTTCTTTCCACGAGCAGCTTCAAAGCCTCCTGTATCATTTCCCTTTTGAGTATGGACGTATTTACGGACTTTTCCACCCAGATATGATCACCTATGATGAAAACAGCCGGACATGGAATTTTCATAAGGTAGATACTGTGCTTAATATTTTAAACCATTTTCATCTCAAGCCCTTTATCGTCCTTGGAAAACCTGAACCGGTATTCAATGAACAGGGCCAACCGGTTTATTCCTATTCTCCCAGTGTTTTTCCAGACTTTGCAAAAGCCTTTCGGGCTTTTATAAAACACTGTATTTTGCGCTACAATATCGAAAATGTAGAACAGTGGATGTTTGAATATTCTTATAATATGGTAGAAGAGGGATATTTCTCTAAAAACCAGTTTTATTATAATTTTTTAAAAAACAGCGCGGAGGCCTGGAAGATTTTAAAAAGTTTTTCCCCGGCCATCAAATTCGGCGGCCCCGGACACCGCCTCGCCCAGGCGGATCATACGCTGCTCCACATCCTTAATTGCTGGCAGAAGGAGGGTATATGCCCGGATTTTATTACAGTCAACGCTTATCCAATGGAAAGAGTTGCCCGGGAGGAACATAATTTCTATCACCGGTATTCCCCAAATCCTTCCATCCAAAGGATTCGGCTTCTGGAGCTTCGCCAGCATTTGCAGGAACTATACGCCCGGGAAATGCCTGTATATGTCATTGAAATGGCCCATACCTTCCTTAATAAAAAATATCTTTCGGATTCCAGATTTTCAGCCGTCTATGCTGTCTATAACATGCTTAGCATGTTTGATCTGTGTGAGTGTATTGCGCTGCCAAGCGCTTCGGATCTTCATTACCTGCGTTTAGGCTTTACCGGGCTTTTAGGAGGGAGCAATGGGCTTTTAACTGCCGATGGGATTAAGAAGCCACTCTTTTTTGCGCTTATGTTCCTCCACAATCTAGGACCTGAGCTTCTTAGCCAAAGTGTCGGCCATGCAGCTACCCGTCACAGAGATTTAAGCTATCGTATTCTTTTGTGGAATTATAAGCATTTGAATAACTATTTCTGTTCTCATCCTAATGATAAAATTACCGAACAAAATTTTGACCGCGTTTTTACCGATGAGCTTCCTGCGGACTTTGACCTTCATTTAGACGCTTTAAATCCAGGGAAATATTTTGTTATTGAATATACACTGACCAAAGAATACGGCAGTATCCTGGACAAATGGCAGGAATGTGGCCGAGGCAAAAATCTGCTGCCTCATATCATCGAGCATTTGAAGCAGCAGATGGACATTCATTTTATTTATCATATTATCCAGGTCAAAAGCGATACAGTGCTTCATTATTCCCTGGAACCGCATGTACTCAAAATGGTGACAATCTGTCCTGCGGATTAGGTCAGATTTACCTTCCAATAATTATCTGGCGGCTATAGCGCCAGAGCCGCATGTACCGTCGGAAGCCCTGGCCGTCACTGTAATTGTACCGGGCTCTTTAGCCTTTAAAATCACTAAGGCGGCGCCCCGGTACATATGACAGGACCGTGTGCCAATCAAATCTTTTGTACATGGGCTGCCGCTTCCAACAGCCAGAACTTTGGCCGGGCCCTGGACGCTTACTTCAATCTCGCGGCTATCCCCAAGAACGCGGCGTTCCTTCTCATCCGCAGCATATATATGAATATAGGCCAGATCCATACCATCTGCCGTCAGGAAATCTTCCTCAGGTACAATAAGCAGCTTTGAGGCTTCCCCAGCCGTTTCCAGCACGGCACGGCTTAAAACCCTGCCCTCCTTATAAGTAACAGCCTCCAGTATTCCCGGCGTGTAAGGAATATCCAAAGACGCTTTTAAGCGGCTGACGGCCGAGGTGCCAAAGCTTCGCCCATTAAGGAAAAATTCCACACAATCTCCAGGGCTATACGCCTCCACAGCAACGGGTCTTCCGATCCACTCATCGCCAAAAGACCAGCTAAGATCCACATCATCCCAGCGCCATGGCGTTCCAAAACTCTTTTCACCGTAATGCTTTGGATGGGTCGTAAATAAATAAGTATTTTGCGAATGTTCCCACATAAGTTCACGATAATAGGACTGTGGCCGCCGTTCCCCGGTCATAAGCAGATCGGACTGCCAGGAGGTTCGCCATGGATAAGGCGCCATAAATGAAAAATCCTCCCGGTCATTTTCCCAGTATACCTTGCCGCAGCCCACTTCTCCCAGATAATCGACAGCCGCCCAAATAAAATCGCCGAGAACATACGGATGCTTCTTCACCTGCTCCCAATAATCATAGGTCGTATAGGCATGAGTTTCTGTGCCAATCATCACCCGTTTAGGCCAACACTCATGGTCTTTTTCATAACGCTGGTACAAATAGTTATAGCCGACAATATCCACAGGCTCCACAAATTTCTCAGTTCTTTTCCCCCAGATGTCCTTTTCATCCACAAGGGCGTTTGCCTCAAAATTTGTTCCAATATCATCATCGTCATCAAATACGCCGCACACGGCAGTCAGGGTCGGCCGGGTCGAATCCAATGCTTTCACTTTGGCATTCAGCAGTTTCGCCCAGGCATACCCGTTGCCATGCCCGTCGCGCTCGCCCACTTCGTTGCCAATGGAATAACAAATAACACACGGGTGATTCCGATCGCGCTTGACCATCGCCTCAATGTCCCGCTCCCACCAGTCTTCAAAATATAAGTGATAATCTAACGGCGTTTTTCCCATGCGCCACACATCAAAACATTCATCCAGCAGCAACATTCCCAAACGGTCGCAGGCCTCAAGCATTGCCCGTGACGGCGGGTGGTGGCTGATACGCACCGCATTATATCCTGCGGCCTTTAAAAGCCGGATTTTACGTGACTCTGCCTTTGGATAGGCACAGGCCCCTAAAAGCCCGTTATCGTGATGAATACAGCCTCCTTTAAGCTTAATGCTTTCTCCATTGAGTAAAAAACCGTTTCTGGCATCCGCCAGGATCGTGCGGATACCAAAAGTTCCTGTCGCTTCATCGATATTTTCCCGACTTACTTTATTGACAAGTATGGTCTTAAAAGAATACAAATCCGGCTGTTTTACGGACCAGAGCCTGGGATTTTTAATAGTTAACATAATGTTTTTGCATAACTTCCCATCTGACGCAACTGCCGCCGGAACCTCCTCACAGGCACATAGTTGGCCCGCGCTGTCACAAATCGAGCAAATCATTGTGCCGTCAAAAGGTTCACTGCTATGATTTGTTACTGTAACTTCCACACATAAATCAGCACCTTTAGCGTCTGCCCTCAGTGTCTTCACAAACACATCCCACGGATTTATGTAAACTTTATTACCAACCCACAGCCCGGCACTTCGGTAAAGCCCGCCCCCGCTATACCACCGGCTCCCCGGCTGGCGGCTCTGGGTAATAATTTTAAGCTCATTTTTCTTTCCGTCAAAACGCAGGCCGCTGCTAATATCTGCAAGCCACGGCGTGTACCCGTAGGGATGAAGGCTTATAAGCTCGCCGTTGACAGCGATTTCTGTATTCATATACGCTCCGTCAATATCAAGGATCACCGTTTTATTTTGCCAGCTTTCAGGAATATTAAGCAGCTTTTTGTATACCCCTTCTCCCTGTCCAAAAAAGCCGTTGCCGCTGCCTCCTGGGGCATCGGCGCTGCGCGGCTTATGTATAATAAAATCGTGGGGCAGATCTACAGTCACAGCCTCCGGCTTTGAAAAAATAAAACTCATGCTCTCGTCGGATTCATAAAAGCTCCAGCCCCTATTCAAATCGATGTATTCCATAAAATTCCTCCTTTCTGAAACTAAGGGCAATTGCACTTCCCTATTATGTATAATGCCGGGGAAAGTCAGGTTCCCCATGACACCTCTTGGTGCCTGAATACTATAATATATATTATAAAAAATCCAGGAGCAGATCATAGGTATTTTAATATTGAAAAAATGGTATATTGCTATACAGCTCCTTCAAACACAGAAAAATTGATAATATCCAGATTTTATCATCCTTTCACAGAACCCATGGTAATACCTTTGGCAAAATTTTTCTGAAAAAACGGATAGGCAATAACAATGGGCAAAATTCCTACAAAAGCAATTGCCATACGAATCGTCGTTGTTGGGAGATCCGCCATACTGACACCGCTGACGCCGCTAGACGCCAAATAGGAAATATTTTGATTAATCTGATTCAAAATATTTTGAATACTGTAGAGGCTCGTATCATTGAGATAATACAGGCCATTCTGCCAGTCATTCCAGTAAGCAATACCCATGAGCAGCCCTACAGTTGCCAAAATAGGTCTTGACAGCGGCATGGCAATTTTTGAAAAAATGAACCATTCCCCGGCTCCGTCAATACGTGCTGATTCATACAGCTCTCCCGGAATATTATTCTCAAAGTAATTTTTAATAAGAATGACATTAAATCCATTCATCAGCAGCGTGGGAACAATAAGCGCCCACAGCGTATCTTTAATATGAAGCATATTGGAATATACCAGGTATGTCGGAACAAGGCCCCCATTAAAAAGCATTGTAAGAATGACAAAAAATATGAGAAATTTCCTGCCCGGCAAGCCCTTCTTAGACAGCATATAGGCATAGAGCGCTGTGATGACAAGGCCTGCCGCTGTTCCAATGACAGTCACCGCAATAGTAACGCCATAAGCCCGGACGATCATTGCGGCATTGCGCCATATATAGGCGTAAGCGTCCAGAGACCATTTGGACGGGAAATAGGAATAGCCTTCTTTCACAGCTATTGTATTATCTGTAAAGGAAGCAATAATTAACAATACAAAAGGAAGCAGGGCCATTAATGACAGCACGATCAATATGATATTTGAGGCCGCTCCCCAGCGGCGTTCATCCTTTGATTTCAAAACTTCCACCCCCTAAAATAATGCATTTTCCCTGCTGACCCTACGTATGACCGCATTAACCGTCAACACGAGGGCAAAGCCGACAACCGACTGTATAAAGCCCGCCGCTGAGGAAACGCCAATATCATTATTAATCATCAGCATCCTGTATACATAAGTATCTACGGTATCTGTCGCCGGGTAAAGCATCCCTGTGTTTTGCGGTACCTGATAAAACAGGCCGAAATCTGAACGCATAATATTTCCGCAGTTTAATATGAGCAATGTAATAATCGTTGGCTTAAGCAGCGGCAGTGTAATATGGCGGATCTGCTGCCACTTTGACGCTCCGTCAAGCATTGCGGCCTCGTAATAATCCTTGCTGATACCTACAAGGGAAGCATAGTACAAAATCATGCCAAAGCCGATAGTCTTCCACTGATTAATAAATACAAGAATAAACGGCCAATATTTGGCGTTCCCATACCAGTTGATTTTATCTACCCCCAGAGTGCTGATAATATTATTAATAAATCCCGATTCTGGAGCAAGATAAGCATAAGCCAGATACGCCACAATAACCATGGACATAAGATATGGGAGTAATATCACTGTCTGATAAAACCTTTTTGCAAGTTTGCTGCGCACCTCGTTGAGCAAAATAGCTACGGCAACCCCAAGAACCATACCGAGGATAATAAATGCCAGATTATAAAAAATCGTGTTTCTTAAAATGACCTTAATATCATTACTACCAAGAAGATAATTGAAATTTTCAAAATCATTCCACTTGCTTCCCCACATGCCTTCACGGTAATTAAACTTTTTAAATGCGATCTGTAATCCGGCAAGAGGCAAATAATTATTAATAATAAGGTAGGCAAATCCTGGAAGCCCCATAAGATAAAAAGGGAGCCAATGTTTCCAATCCGTTCTTTTTTTCTCTGTTTTCATTCTTTTCCCCTTCCTGTGATACGAAAGGCTGCCTTCCGGCAGCCTTTCCCTTGATTAATTCTGGCCTGCGAGCCATGCATCCAGTTGTTTTTGATTTTCAGCAATCACATCTGCCATACCGGCCTGATTCATTGCTTCCACAATCTGGGCCAAAGCTTCATCGACATTATCAACAAGTCCAACCTCTAAGGAAGGGCCGTACTGCTGTACAACATTGCTGACCGCTGCTGCTTTTGCGGCAACAGAAGACGAGTCGAACACATAACCGAGTGTGGTTGTCTTTTTTGCGTTTTGGGAAAACTGCGCGACCTCCTCCTGAATCCCCGCTTTGGCTGGAGTCTTATAATAAATCTTTGTCTGGTCGCCAAACAGTGAAAAATTTGTCGCATAACCCGGATTTTCATTATCAATTTTATTAATAACGCCTTCATCGGATGTCAGCTCATAATTCGTGCCTTCCAGTCCATAGCTTAAAAGATTTGCCACCTCTGTATTCGTATAAATAAAATTGAGAAACTCTACGGCTTTTTCTGGATTTTCACTCGTCACAGGAACACCCCACATCATTTCCTGTACGGTACGTGTATCTTTATAAGCATCTGATAGTTCCACCATTCCCACCTCAAAGTCATAATTTGAAGCCTGAAGCGGCAGTTCCTTCGGGGCAGCATTGGAAAAGTTGCCAAAAGAAGACTTCGCCTTAAATAAATCCTGTGGGATGACACCACTTGTCATGGAATCCGAAGGAACAATTCCCAAATCCTGCCATTCCTTGACCTTGGAGTAATATTCTTTTGCGGTATCACTGGCGAACCAGTTTTCAATTGTCGTTCCGCCGTCTAAAGGATCCGTAATCACGCCATAGCTGTAATAGGCATTATCGCCAAAACTTGCTATTGGCACGACCATACTTGACAGAGCAGAATTGCCTTCACCCATACTTGTAAAATAAACATCTGGACTCGCTTGCGCAACCTTTTGATAAATCTCCATTAATTCATCCAGTGTACATTTTTCAGGAACTGTTACCCCCGCGGTATCTGCCATTTCTTTATTATAAATGAACCCTGCGGCAACACCCGAGGCGTTATTGGATGGAATACCATAGAGAACACCATTGACCTTGCCTGCCTCTAAATCATCTCCAAACATCTCTTTCAGATCAGCGCCAACGGTATCCATATATTGATCCAGTTCATAAAGCATACCGTCATTGGCCATAGACGCCAGGTTTGTTGTAAGCCCTGTCATACACAGATCTAATTTTTCCCCTCCGGCAATCATCATACTCATCTTATTTGCATGATCTGGGATCGCAATATTTAATATTTCAACCGTACAATTAATTGCAGGTACAGTAATTGCATTAATCGCCTCTTCTACCGCCTCTGTATCTTTATATTCAGCTCCTAATGTAACATTTTCGATAACAACATGATAGCTTTCTCCGCTATCCGCCGGTGTATCCTTCCCCTCTGCCTGCGCAGCCTGCGATGGATCGGCTGCTTTACTTTCGTCAGAAGATGCATTTCCACCGCTACAGCCTGCCATTGTTCCTGCAGCCAAAGCGGCTGCTGTAAAAATTGCAACGACCTTTTTCTTTTTCATCATTATATACCTTCCTTTCCAGTACTTTATCCGATATCATTATCATAGCTTTTATCAGGTCTGGAATATAGTATATTTTGTACATCTGTTTTCAAAAAATGGACATTTTATCGTGCTATTTGCTCAAAACTCCTTTTTATATTCCTGCGGTGTTTTTCCCGTCATTTTCTTATATACGCGGCTAAAATATGAGTAATTTGGATAACCCACCCGATCCGCAACCTGATAAATTGTATAATCTGTTTCTCTTAGAAGTACCTGGGCCATGGCAATTCTTTCGTTCGTAATATACTCCAATATAGAAATTCCTTCCTGCTTTTTAAACATGCGGACCATATACTGGGGATTTAAATAAACAACCTCTGCAATATCCTCCATACTGATCTCATCCTGGATATGGGCCTTTACATAATTTTTCACCGTCTCAATCATCTCTGCTGAATTTGGCGTAAAATTCTGTCCGCCTGAAAAATGCTGCCTGGCCCGCTGGTGTACATGGGTCTTAACAACACTGTTCACATCGCAGCGTTCAATCGCTTTTTGTAAAATTTCCTCCAGTTCTTCGTAATCAATAGGCTTAAGGATATAATCAAAGCTCCCTAGCTTCAATGCCCGGCGCATATATTCAAAATCCGGATGGCAAGTCACATAAATACATTCTACATAAGGGAAATACCCCTTCACCCACTCAAACAAATCAAGCCCCGTTCCCTCGGGCATCTCAATGTCACACAAAAGAAGATCAATATCTTCCTTTTCAAAAATCTCCATAGCCTGCTTCATAGAATTAGCCTCCAGCACCCGGCCAATCCCAAGGGCTTCCCAGTGAACACGCCTTTTCATAGCCCGGACAGCAACAACCTCATCATCAACAACCATCGCAGTTCTCATCTCTAAATCTCCTCCGTTTTTTCCTTCTCAATACATGGCATAATTATATCAATCGTCGCTCCGCCGCTGGCACTGTTATAGAATCGTATTTTGGGTATGCCCTGATATAGTATTTCCAGCCGTTCAATAGCATTTTGTATGCCAATCCCAAGAGCGTCCTGATAGACATGCGTTTCCCGGAAGCGGCCGATTGCCTCAAGGACCTTAGGTGAGAGGCCCTTCCCTGTATCTGCAATACGGATACGCATTTTATTATCCTCATAAAATTCAACAAGCACATAGATACTGATTTTTTTCTGCATACTGATGGAATATTTAATAGCATTTTCGGCAAAATTCTGAATAATCAGCGGCGGAATTAAATAATGCTCCATCCCATCCGAGGCCTCCACATAGTAATAAAACCGGTCGGGATAACGGGCCAGTTGAATTTCAAAGTAATTTTTTATATGTTCAAGCTCCTGGTGCAGCTCTACAAAG
>JAGZDD010000111.1 GCA_018369015.1 Clostridiales bacterium | reverse complement strand
GGTGGATACAGCGTTTCGTTTCTTTGCTTCAGTTTCGGTATGAGGAAAGTATACAAGTTAGCTTTCATATCGAGAAAGGTCTTGAAAACTGTTACATTCCGAGGATGCTGCTGCAGCCGATTGTAGAAAATTCTGTTTACCATGGGCTTGATGAAGGGGAAAATGTGCAGATATGGGTGGATATTTTTACGGAAGATGAAATGGTTCATATTAGTGTTACAGATAATGGCAGAGGCATTAGTCAGGAAGTACTCAAAGCCATAGAGGAGGGGCAATGGAGGAAAAACCGGTTCAATAAAATTGGCTTGTCGAATGTGAAGGAGCGGATTCAGATTATTTTTGGAAAGCAGTATGGTCTAGCTGTAAAAAGTACTGTTGGCAAAGGTACTGTAGTAACGATGACAATTCCACGGATTGACTAAATGGAGGTTAATAGTTGATGAAGGTTCTTATAATTGACGACGAAGTTTCTATAAGAGAATGGATGGCCTATATTATAAGCAAGATGGCATTTGATTTTGAAAAAATACTAACCGCCTCGAACGGTGAAGATGCGGTTATACTGTATGACAGGGAAAAGCCGGATATTATTTTTGTGGATTTGTTTATGCCAAAGATGGATGGTATGGAATTTATCGAATATGTGCGGAAAAGAAATAAAGTTGCAGAACTGATTATATTAACAAGCCACTCTGATTTTGAATTTGCCCGCCGGGCGTTAAAGCAGGGGATACGCGACTATATATTAAAGCCTGAAATAAACAGGGAAAAACTCTGGGAGATTATGGATAATATAAAGTGCCGTATAGAAACAAGAAAAAAACTAGACGACGGGAATCTGGATTTTTCTTCAATGAAGAAAAATGCCTTTGTGAGGGAAGTTGTATGCGCGTCAGAAAAAATACCAGTTACGAGAGATTTGCTTGATGAATACGCGATATCTCTTGAAGACCGTCCGCTTTTTGCCCTTGCCTTTAGGCCGGCAAATAAAACGGAGCGTTTTGATATTGCTATTCCCGGGAACGAATTTGTCGGACATGTGACAGGACTTGTTTACGACAAATATACACATGTGCTTGTATGTAATATACGCAGGCAGGTCAGCACCCTTGAACAGATTTATAATATTAACGAATTTACGGCCAAAATTTTACGGAAAAATAATTTTAATATTGGTGTCAGCCGGGTATATCCTGGAATTGAGGAAACTGCCTTTTCGATTAAGGAATCCGTTTTTCGCCTGGATATGTTGTTTTACGGAGAAAGAAATGCAGATATATTTTCTGAAAGTGCAGAGGGAACGACAAAGCTTTGGCAGCTTTTAAATAAATATCAGGGAAAATTTAAACAGGAGGGAGAGCATTCATCGTCTTTAGAGCTTTTTAAGGCTCTTTTAGATGAACTTTTTTTACTCCGTTCTTGCGATATTACAACAATGAAAGAGAACCTGGTAAGCCTTTTATATTCTATTGTTTCAAAAAATTTTACGGCTTCCGGGGAATGTCAGAAAGCATTTTTGCAGGTAAAGGAACAGGTGATTTTATCGGACTCGTTTAAGAGTATGAGCAGTGCAATCGAAGAATATTTAATGGACTTTGAAATGAATAAAACAGTTTTGGGGCAGAAATATTCAAGAAGCGTAAACCTTGCCATAAAGTATATTAATGAAAATATACTAAGTCCTCTTCCGCTGAAATTAGTATCGGATTATGTTTATTTAAATCCCGATTATTTCAGCCGCCTGTTTAAGAAGGAAACCGGGGAAAATTTTGTATCCTATGTGGAAAATGAAAAAATGAAAAAAGCAGCAAGCTTGCTGAGGGAAACGGATATGAAAGTTTATGAAGTCGCCCAGGCGCTCGGATATAAAAATGTAAGTTATTTTTCGGCATTGTTTAAGAAAAAATTCGGTGTTAATCCTTTTTCGTATAAAAATTATTTATAGTCAATATTAAGCTATAAAAGTCGGAAAAAAACAAAAAAAATCTAATAGAATTAAAATATATCAAAAAACTGGCGGAAAAGTATATTTTTGTCAGTTTTTATTTTTTTCGGAATTTTTTATAATGAGGCTGCAAAGAATAAATTATGTATAGATGTATGATATATACATCGGGAAGGGGAAAATATGAGAAAGTTGATGGCAATGTTTATGAGTGCCGCGCTGCTGATATGCAGCATGGCCGCCTGCCAAGGGGCGGAACATGGAAAAGACGCACAGACAGGGGCTTCCCAGGGAAGTGTGGAAGAAAGCAAAACAGCAGAAAATAATGGATCAGATGATGGTGGAGCGGGAACTTTAACTAGCGGCGAAAATGAAAAAATACGGGTGGCAGTCATGCCCTATATGATGAGTGTAGCCGTAAACTACGCAGTTTCCCAGGGCTACGACAAAGCGAACGGGTTAGAGTTTGAAATGGTCCGTTTTGCGACAGGAGGTCCGATGAACGAAGCTCTTGGAGCCGATGAATGGGATATTGCAGCAGACGGCATGGCGGCAGTCTTTGCCCTGGCCAATTATGATGCCCGCTGGATTGCAGAAACCGTGGATTCAACACCGGGTCTTAATGCATATATCCGTCCGGACAGTGAAATAGCAAAAGTAAAAGGCTATAATCCCACATATCCGGATATTTATGGAAGCCCTGAAACATTAAAGGGAGCTACGATTTTATGCCCCACGGGAACAAGCGCCCATATTAACGCGTTAAAATGGGTTGAAAAAATCGGGCTTAAAGATAGTGATGTAAATATTGTCCATATGGAATATGGACAGGCATATCAGGCATTTCTTACCGGACAGGGCGATGTCTTTTGCTCGCCGCCGGCTTTTAAAGTACAGAGCGACGAGCAGGGCTGGATTATTGGCGCCAGTCTGGAAGATCTTGGCGTAAAGGTTTATGATGGCTTTGCAGCCGCAGGGAAATATTGTGAAGAACATCCCGAAGCTGTCGAGAAGTTATTGGAAGTTATGTTAAAGGTTGTCAATGAATTTATAGCGGATGAAGATTTGGCGGTATCTGAAGCTGTAAAGTGGTATAAAGAAAATGGGAAAGATGAGGATGAGGAAACTATCCGCCAGGAACTGCAAATGTGCCCTTATTTAGCGCCATCCATGGTGGAGGCTCCGGATTATGTATTAGGAGAAGGCATGGTCACTGTTGCAGAATTTTTTGCGGATCTTGGACAGATTGAACCAGAAAAGGTAGAAACTGTACAGAATAATCTTAATGATACATTTGTGAAGGAAGCTTATAAAAATATTACAAAATAGGGGTTTATGAAAATGACTGTAAAAAAGAAAAGATATACATGGGTTTCTGTACTATCTGTAGTAGTTTTAATTGCAGTATGGGAATTATGCACAGATGTATTTCAATTTGTCGGGAGTAACATTATGCCCAGCCCGGTCAAAGTTGTGGAGAGCTTTATTTATAAGCTCTCCAGCACAGCCCCGGACGGCTCTACACTGCTCCAGCATATAGGCGCAAGCCTCCAGGTTGCTCTGACAGGATATGCCGCAGGCGCAGTTATAGGGATTCCTATGGGAGTGATTATGGCATGGTATAAAAAAGCAGACTTATTTATTCGCCCGCTGTTTGATTTACTCCGCCCAATGCCACCGATTGCCTGGATTCCAATAATGATCATATTCCTAGGTATTGGCATTGCTTCTAAAGCTGCGATAATTTTTGTGTCGGCTTTTGTACCTTGTGTGTTAAATGCCTATACAGGTATTAAGCAGACAAGCCCGGTACATATTTGGGTTGCCCGGACTTTTGGAGCAAGCCGCCTGAGAATACTATTTAAAGTTGCGATTCCTTCGGCCCTGCCTAATATTTTTACAGGTTTATCCGTATCACTATCGTGTGCATGGTCGGCATTGGTAGCGGCTGAACTGCTTGCGTCAAGCCGGGGGCTTGGATATATGATCCAGATTAACCGTATGTTTGGACGGCCGGATCTTATTATTGTGGGAATGTTGACGATTGGGCTTTTTGGGGCGGCGCTTTCGGCTGTATTGAGCCGTCTGCAAAAGCTTTTGGTTAAGGGGGGAAGGTACTGATGAAAGGAAAGAAGCTGAATACAGAGGCCGTAATATGCGGGGGATTATCTATTTTGGCATTTTTACTTCTATGGCAGTTTGCAGTGTCTTTTACAAGTGTCGGTCTGTTAATTCCAGGTCCTGTGACAACGTTTAAAGATTTTTTTGAGTCTTTTGTCATTCCTATTGGCCAGCATACCATTCTTTTCCATATTGGCGTCAGTCTTCTTAGAGTTCTGGCGGGCTATGTCCTGGCGGCTGCTTTGGGAATTTGTATCGGGTTGGTGATGGGTTGGTTTAAAATATTAGAGGCTGTGCTTAAACCGGTAATTGAAGTCCTGCGGCCGATTCCGGCGATTGCCTGGATACCTATTTCGATTGTGTGGCTTGGCCTTGGAGAAGAATCGAAACTATTTATTATGTTTCTATCGGCATTTATGGTCATTGTTATGAACACCTATGACGGTGCCAGGCGTGTGGACGATGTCCTTGTAGGGGCGTCGCGGATGCTTGGGGCGAGTAATTTCCAGGTGTTTAAGACTATTGTCTTTCCGGCATCGGTTCCACAGATTTTTACTGGGCTGCAAAATGCCCTTTCGGTTGCGTGGATGACCGTGCTGGCTGCTGAAATGGTAAGATCCTCCGAAGGTGTGGGATGGATCATTGTTATGGGAATGGATAATGGAAATACAGCTCAGATTCTTGTCGGAATGGTGGGAATCAGCCTTATGGGGTTTGTGCTGGCTGCTGCCATGAGAAAAATAGAAAGGAAGCTATGTGCATGGAACATCAGGGGAATTTAGAAGAGGTGCTTGGCTGCCGTGAGATTAAAAAAACGTTTATGACAAAGAAAACAACGAATGAGGTTATCGGAGATATAAGCCTTTCTATTAAAAGAAATGAATTTGTCGTGCTATTTGGCCCGGGCCAGTGTGGGAAATCAACACTGATCAATATTCTTTCGGGGCTTATGGCGCCAACTGGCGGAGATGTATTGTTAAATGGAAAAAAAGCGGATAAGCCTGGGCCTCAAAGGGGTGTTGTATATCAAAAAACTGCGTTGTTTCCATGGCTGACAGTAGCGGAGAATGTTCAATATGGGCCAAAGGTAAGGGGAAAAAGTAAAAAGGAATGTGAAACGATAGCTAAGCACTACATTGACCTTGTGGGCCTTTCTGGATTTGAAGAGCAATATCCGTTAAAGCTTTCCGGAGGAATGATGCAAAGAGTTGGCATTGCCAGGGCGTATGCCAATGAACCAGAGGTGCTTTTGATGGACGAGCCTTTTGGACATCTTGATGCCCAGACACGGTATGTGATGGAAGCGGAGCTGATGAAAATATGGGAGAAAGAAAAAAGGACGGTTGTATTTGTAACAAATAATATTGAAGAAGCTCTCTATCTGGCAGACAGGATCATATTATTAACAAATTGTCCGTGCTGTATTAAAAAAGAATACGACATACATCTTCCCAGGCCGAGGAATTATGTTGATGATGAATTTTTGAAATTACGCAAAGAAATCACAGAAGCTATGGACAAGTCTATTTGATTAAAACGACGAAAGACTTGGGGCAGGAGATAAAATGATGAGTGATGTATTGGTTAAAGTAAAGAATTTGACAAAAAAGTTCGATGATTTACTTGTGTTAAATGATATTTCTTTTGAGGTAAAAAGAGGAGAATTTTTGTGCGTCGTAGGCCCTACTGGCTGTGGTAAAACTACATTTTTAAATAGCCTGACACATTTATATGAACCGACTTCAGGGCAGATTTTAGTTGAAGATGAGCCTGTGGATTTAAAAAAGCATAATATTGCTTATATTTTCCAGGAATATTCTACAATGCCATGGCTGACTGTGGAGCAAAATATACGTTTTGGCCTGGAAACAAAAAAATTATCCGAAAATGTGATTAAGGAGCGGAGTGAAAATGCTCTTGAGATGGTGGGGCTGACAAAATTTAGGAATTATTATCCGTCCCAGTTATCGGCCAGTATGCTGCAAAGAGTTGTGATTGGAAGGGCATTTGCTGTGGAGCCTGCGCTTTTGCTTATGGATGAGCCTTATGGCCAGTTGGATTTAGACCTTAGATTCCGCCTGGAGGACGAATTGTTAGCCTTGTGGGAAAAGACGAAAACGACGGTTATATTTATTACTCATAATATTGAAGAAGCTGTATATCTGGGAGAGAATATACTGATACTTACCAATAAGCCGACAACTATAAAAAAGAAAATACATAATGATATTCCACGGCCGAGAGATATCGCGTCGCCTGAATTTGTAAAGCTGCGCAATGAGGTCACAGAATTAATTAAATGGTGGTAGAGGAGGACTGTGATGAAAGCGATTATGATTATGTTTGATTCTTTAAACCGCCATATGCTGCCGCCCTATGGCTGCGAATGGGTTCATATGCCTAATTTTTGCCGGTTATATGAACATAGTGTTAAATTTGACCGGTGTTATTCTGGGAGTCTCCCCTGTATGCCTGCCCGCCGCGAACTGCATACTGGAAGATATAATTTTTTACACAGAAGCTGGTCGCCGATTGAGCCATATGATGATTCGGCGATTGAGATGATGGGAGAACGGGGGATTTATACTCACCTGATTTCAGATCATGTTCATTATTGGGAGGATGGGGGCGCGACATACCATACGAGATATTCAAGCTTTGAATTTTTCAGAGGCCAGGAAGGAGATAAATGGAAGGGTATTGTCAAAGATCCGGAAAAATATGAAAATAGCTCCCAGAAATGCCTTCTGGGGAGAGCCAATGCGGTGAACCGGATGTTTATGCAAGAGGAGAAGGATCATTCCCAGTTTAAAGTGTTTGAAGCAGCGGAGCAATTTATTGATATGAACCATGATTCCGACCGGTGGTTTTTGCAGATTGAACCATTTGATCCCCATGAGCCGTTTTATACATACGAAAAATATTACCGGCTATATCAGGAGAATTATCGAAAAGAACTTAGTGACTGGCCGGACTATGGGAAGAACCATTACACAGGGGAAATGGCAGAACATTTAAGGATTTCTTACGCAGCGCTGTTGTCGATGTGCGACCATTACCTTGGAAAAATACTGGATAAAATGGACGCTTACGGACTATGGGAAGATACAATGCTGATTGTCAATACGGATCATGGATTTTTATTAGGAGAGCATGATTACTGGGGTAAAAATTCAATGCCCTTTTATAGTGAAACGTCACATATTCCGTTATTTATATGGGATCCCAGATATAAAAAGCAAAAAGAGTTAAGAAATGCACTTGTACAGACGATCGATCTCCCTGTAACGTTATTAGAGTTTTTTGGAATCCGTCCGACCCCGGATATGAAAGGGAAGAATTTGGCAGGCGTTATAGAAAAGGATGAAAACGTAAGAGAGGGCGCGTTATTTGGAATCTATGGAGGGCATGTGTGCTGTACGGACGGAGATTATATATATATGAAAGGCGCGGCCTCCTGGGAAAATAAGCCATTATATCAGTATACGTTAATGCCTGTACATATGATGGGGAGATTTTGTGAGGATGAACTGTCTACGGCTGTTTTATCGCCTCCATTTTCATTTTCAAAAGGCATTAAGCTTCTGCGTACGGAATGTCGGCCGTGGGGGGAAGAAAAGGGATTTGCCTATGGGCTGGGAGGTTATATGTATCCAGATCATATTACAGAAGATTTTTTGTTTGATGTCCGAAATGGCAAAGACCAGGAGATATGTGACACCAAAATACAAGAGAGAATGAAAAAATTGCTCATTCGTCTGATGAAAGAAAATGATGCGCCAAAAGAGCAATATGAAAGGCTGGGATTGGAATAAGATATGTTTTTTGAGCGGACAGGGAATAATATATTTGTGTGGCTTTATAGGAAACGTTCATTTGGCTGAACTGTTCTGATTTATAAGTAATACTTAAGAAATTTATGTTATTGTTTGCAGGTACCCTGTAAACAATAACTTTCACGGACTCATTTGGAGTTTTTGCTTTGCAAAAAGAGTCCGCGAACCCCTGAATCATATTCTTACGCCTCAAACAGCAAAGTGTTTGAGGCTGGCCTGAACAGCAACAAATTTATTACAATTTATAGTTTACTTTTCGGGGATTTTGGAATAAAATAGGACTGTACGTTTAGAAAACATTTAAGGAGCTGAGTTTATGGTAAAAGCAATCGTTGGCGCAAACTGGGGAGATGAAGGTAAGGGTAAGATCACGGATATGCTGGCTGAGGAGTCGGATATTATCGTAAGATTCCAGGGCGGAAGCAATGCAGGACATACGATTATCAATAATTATGGGAAATTCGCACTGCACCTGCTGCCATCCGGTGTATTTTATAACCATACCACAAGTATCATCGGAAACGGTGTTGCTCTGAATATTCCTTATTTATTTAAAGAGGTCAATGACATTGTATCTAAAGGTGTTCCAAAACCGAAAATTCTTGTTTCTGACAGAGCTCAGATATTGATGCCGTACCATATTTTATTTGACCAGTACGAGGAAGAAAGACTCGGCGGCAAATCCTTCGGCTCCACAAAATCCGGTATTGCGCCTTTTTAGTCAGATAAATATGCAAAGATCGGTTTCCAGGTCAGCGAACTGTTCGGCGAGGAAGCAGATCTGAGAGAAAAGGTGAACCGTGTTGTCGAAATGAAAAATGTGCTTATTGAGCACCTTTATCATAAAGAACCGTTAAATCCGGATGAAATTTATAATACATTAACAGGATACAGAGAAATGGTGCGCCCTTATGTGTGTGATACGTCCAAATTCCTTTATGATGCCATTAAGGCCGGAAAGAACATTTTGCTGGAAGGCCAGCTTGGCTCACTGAAGGATCCGGATTTTGGCATTTACCCAATGGTTACATCGTCATCCACTTTGGCTTCCTATGGAGCAATCGGCGCAGGAATCCCATGCTATGAGATTAAAGACGTGGTGACTGTTGTTAAAGCTTATTCCAGCGCTGTGGGCGCCGGGGAATTTGTTTCTGAGATTTTTGGCGAGGAAGCGGACGAGCTGCGCCGCCGCGGCGGAGACGGCGGTGAGTTTGGGGCGACGACTGGCCGTCCAAGACGTATGGGTTGGTTTGACGCAGTTGCCTCCCGTTATGGCTGCCGTATGCAGGGCGCTACGGAGGTGGCACTGACGGTATTGGATGTACTGGGCTATCTGGATACGCTGCCGGTATGCGTGGGCTATGAGATTGACGGCGAGGTGACAAAGGATTTCCCGACAACGCACCTTTTAAAGAAAGCAAAGCCTGTTTACGAATACCTGCCGGGCTGGAAGGAAGACATCCGGGGTATTACGGAGTATAACAAGCTGCCGAAAAATTGCAGGAACTATATTGAATTTATTGAAAAAGAGATCGGTGTGCCTGTAACTATGGTGTCCAATGGACCAGGCAGACATGAGATTATTAAGAGATAAGTTCTGTTTGGGATGAAGCCTGGCGGAGTAAACTGGTAATTATTCCGTCAGCCGTCCGGGATATGCGCACGCTGTGCATAGTTTAATTGCATATAAAAAACCCTGCGCAAGTAAGCCTACAGGCTTACTTGCGCAGGGTTTTTATTTTTTTATTTCATAGGAAAGTGCTTTCCTATGAAATAAAAAACGCTCCGCTTTAGATCGCACTGCGGCGGAATGGTAGATGTCGCTTGTGCGACCCGGCGCAGGCGGAGAATCCTGCAAAGCAGGATTCTTTCTTAGCTATTCCCGCCATGCGGCTGGTGATACTCCATAATCGAGGATTCAGCCATGGCGCAGGACTCGAATGGATCGCTGCTTTGCGCTCCGAACTGGGCGACACCATTAAAGTCCATATAGTTTGGTAAATTTTTCAGTAAGGTATTGAATATAGTAGTTTGGGTTAAAGCCTTCCCCGGTCATATCCATAAGAAGCTCCTGGGTATTTTTGCACTGTCCGAAACGGTGGATGTGCTCTTTTAAATAATTTCGTATTGGAGTAAGCTGGCCCTGTAAAAGATAGTCTTTTATCGGCATAATGCTTTCAAGGTGATGATAAATCTGGGCTGCGATAGCGCTTCCGATGGCGTAGGACGGGAAGTAGCCAAAGCTTCCGCCGGACCAGTGCATGTCCTGCAAAATCCCTTCGGTATCATTGCCGGGAACAATTCCTAAGTACTCTTTATACTTTTCATTCCACAGAACCGGAAGCTCGTTTGCTGTGACGTTTTCCGAAAAGATCGCTTTTTCTATTTCATAGCGGATCATAATATGGAACGGATAGGTCAGTTCATCGGCTTCTGTACGGATAAGGCTGGGGTGGGAGTAATTAATCCCTTTGTAGAAATCTTCAAGGCTTACGCCTGCAAGCTGGTCTGGATAGGTATCCTTAAGCTTTCCATAAACCGGCATCCAAAATTCAAGACTGCGTCCAAGATTATTTTCATAAAAACGGGATTGGGATTCGTGCATTCCCATGGAGGTGCCGCTGCCTACAATGGTCATTGTGATAGCATCGTCAATGCCCTGTTCGTAAAGCCCATGTCCTGCCTCATGAATGACGGAGAATATTGCGGAGTCAACCTTGTTTTCTAAATAATGGTTTGTAATACGGACATCATGGTTATGGAGCTGCGTTGTGAAAGGATGCTCGCTTTCTCCCATAAGCCCGCGGTTAAAGTCAAAGCCGATATATTCGGCAAGAAAATGGCAAAACTCTTTCTGGGTGTCTGCCGGATAAAATTTTTGAAGAAAATCCCTGGGAATGACATCGGTCTTTTCACTGACTTTTTTCACAAGAGGCCCAAGTGCTTCTTTTAGGCTGTCAAAGAAACTGTCGAGAATTTCCATAGTAAAGCCTTCCTCATAATCATCCAGCGCCACATCGTATAAAGGCTGCCCCTCTTTTTGTCCGTAGGCCGCGAACTTTTTGGAATAATCGATAATTTCCTGAAGAACCGGCGCATAAGACGTATAGTCATTATTATTTTTGGCTGCTTCCCAGATAGGATAGGCTTTGGCGGTCAGCATACTAAAATGCTGATATTCCTCAGGCGGGATGAGGGAAAGCTTATGGAACTGCTTATTGAGTACCTTAACAATGGATTTTTCGTGGAAGGAAAGCTTTTCTAGTTCATCTTTTGTGGATAATTTAATAAGAAGCCTGCGCACCTCATCATTAATGAGCGCGGCATAATGCTCTCCCGACAGAGTTCCAATGATTTTTGATGTGTTTTCTATAGATTCCCCGGGGGCGTTGTTTTGATCCCAGTTAAATAATGTACACGCCGCCTCAAGAGCCCCTGCACGTTCAAGATATGGCTGCAATTCTCTAAATAAATCGCTCATAATTTCCTCCTTCTTGGCCTGCCCCTCAGGCCATAATGGTATGCCCGCAAGGGCGTTCCTCCTTCTTGGCCTGCCCCTCAGGCCATAATGGTATTTTTGCCATCCTCAGCTGCGAGGCAGACTTGTTACACATGTTTTAGTATAGCAAAGCATGGTAGAAAACTCAAGATTGCTTTTGTCGGCGGAACGGGGTATGATAAAGATAATAAAGTGATAAAGAGAGGGGGATCAAAGGTGTTATCACCAAAGTTATTTGATCATACGATTTTAAAGCCTGAAGCCACGAAAGAGGCTGTAAAGAAGGTCTGTATGGAGGCTGTGAAGTACGGATTTGCCTCTGTATGCGTGAATGAATATTACACAGCGTTTGCAGCGAAGCTTCTTGAAGGCAGCGGGGTGAAGGTTTGCACTGTTGTAGGCTTTCCTCTTGGAATGACATCTACAGCGGTGAAGTGTTTTGAAGCTGGATGTGCGGTGAACGAGGGCGCTAACGAGGTAGACATGGTTATTAATGTAGGAGCGCTTAAGGATGGCTGCGACGACTATGTAAGCGATGAGATTGCCGCGGTTAAGGCTGCCTGCGGAAAGAACGTTCTGCTTAAGGTGATTATTGAAACATGCCTGCTTAGCGATGAAGAGAAGGTTCGCGCCTGCCGTCTTGCCGTAGAAGCCGGAGCAGATTTTGTTAAAACGTCGACAGGTTTTTCAACCGGGGGCGCGACAGCCGGGGATGTTGCGCTGATGCGCCGCACTGTTGGAGATCGGGCTGGGGTGAAAGCCTCCGGCGGTATACGGGATGCCAAAACGGCCCGGACCATGGCAGACGCCGGGGCGAACCGCCTTGGAACAAGCGCTACGGTAAAGATTGTAGAAGGTGGTAACAGTTCAGCCAGGTCTGCGCACTTGCTGCGCTGACCGTCAGAAAGTGAAACAGGAGTGCAAAAATCCCATCGCCGCAGGCGATTTTTAATGGATT
>JAGZDD010000110.1 GCA_018369015.1 Clostridiales bacterium | reverse complement strand
AGCAGCGGAAAGTCCGAATACCTTGGGGCAGGATTGCGGGGTGCTAAGCGCCAGCGGCGCTTGTTAAGCACCGACCGGAGCGGCAGCGTAGACTGCCGCCGGCACGGAGCAATCCTGAGCTTTCATTTATAGTGATGCCGCCGGACGGCGGCATGAATGTTTACTATGAAAGCCCCGGACGGCGGCTGTGAGGCAGGGCGTGCTTGCACGCAATGACTCACAGACATCGGACGGGCAAGCTTGCTTGGCCGGATGCGCGAAGCAATGAGCCAAACTGAGGCGCTCGCTCCCTGGTTTGGCGGCTGCCGTTTGTAAATGATATTTGAGTATAAAGGAGTGTGAACATATATGGAAACTCACGAAATACTGGAAAAAGTAAAAAATGGAGAAATTTCCGTAGAAGAAGCGGAGGGTTTTTTTAAACGCCAGCCTTTTGAAGAGCTAGAATATGCCAAGCTTGATATGCATAGAAAAATACGTTCAGGCTTTGCGGAGGTGATCTTTTGCAGCGGAAAGGCCGATGAACATTTGGTACAGATTTTTGGACGCCTGTATGAAAGGGATGGGGAGGTCTTTGGAACGAGGGCAACACCTCATCAATATGAACTGATCCGGGAAAAATATCCGAAGGCAGTTTATGATCCTATTTCAAGAATCGTAAAGATAGAAAATATAGATAAAAAGAGAATTGGGAGGATTGCTGTATGTACTGCGGGAACCGCTGACATTCCGGTGGCCGAGGAAGCAGCCCAAACGGCAGAGTATTTTGGCAGCTGCGTAGAACGTATTTATGATGTGGGTGTGGCAGGAATCCATCGCCTTCTTGCGAAGACGGAGCAGATTCAGAGCGCAAACTGTGTGGTTGCTGTGGCAGGTATGGAGGGCGCTCTGGCAAGCGTCATTGGCGGCCTTGTGGATAAGCCGGTGATCGCCGTGCCTACTTCCGTAGGTTACGGAGCTAATATGAACGGCCTGTCCGCTCTTTTAACAATGATTAATTCTTGCTCTAACGGCATTTCGGTTGTCAATATTGACAACGGCTACGGGGCAGGCTATATAGCAACACAAATTAACCGAATGGGGGTAAAAAACAATGGGTAAAACATTATATTTTGATTGTCCGTCAGGGATCAGCGGTGACATGGCCGTGGCCGCCCTGCTGGATTTAGGCGCAGACGAAGGCGTTTTGCGCAAGGCTCTTTCAAGCCTTCCGGTATCTGGCTATAACATAAAAATCAGCCGTGTGATAAAGTCCGGCCTGGATGTTTGTGATTTCGATGTGATTTTAGATCAGGTCCATGAAAACCATGACCATGATATGGAATATCTTCATGGCCATGAACACAGCCACCATAGCCACGACGGCCATGAAGAACATAGCCATGAGTATGCGGCGTGCGGCCATGAGCACAGCCATATGGATCACGATCATAGCCACGACAGCCATGGCCATGGCGATGGCAGCCACCACCATGGCCATGACAACCACAGTGCTCACGGCCATCACCACCACGAGCACAGAGGTCTGAATGAAATACTTGGGATTATTTCCCAGGGGAAAATGAGCGACGGGGCAAAGCGGCTGGCTGCGGATATTTTTGAAATTATTGCTGAGGCGGAAGGCCGGGCGCACGGGCTGCCCAAAGCGGAAGTCCATTTCCACGAGGTTGGCGCGGTGGATTCGATTGTCGATATTGTTGCTTTTGCCGTTTGCTTTGATAATCTGGGGATTTCAGAGGTTATTGTGCCAAAGCTGTGCGAAGGCACAGGTACCGTCCGGTGCCAGCATGGAATTTTGCCTGTTCCTGTTCCGGCAGTCGCCAATATCATTAATAAGCATCATATTCCGCTGCATATTATGAATGTTGAAGGAGAATTTGTGACCCCTACGGGAGCGGCTATTGTGGCGGGTATTACCACATCAAGAGAGCTTCCGGAAAGTTTTGTGATCCAAAAAATCGGTTTGGGTGCCGGGAAGCGGAATTATGAGCGGCCCAGCTTTGTCCGGGCGGTCCTAATTGAAGAGCCGCTTAAAAAGAATGTTGACCGTATTTATAAGCTGGAGTCCGATATTGATGACTGCTCCGGCGAAGCTTTGGGCTATACGTTGGAACTGCTTTTTAACGCTGGGGCTAAAGATGTGCATTATATACCTGTATATATGAAGAAAAACCGTCCGGCGTACGAGCTGTGTGTGATTTGTTCAGAGCAGGATGTTGATCAAATGGAACAGATTATTTTTGAAAATACAACAACGATTGGCATACGCAGAGTCCTTATGGAACGGAGCGTTCTGCCAAGAAGGGTAGAAGATATAACAACGGCGCTGGGAGAAGCCAAGGTGAAAATATGTGATGTGGGCGGCAGCCCTAAATATTATCCAGAATATGAAAGTGTTATTTCCCTTTGCAAAAAACACAATAAATCTTATATGGAGATTTACCGGTACTTAGTCAGGAAATGTGAGGAGCAGCCTTTATGACCTTTGAAGAGAAAAAGAAAACACTTCTTTGCATGATGGATGATTTAGGGAAAAAAAATTGTGTTATTGCTTTTTCCGGCGGCGTGGACAGCAGCCTTCTTGTACGTCTGGCATGTGACCGGGCGGCTATATATGGCACAGATGTTTATGCCGTGATGATTTTGTCAGAGCTGGCGCCTGCTAAAGATTTTGAAATTGCACAGCAGGTTGCAAAAGAGGCGGGCGCTCATTTTGTAACGCTTAAAATAAACGAACTGTCCGTACCGGGAATTGCGGACAATTCATTGCAGCGCTGCTATATATGCAAAAAATATTTGTTTACCCGGCTGCTTTCGTTTGCTAAAGATAAGGGGATTGATGCAGTGCTTGAGGGAACGAATGAGGACGATCTGCATGTTTACCGTCCTGGGATTGCCGCCATCCGGGAGCTTGATATTCAAAGCCCTCTGGCAGCGGCCCATATGACGAAGTCAGAAGTGCGCGCCTTGGCCGCAGAGTATGGAATTTCTGTGGCCCACCGTCCGTCTTCCCCCTGTCTTGCGACCCGGTTTCCCTATGGCACGCTGCTAAGCATGGAGGCGCTGCGTCAGGTGGAGCAGGGAGAGAGCATTTTGCATCGTATGGGATTTTCACAGGTCCGTCTGCGGGTTCATGGAAATGTTGCCAGAATTGAGGTGGAAGCCGGGGAAATGTCAAGGCTGCTTGAACAGGCTGGGGAAGCTGTACGCGGGCTTAAAGCGTTAGGCTATGATTATGTCACATTAGATTTGGAAGGATTCCGCTCAGGAAGTATGGATATTCATATGGATAGGTAAACCGGTTATAGATGTGCAAAGAATGCGCCTGCACGATCTGTTATCAAAACCTCGTTTGTCCAATTCGGCACTTAGTTTTAGGTGACGGATTGGACAGGCGGACCAAGACGGTATAAGCGGTTCCCGCTGATTAAAAAGCAAGTGCGTATTCATATGCGGTTACTGTCGTATGAAAATTTGGGCAACGATAAGTCCAGGAAAAATTCGTTATAATCTACGCCGTAAAATTCCTTGAGGATGATCAGATCATAAATACGGATATTATAGCGGTCACGTTCCATTTTTTTATAGACATCCAGAGATATTGTCGAGCCAAGAAGCTGTAATTCCCTGACGCATTGGGCCTGGCTTAATCCACGGCTTTTGCGGAGACGTACTAAGTTACATCCTATACCAATAGCATCCTGTTTTAGTTTCATTTATGAGTGCCTCCTTTTTATTTTTTACTATAACACAGTAACCGCCTATCATGCAAAATTTTTCCTTGCTTTTTTTCAAAATCTATGATAAAGTATATTGGCGTGAGAATAGGATGGTCCTCTGTTACGGAGCGTATTAAGAACATCTAATATTAAAAGGAGGTTCACATAGGATGAACGATATTATTAAAAGCATTGAAGCTGCTCAGTTAAAAGCAGAAGTACCTGAATTTAGAGTTGGCGATACTGTGAAGGTATACGCAAAAGTAAAGGAAGGAAACAGAGAGAGAACACAGGTTTTTGAGGGAACAGTCCTTAAAAGACAGAACGGCTCTAACCGTGAAACTTTCACTGTAAGAAAGTTCTCCAACGGCGTTGGCGTTGAGAAAACATGGCCTCTGCACTCCCCAATCGTAGAAAAGATTGAAGTTGTACGCAAAGGTAAAGTAAGACGGGCTAAATTATTCTACTTAAGAGACAGAGTAGGTAAAGCAGCTAAAGTTAAAGAATTAGTTAAATAATTATGAAAATTGGGACAGGTACATTATGTAGTTGTCCCATTTTATATTTATATGTACTAGAGTTGATAGGAGAATTTTTGTGGCCCAGACATTTACAAGAAGACGCAGGAAGCTTCAAAGAAAAATAAAGGCAATGCGTATTCCTCACAAAATCTTGATGGTGACAGGCATCGTCCTTGGATTTGTCCTTGCCGTATTTTTAGGTGTTATGGCAGGGAAACTCTTTGGCATGAAAGTTATTGTGGACGGGGATTCCATGGCGCCGGCCATTGCCGAGAATGAGGCTGTTCGTGTGAATAAGTTGATTTATAAAGTAAAAAAGCCAGGCCGGATGGATGTTATTGTCTTTAATATGGGAAAAAATGATACGAGCCGGTATTACGTCCGCCGTGTCGTTGGGCTGCCTGGCGAAACAGTACAGATTGTGGACGGAGTCATTTATATTAATGATGAGCCGGTTGAATATAAATATAATTCGGAATATATTGAGGATCCGGGCCTTTGCGAGGAACCGGTGACTCTTGGTGATAATGAATACTTTGTACTTGGGGATAATTATAATCACTGTGAGGACAGCCGTTTCGGGGCTGTAGGAAATATTGACAAAAATCAGATCGTGGGAAAGGCAGGTTAGGCGATGAATATACAGTGGTATCCAGGGCATATGACAAAAGCCCGGCGGATGATGCAGGAGGATATAAAGCTCATTGATATTGTTGTTGAGCTTGTCGATGCCAGAGTTCCTATAAGCAGCAAAAATCCTGATATTGACGATCTGGCCAGAGGAAAATCCCGTCTGGTACTTTTAAACAAGGCGGATTTGGCTGATGCGGTGTTGACAAAAGCATGGGAAGCCTATTTTAAAAAGAAAGGCTTTTACGTGCTTGCCTTAGATGCCCGCACAGGAAAAAATGTGAAGGCTGTCACGGGGATTATCCAAGAGGCATGTAAAGAGAAGATCGAAAGGGATAAAAGACGGGGGTTAATCAACCGCCCAGTGCGGGCCATGGTCGCAGGTATTCCCAATGTGGGAAAATCCACATTTATTAATACATATGCGGGAAAGGCATGTACAAAAACAGGAAATAAGCCGGGGGTCACAAAAGGAAAGCAGTGGATCCGGCTTAATAAAAATGTAGAGCTTTTAGATACGCCGGGGATTTTATGGCCTAAATTTGAAGATCAGAACGTTGGCCTTAAGCTGGCGATGATCGGTTCCATCAAGGATGATCTTTTAGATACCCGGGAGCTGGCTTTTCATCTTGTGGGCCTGTTGACTGAAAAATATCCCGGCTATTTAAAAAAACGCTACAATATCGAAGAAAACCGTGATAAAATGAATATTATCGAGCAGGTTGCACAGGTGCGCAATTGCAGACTTAAAGGAAATGAGCTGGACACGGGAAAAGCGTCCAAGCTTCTTTTGGATGATTTTCGCAGCGCCCGGCTTGGTGCGGTGACTTTGGATTTTCCAGAGGAATGATATTTAACAGACAGGATTTGATAGGATGGAAGAATTTGAAAAAAAGGATATAAATGCACAAGAGTCTCAGGAAGGCTTGCCCTTGGCCCCCTGTCCAGACGCTGATAAGGATAAAAAGGCGATGAAGAAAAAGTCTGTAGGCCGGGAATTGTTAAGCCTTCTGGGGTATTTGGCCGTTGTTTTAGTCATTACTTACGTCATTGTTAATTTTGTCGGAGTGAGGACGGAAGTTATTGGAACGAGCATGACGCCAACACTTGCGGACGGCGACCAGCTTATTGTGGAAAAGGTCAGCTATTATTTCAGTGAACCAAAGCGTTATGACATTATTGTTTTTCCATATCCGGAGGAGCCTGATAAACATTATATTAAACGGATCATTGGACTTCCGGGCGAAACGGTGCAGATTATTGACGGTTACGTGTATATTAACGGCGAGCTTTTAGATGAGCATTATGGCAATGAGGTTATGAACAATGCGGGCATTGCCAGTGATCCGATTGTCCTTGGAGAGGATGAATATTTTGTCCTTGGGGATAACCGGAATAATAGTGAGGACAGCCGTTACGCCGCTGTAGGGAATATTAAACGCAGCGATATTGACGGACGGGCCTGGGTGCGTATATGGCCCTTTGATTCTTTTGGAATATTAAAGCACCGATAGTCATTGCCGGGGTAAGGCTGCTTCCCCGGCATTGTTGTATATATAATAGGAGGTCATTTCGTCAGCTACGTCGCTGGAGAATGACAATAGGAGTGATGGCTGTGCCAAAAAGTATTCAGGAAATAAAGGCAGAATTTGAGGGGACCGATCTTTCGGGAAGGGAGCGCCTGTGCCGGCTTTATGAAGCGGACGGGCGGGCCGGGGTTCTCAAGCTGATTGAAAGAACGAGAAAAGAAAAAGAAAAGCTTGACAAAGAATATGCCCGGATTGAAGGGATGCTGTCCTATGAAAAGGAGTACGGCAGCTTTTCATGTATTTGCGGGATTGACGAGGCCGGCAGAGGGCCGCTCGCCGGGCCTGTTGTCGCCGGGGCCGTAATTTTGCCGAAGGATTCCAGGATTTTATACTTAAATGATTCTAAAAAGCTGACACCGGGAAAAAGAGATGAGCTGTTTGACATTATTATGGAAGAAGCGGTGAGTGTCGGCATCGGCGTCGTGGATGCCGGCCGGATTGATGAAATAAATATTTTGCAGGCGACCTATGAGGCTATGAGGGAAGCAATTTCCAAGCTTTCCTGTGCACCGGATCTTTTGCTTAACGACGCGGTGACGATTCCAGGTGTGGATGTGCCCCAGGTACCTATTATTAAGGGTGATGCCAAAAGCCTGTCCATCGCGGCGGCCAGCGTTATTGCCAAGGTGACAAGGGACCGGATGATGGCTGCTTTCGATGAATTATACCCGGGCTATGGCTTTGGAGTGAATAAAGGCTATGGTACAAAGGAGCATATTGAAAAGCTAAAGGCCTGCGGCCCATCGCCGATCCACAGAGCGACATTTATTAAAAATTTTTGTGCTTTGCCGTCTGTAAAGCCGGAAGCACCCAGGGCCAATTACCGGGCCAGAGGGAGCTTTTATGAGGAAGCGGCAGCCGCCTGCCTTGCACGGGAGGGTTATAATATTTTAGAGAATAATTACCGCTGTAAGGCGGGGGAGATCGATCTCATTGCCCGGGAGGGCGGCTATCTTGTATTTATAGAGGTTAAGTACCGCGCCACAGAAGGAAGCGGCTTTCCCGCCCAGGCGGTCGATCGGGAAAAGCAGCAGCGGATTATAAAAGCGGCAAAGTGGTACCTCACGGCACACGGCATAATGCCGGAAACGCCGGTGCGTTTTGATGTTGTGGGTATTTGCGGCAGTGATGTTAAGATTTATAAAAACGCATTTTGCGGGTAATTGCCGGGCTGCGGAGGAATAAAAGTAATGAAGTCATTAGAGAAAGAATTGTTATCGGACGAGGCGCATATTGTCTATGGGCCTGACAATGTTCCTGTTATAAAATTTAATTGCTACGAAAAGCTGCCATGGCTTTCCCACGGCTTTTCCACCCGGGAGGGCGGCGCCAGCAGCGGCGCTTTTGAATCCATGAATCTCTCCTTTACCCGGGGCGACGCACCCGAGGTTGTGATGGAAAATTTTAAGCGCTTTGGGAATGCTGTGGGAATGGATTGCCGGAATATGGTATTTACCCATCAGACCCATACAACCAATGTGCGTGCTGTGACAGCAGCCGACCGGGGCAAGGGTATTTGTACCGGGCGGGACTTTGAAAATATCGACGGCCTGGTGACGGACACGCCGGGAGCTGCGCTCGTTACTTTTTTTGCCGACTGTGTTCCCCTGTTTTTTGTAGATATAAAGCGCCGGGCCATTGGAGCCAGCCATTCAGGCTGGCGGGGAACTGTGGGAAAAATGGGGCTAAAGACCGTGGAGGCTATGAAGGAAAACTATGGGTGCTCGCCCGGGGATATTGTGGCAGTGATTGGCCCGAGCATTTGTAAAAATTGCTATGAGGTCAGCGAGGATGTGGCCAGGGCATTTAGAGAAGCGCTGACTATGGAAGAATGGCGCCAGTGCTTTATAGAAAAGGGCGGCGGCAAATATATGCTGGATTTGTGGAAGGCAAATGAGTGTATTCTTCTTGGAGCAGGGCTTTGCCCGGAAAATATTCATGTGTCAGGCCTGTGTACCCATTGTCACCAGGAAACGCTGTGGTCTCACCGCGCCCTTGGGAACAGCCGGGGCAGCCTGGCAGGTTTTATTATGTTAAAGCCGGAGGAATAGAATGAGTAAAAAGTATTTACATGTGATTGCCGCCGTGGCCCCGGGGAGCATTGCCGATGAGTTAGAGCTTGTTCCCGGCGACGCCGTGTATATGGTCAACCATGAGGTCATGGAGGATGTATTTGATTATCAGTATTTAATTAATGACGAAGCTATTGTTTTGAGCGTTATTAAGGAAAACGGTGAAGAGTGGGAGTTAGAAATCGAAAAGGATTTTGACGAGGATCTGGGAATCACTTTTGAATCTTCACTTATGGATAATTACCGCTCATGCTCCAATAAATGTATCTTCTGTTTTATTGACCAGCTTCCGCCGGGGATGCGGGAAACGATGTATTTTAAGGATGATGATTCCCGCCTGTCATTTTTGCAGGGAAATTATATTACGCTGACGAATATGAAGGATAAGGATTTGGAGCGTATTATTAAATACCGGTTAGAACCGATCAATATTTCAGTACATGCGACAGAACCCAAACTTCGGTGCATGATGCTTCATAACCGTTTTGCGGGAAAGCTCATGGATCAGCTTCAGAAGCTTTATGATGGGCGTATTGAAATGAACGCCCAGATCGTTTTGTGCAAAAATATTAATGACGGCGCTCATCTGGATAAAAGTATTGAGGACTTAAGCCATTTTATGCCCTATATGGAAAGCGTTTCTGTTGTTCCCATGGGCTTTACAAAATACCGGGAAGGCCTGTATCAAGTGGAACCGTTTAACGGTGAGGATGCAGGGCGGGTGCTGGACCAGATTGAAGGCTGGCAGCAGCGCCTTCTTGAAGAATATGGCAACCGCTTTATTTATGCCGGGGACGAATGGTATATTATGGCCGGCAGAGAGCTGCCGCCTGAGGAAGCCTATGACGGCTACGGGCAGCTCGAAAACGGGATTGGAATGATGCGGCTGCTCATTGAGGAGTTTACCAGGGCCCTTGACCAGTACCCCGGGGATGAACGGGTGCGTCATGTGTCTGTTGTGAGCGGCGCACTGGCCAGCGGCTATATCCGCTGCCTTGCAGGGAAGCTTATGGAAAAATATCCCAATATACAGGTGGATGTTCATTGTATCATCAATCATTTTTTCGGGGAATCAATTACAGTGACCGGGTTGATCACAGGCACAGATATTGTTGGCCAGCTCAAAGGAAAAGCCCTTGGCGATGTGCTGCTTCTGCCGATGAATATGCTGCGCAGCGGGGAAAATGTACTCTTAGATGATATGACCACCGGAGATATTGAAAAGGCTTTACAAGTTCCCGTAGATATTATAAAATCTAATGGAGATGATTTGATTATAAAAATATTGGGCGCCGGGGAAGGCGCCGCCAAGTAGTGCAAAGGAGATTACAATGAGCAGACCGATTGTAGCCATCGTGGGCCGCCCTAATGTGGGTAAATCCACGCTGTTTAACGTACTGGCAGGCCAGCAGATCAGCATTGTAAAAGATACACCGGGCGTGACCCGCGACCGTATTTATGCCGATGTGACATGGCTTGATATGCAGTTTACTTTAATTGATACGGGAGGAATTGAACCGGAAAGCAAGGATCTTATCCTTTCGAGTATGCGCCAGCAGGCTGAGATTGCCATTGATACAGCGGATGTCATTATGTTTATTACGGACGTCCGTCAGGGCGTTGTGGACGCGGACTTTAAAGTGGCAGATATGCTGCGCCGTTCCCACAAGCCGGTTGTTTTAGTGGTAAACAAGGTAGACAGTTTTGACAAGTTTATGGCGGATGTTTATGAGTTTTATAATCTGGGAATCGGCGATCCTATTCCTGTATCCGCAGCTTCCCGTCTTGGCCTTGGCGATATGTTAGATGAGGTAACGAAGCACTTTAATAAGGAAGCAATGCAGGAAGAGGAGGACGAACGGCCAAAGATTGCTGTTGTCGGAAAGCCTAACGTTGGGAAATCCTCCCTGATTAATAAGCTGGTTGGGGAGGACCGGGTGATTGTGTCGAATATCGCGGGAACGACCCGCGACGCCATTGATACTCCGGTGAAATATCACGGAAGAGAATATGTATTTATTGATACGGCCGGGCTTCGCCGGAAGAGCAAGATTAAAGAGGACTTAGAGCGGTACAGTATTATCCGCACAGTAACCGCGGTAGAACGGGCAGATGTGGTCGTGCTTCTCATTGACGCAACAGAGGGCGTGACTGAGCAGGATGCCAAAATTGCCGGGATTGCCCATGAGCGGGGAAAGGGAATGATTATTGCGGTGAATAAGTGGGACGCCATTACAAAGGATGATAAGACCATCTATAAGTTCACCAATGAAGTCCGGGAGAAGCTGGCCTACATGCCTTATGCTGAGCTGATTTTTATTTCAGCACTGACCGGACAGCGGCTTGGCAAGCTTTATGAAACGATTGACGCAGTCATTGAAAATCATGCCCTCAGAGTAGGTACAGGCGTACTCAACGAGATTTTATCCGAGGCTGTGGCTATGAAGCAGCCGCCATCCGATAAAGGAAAGCGTCTGCGCTTGTATTATATTACCCAGGTTTCGGTCAAGCCGCCGACCTTTGTTATTTTTATTAATGACAAAGAACTGACTCATTTTTCATACACACGTTATATTGAAAATAAAATCCGGGAGTCCTTTGGATTTCGTGGTACGCCCCTTCGGTTTATTTACAGGGAGCGAAAGGAAAAGGAGTAGGTTTTCATGGTTGTTGAAATTATTGTATGTCTTGTGATCGGATATGTTTTCGGATGCTTTCAGACCGGGTATTTTTACGGGCGCCTGCATGGGATTGATATTCGCAAATATGGCAGCGGCAATGTAGGAACAACAAATACGCTGCGTACCCTTGGCAAAAAAGCGGGGTATATCACCTACTTAGGCGATGCCCTCAAGGCGATTTTCGCCATTCTTCTTGTGCGTTATGTTGTTTATCCGGGTTCTCCGGACAATTTGCTGCTGACAATGTATACAGGGTTTGGCGTTGTCCTTGGACACAATTATCCCTTTTATTTAAAATTTAAGGGAGGAAAGGGGATTGCTGTGACGAGCGGCGTTATGGTTGCCTTTGATGTCCGCTTTGCGATTCCGGGAGCTATTGGATTTTTCCTTGCCTTTTTCCTGACCCGCTATGTATCTGTAGGCTCTCTTGTCTTGGCTGTGCTTTTTCCAATATGCGTACTTATTTTTTATCCCGGCCAGTGGCATTTGTTTATTGTCAGCCTTGTCTTTTGCGCCATGGCTTTCTGGCGCCATCGTTCCAACATTGTGCGCCTGGCCAATGGCACGGAGAACCGGTTTGATAAGAAGAAAAAGAAGGGGTGAACTGCTGTGGAAAAGGTCAGTGTAATTGGGGCCGGCGGCTGGGGCTGCGCCCTGGCCTGTGTCCTTTGTGATAATGGCCACGAGGTAACATTGTGGTCCGCTTTGCCGGAGGAAGTGGAGGAGCTTAAGAAAAAACGGGAAAACGCCGCAAAGCTTCCGGGAATAAAGCTTTCGGATAAGCTTTTTGTGACAGATGATCTGGCAGCAGCCTGCCAGGGTAAGGACATTCTTGTATTTGCCGTTCCAAGTGTTTTTGTTCGGAGCACTGCACGGGCGGCAGCTCCTTTTGTGACAGACGGACAGATGATTGTCAATGTGGCCAAGGGAATTGAAGAAGAGACGTTGTGTACAATGACCGATATTATTTCGGAGGAAATTCCCGCGGCCGATGTGGCGGTGCTTTCAGGACCTTCCCATGCGGAGGAGGTAGGGCGCAGGATTCCCACGACGGTTGTCGCCGCAGCGAAAACCGAAGCAACAGCCCGGTTTGTCCAGGATATTTTTATGAATGATGTGTTCCGCGTTTATAGCAGCTCGGATATGACAGGCATCGAGTTAGGCGGCGCCCTGAAGAATATT